>DATMZV010000165.1:0-2740 GCA_035573355.1 Gaiellaceae bacterium | reverse complement strand
CGCGGCTACGGCTGGCTCTCCGAGGACGACTTCGTCAACCACTTCGCCGCCGACGTCGACCCGAAGCGCGCCCGTGTCCTGTACGCCGTGCAGCAAGCCATTGCGTCATCCGCGTTCACCGACGTCATGGGCGAGCCCGCGTGGAAGTCGCTGCCGACCTGGTACCTCGTCGCGCAGAACGACGAGGCGCTCCCGCCGGACGCCGAGCGGCAGTTCGCAGCGCGAATGGGCGCGACCACCGTCGAGATCCCCTCGAGCCACGTCGCGATGGTCTCCCATCCCGGCGAGGTCGTCGACCTGATCGAGAAGGCGGCCCAGTCAGTCGGCGCCGCGGCCGTCCGCTGACCCCCACGCGAAGGGACGAACACATGGCAGTCACAGAAGAACAGACGCGGGCGACTCAACGAGTCACGGCCGGTAACGCGATCGAGTATGCCTACCGCGACGTCGGTGCAGGTGAGGTGCCGCTTGTCTTGCTGCAGCACTTCCGCGGCAACCTCGATAACTGGGACCCTGCTCTCATCGACGCGCTCGCCGCGAGTCGGCGCGTGGTCACGTTCGACAACGCCGGCGTCGGCGCATCGACAGGGAGTACGCCGAACACCATCGAAGCAATGGCCCACGATGCGATCGCGTTCCTCGAGGCGATGGAGTTTCAGCGGGTCGATCTGCTCGGCTTCTCGATCGGGAGCTTCGTCGCGCAGGAGATTGCGCTCATCCGCCCTGATCTATTGCGGCGCGCCGTACTGGCGTCTTCAGCGCCGCAGGGTGCGGCGGGGATGCACGGCTGGGCGCCGGAGGTCATCGGCGCGGTCGGTCAGCCGGAAACGAGCCCGCAGGGATACCTCGAGGTCTTCTTCGCGCCGACGGTCACGAGTCGCCAAGCAGGACAGCAAGCAGCCGGACGCATCTTCGGAAGGACAAGCGACCGCGACGAAGCGACGACGTGGCAGACCCGTCAGGCCCAGTACGACGCCGTGTGCACGTGGGGGATCCCCAACCACTCGCTGCTCCAGCGAGTAGCCGCGATCGCGCTCCCGGTGTTCGTTGCCAACGGCGACAGTGACCCCATGATCCTCCCCCGCTACTCCCACCTACTCGCAGGTCTCCTGCCGGACGCGCGGGTCAAGATCTACCCCGATGCGGCGCACGGCTTTCTCTTCCAGCACCACGAAGAGTTCGCTGCCGACGTCCACTCATTCCTCGAGGAGGCCGGCTGATGCCGATGATCGATGTCTACGCCGCCGCAGGAACGTTCGCGGAGCCACACGGGCTTGCGCGTGACCTCGCGGCGGCAGTCATGCGTTGGGAACAGGTCCCCGATCTGCCGCTCTTCGCGAACAACACCGCCGCGTTCATCCACGACATGGATGCAGTCGCGATCTCCAATGTCGCGGGGGAGAGCAACTACGTGCGAGTCCAGGTACTCACCCCTGTCGGGGTACTCGATCGCGACAAGCAACTCGGCGTAGTCCAGGAACTCACGGAAATCATCGCGGCCGCTGCCGGCGACCCGGGCCTGGGAGAGCGCACGTGGGTGCTGCTGACCGAGTCGCCGGAGGGTGGCTGGGGGATCGGCGGGCACGCCAACACGAACGCCGACATCGCGGCGTCCGCACGCGCCGCGCTCGCACGTCCGGTAGAAACGCAATGAGAAGCGCCGTGGCAGCAGATCGAAACGAGACCACCCTGGCGGACGGTGCGCAGTTGCCGCTGCTCGGCCTCGGCGTCTGGCAGGTGCCGAAAGGACGCGAGTGCGTCGACGCAGTTCGTTGGGCGCTCGAACTCGGCTACCGGCACCTCGACACGGCCCAGGCCTACGGCAACGAGGAGAGCGTCGGCCAGGGACTGCGCGAAAGCGGCGTCCCGCGCGATGACGTCTTCATAACCACCAAGTTCCATCCCGCACGGAGAGATCCGGTCGCAGAGCTCGAGCGGAGCCTTCAGAGACTCGGGGTCGAGCGCGTCGACCTGTACATCGTTCATTGGCCGAAGGGCGGGCCGACCTGGGCGTGGCAGGGAATGGAGCGAGCTCAGGAGCTTGGTCACACACGCTCGATCGGGGTTTCCAACTTCGACGTTGCCGAGCTCCAGCAGTTACTGGCAACGGCGAGCATCGCGCCCGTCGTCAACCAAGCGCAATTCAGTCCGTACGAGTACCGGAAAGGGCTTCTTGACGCGTGCCGTGGGGAGGGGATCGTTCTCGAGGCTTACAGCCCACTCGGACACGGTCGCCACATCGGCAGCGAAACGGCGACTCGGATCGCGCAGCGCCTCGGGCGCACGCCAGCCCAGGTGTTGCTTCGCTGGTGCATCGAGCGTGACGTTCCCCTGATCGCGAAGTCGACGCACCGCGACCGGCTCGCCGAGAACACGCAGATCTTCGACTTCACGCTGTCCAATGCGGACATGGCGGAACTTGATGCACTCGACCGTACCGGCGGAACCCAGGGTGCTCTCGAACGCAAGTGGTGGTGAGCGTCAGCCGGGCGGGGAAGTCGTGTCGCTTGTCAGTTGCGCGAGCACCTCGAAGAGTGCTGCGATGTCCTGGTGCTCGTAGCCGGCGGCCCGCGCGAGCGTGAGCATTTCGTCGGCCGCGGCGGCGGAGGGGAGCGGGACGCACAGTTGCCGTGCGGCGTCGAGCGCGAGGACGATGTCCTTCTGCATCAGGCCGACGTCGAACCAGGCCTCCTCGGGCAGGTCGAGGACAAGATCGGCGCGCGCCTTTAGCATCGGCGAG
>DATMZV010000164.1:0-18727 GCA_035573355.1 Gaiellaceae bacterium | reverse complement strand
GCCAGTCGGCCACGAGCACGACCGAGTCCCAGACGACCTCGACCCAGACCACGACGACCGGTGACCGCGAAGGACAGTCCGCGGACGACCAGGAGTCGGAGTCCGAGGAGAACGATTTCGAGGATCACGGAAACACCACCTCGAGCACGACCTCGACGACCACCTCGACGACCGCCACGAACCAGACCACGTCGACCGGCGACGAGGCCGACGGCGGGGACTTCGGCAACGGTCAAGAAAAGATGGACGTCTGCCACAAGACCGGTAACGGCGGTGAGCACACGATCAACATCGCGGCTCCCGCAGTTCCGGCGCACATAGCCCACGGCGACAGCATCGGCGCATGTGCGACGACGACGACTGCTGCCGCGACGACGGCTTCGACCACGACGACCGGTACGACGACGACCAGTAGTCATGGCTCGAAGAAGCCGAAGAAGCTGAAGCCGCAGCACACGACGAGCCACGGCGCCTCGAGCCAGAGCACGTCGACCCACACCAAGTCGACCCACACCAAGTCGAGCCACACCAAGTCGAGTCACGGCAACAGCGCCAAGTCGCACGGTGGCGGAAGCCACGGCAAGAGCGGCGGCGGTGAGAGCCACGGCAACGGCGGCGGTGGCGGCAAGGATCACGGGAAGTAGCGCATGTCTGACGTTTCGTAAGGAACGAGGGCCCCCACTGTGGGGCCCTCACTGTTTTGGAGGGCGATACGCTCCGCTCGTGATCCGGGAGCTCTTGGAAGCTCGCGCCGGTGAGGACTACGACCTCTACGCGCGCGGGATCAACCCACAGTTCATGCGGGTGTTGAAGACGATCGGCTTCGATCGCGTGTGGGCGCGAGCCGAAGGGCAGTACCTCTACGACTCGGATGGGAACCGTTTCCTCGACATGCTCGGGGGCTTCGGGATGTTCAACGCCGGGCGGAACAATCCCCGGATCCGCGCGGCGCTTGTCGAGACGCTCGAGCTCGACACTCCCGGATCGGTCCAGCTCGGCGTCTCGCTGTTGCCGGGACTCCTTGCCGAAGAGCTGCTGAAGCGGACGCCCGCACGACTGGCGCGAGTCCTGTTCACGAGCTCGGGCACCGAGGCAGTCGAAGCGGCGCTCAAGCTCGGGCGCGCCGCGACCGGCCGGTCGCGCGTCGTCTCGACGGAGCAGTCCTTCCACGGGCTCACGCTCGGTGCCCTCTCGGCGGGCGGCGATCGCCATTTCGTCGAACGCTTTGGGCCGCTCCTGCCTGGGTTCTCGACGGTTCCGTTCGGCGACCTCGACGCACTCGACGCTGCGCTCCGTACCGAGGAGGTCGCGCTCTTTCTCGTCGAGCCCGTGCAGGGAAAGGGAGTGAACGTCCCGCCGTCCGGCTATCTGGAAGGCGCGCAGGAGCTTTGCCGGCGATACGGCACGCTCTTTGCCGTCGACGAGGTGCAGACCGGCTTCGGGCGCACAGGCAAGCTCTTCGGCTTCGAGCACTGGGGGCTCGAGCCGGATCTCGTCACCGTCGCGAAGTCTCTCTCGGGTGGCTATGTGCCGGTCGGCGGCCTGCTCATGTCACAGCAGGTGTACGACGGCGTGTTCGACTCGCTCGAGCACTCGGTCAGCCATGGCTCGACCTTCGCGCCGAACGACCTTGCGATGGCGGCGGGGCTCGCGACCCTGCGCGAGCTCGACGACGCCGATCTCGTCGAGCGGTCTGCGCGCCTCGGTGCGCGCCTGCTCGAGCTGACGCGCGCGTTGGCCGACGAGCACGAGGTCGTGCGCGCCGTGCGCGGGCTCGGGCTGATGTGGGCGATGGAGTTCGGCGAGCCGGACTCCGGCAGCCTCGCCTGGCGTCTGATGGAACGGATGCAGGCCGGTCTCTTCGCTCAGCTCGTCGTCGTGCCGCTCTTCACGAAGCACCACATCCTCAGCCAGGTGGCCGGGCACGACTTGCCCGTGCTGAAGGGGTTACCGCCGCTCGTCGTCACCGAGCAGGATCTGGAGCAATTCGCCGGTGCCCTCGACGACGTGATCGCGAAAGCAGGCCGTCCGACGCGTGTCGCGGGCCTCGCGCTGCGCGCGGCACGAGCTCGTTAGATGTCGGTCAGCTCTGCGTGGCGCTCGCTGATGCACTGGCGCGCCCAGATCTCCGCCAGCGTGACGAGCCGCTCGCAGAACTTCCTGCGCTCCGCTCGATCGTCCGGCACGTTGTCCGGCGCGACCGAGACTCGCACCTGACGGAGGACGACCTCGGCGTCCTCCGACATCTCGTGCCGCTCCTCGCCGACGATCGAGATCTCGCCCGCCTCGGAAACGAGCAGCTTGCCGAGCTCCTCGAGCTCTGCGGAGGTCGCGTCGCGCCCGGCGAAGACGCCGAAGTTGATCCGAACCTCGAGACCGGCGGGCTCCTGGTCGACGGCGAAGGCGATGGCGTTTTCGACCTGCATTGAAAGTCGTATTACCGTCTTGCCGAAGAGCTAACCCTCCCTCGGCTCCCAGCGGAACTTCCGTATGGCTACGGCCATTCCGAAGATTCCCCAGGCTATGAGGATGGCCACGGCCCTCGGCCGGTCCCAGATCTGCTGGCCGTGGAGGTAGATGCCGTTGATGAGATCGATGAGAGGCTTCAGCGGCAACACGGCGCCGATCGCGCGCAATGCCTGCGGGTAGTGACGGGTCGGGCCGAACGAACCGCTCAGGAATGCCATCGGCAGCACGATGACGTTCACGATTGCGGACGAGCCTTCCAGCGACCGGATGTAGCCGGTCAAGGCAAGCCCGAGAGCCGCGAACACGGCAGCCCCGAGCGCCAGGGCAAGAGCGAGCGAGACCACGTTTTGCGGCCACGGCGTCGACTTCAGCACCTTGCCGAGCACGAAGAGTGAAACGGCCTGCAGCGCGAATACCAGCATGATCGACGTCAGGACTGCGACGAGATACGTGGCCGGCGGTAGCGGTGTCGAGCGGATTCGCTTCAGAATCCCGAGCTCCCGGCGCGCCACGAGGATCAGCGCAAGCCCGGCGAATGCCGTGGTCGCTGCGCCGTAGCCGAGCATACCCGCCAGCAGCGCCCAGGACGCCGGGCGTCCGTAGATGCGTCCGTTGTAGACGGCGGTCAGAAGCGTGAACAACAACAGCGGAAAGAGGAAGACGAACACCGCGGATTCGCGACTGCGCCAAAACAGGAGCTGCTCCCACCTGAGCTGGAGGCGGTAGAGCCTCATCGTTCCTCGGGCGTGGTCAGCGAGAGATACACGTCCTCGAGCGTGGGTCGGCGAACCTGAAGTCCTTCGACCTCGCGGCCTTCGGCAAGCGCCGCCGCGGTCAGTTCCTGCAAGAGGCGGGTCGGTTCTGTCGTGTGGATCACGACCTCGTGCCCGTCCTGGCGGTAACGCACCTCGGTCTCGTTCGTCCCGCCGGTGAGCTCGGCCGGAGTGCCCTCACGAATGATCTGGCCCTCGCGGAGTACGGCGACGCGGTCCGCGAGCTGCTCGGCCTCGTCGAGGTAGTGCGTCGTCAGGAGAATCGTCTTGCCGAGCGAGCGCAGGGCGCGGATCATGTCCCACGCCGCACGGCGTGCTGCAGGATCGAAGCCGGTGGTCGGCTCGTCGAGGAAGACGAGGTCCGGGTCGCCCACAAGCGCTACGCCGAGGTCGAGCCTGCGCTTCTGACCTCCGGAGAGAGTCTTCACGCGCGCGTCTCGCTTCTCCTCGAGGCCGACGAGCTTGATCACCTCGTCGACGTCGCGCGGCCGGTCGTAGTAACCGGCGAACATGCGGTGCGTCTCGGCGACGGTGATCGTCGGCCAGAGCTGCGACTGCTGCAGCACCACGCCGATCCGCTCTCTGAAGGACGGGCCGGCGCGTCCCGGATCGAAACCGAGGACGTCGACCTCGCCGGCATCGCGGGGCCGGTAGCCCTCCAGGATCTCGATCGTGGTCGTCTTGCCGGCGCCGTTCGGGCCGAGGAGTCCGAAGACCTCGCCCTCTGCGATCTCGAAGCTGATCCCGCGGACCGCCTCGTAGTCACCGTAGGACTTCCGCAGGCCGTGGACGGAGATCGCAGCCGCGGGCACCCGTCCATGGTAGAGATCGTCCTGTGACCACACTGCGCTACGTCGTTGCGGACGTCTTCACGGACGAAGCGTTGACCGGAAACCAGCTGGCCGTCTTCACCGATGGCCGCGGCGTCGACGACAAGACGATGCTGAAGCTTGCACGGGAGATGAACTTCTCCGAGACGGTCTTCGTGTTGCCGCCGGAGTCAGGTGGGCACGCGCGGATCCGGATCTTCACGCCGAAGGTAGAGCTGCCTTTCGCCGGGCATCCCGTCCTCGGCTCGGCGTTCGTTCTCGGCGCGCCGCTCCAGCTCACGGAGATCCGGCTCGAGACCGAGGCCGGTGTGATTCCCATCACGCTCGAGCGCGAAGGCGCGCGCATCGTGTTCGGCTGGATGCAACAGCCGATTCCGAACTGGGAGCTGTTCGAACAGGCGGAGGAGCTGCAGGAGCTGCTCGGCGTGCGCTCGCAGCTGCCCGTCGAGGTCTACGACCTCGGACCGCACCACGTCTTCCTTGAGCTCGGCAGCGAGGAACAGGTCGCGGCGCTCGAGCCCGACTTCGGCGCGCTCGGGCGACTGACGGAGCTCGGGGTCAACTGTTTCGCCGGTTCGGGAACGCACTGGAAGACACGGATGTTCGCGCCGACGAGCGGCGTCGATGAGGATCCCGCGACCGGCTCTGCGTGCGGACCGCTCGGCATCCACCTTCTACGGCACGGACGCATCCAAGGCGGCGAAGAAGTCGAGGTGTCGCAGGGCGCCGAGATCGGCCGTCCGTCCAAACTCTTCGTCCGGGTGGACGGCACACCGGAGCAGATCGAGCGCGTCGAGGTGGGCGGCTCAGCCGTCGTCGTCGCACGCGGCGAGTTCCGCTTCTAGAGAAAGGCAACCGCCTGGATCTCCGGCAGCTCCGGCACGAGCGAGCGCCAGAAGACGCCGCCGTTCTCCGACAGGTAGAGCCGGTTGCGCGCGGCGAACAGCATCAGGTCGGGGTTGTCGTCGTCGATCGCGATCGCAAAGCCGGCGGGCAGTCCGCCGCCTGCCTCTCGCCAGGTGCTGCCGGCGTCGTTCGAGAGGGCAAGCGGCGGGCGCCGGTCGACGACGGCGACGATGGTTGCACCCGAGGCGGCCGCTGCGACGACGCGCGGGAGCTCGACTTTGATGCGCACCGGTTCGAAGTCCTCGCCCGCACCGAGCACCTCCTCGGCCTCCAGGTCGACGAGGTACGTGCCGGACGCGGTGCGAACCGCAGCGATCACGTCATGGCGCCCGTCAGCAGCGCCGCAACGACGCCCGTTGCCTGCCGTGCTGCCGACACCGGCGCGAGACCCTGGGCCCTGCCCGCGAGGTAGGCGGCTGAAAAGGCGTCACCGGAGCCGGTCGGATCTGTGGCGATCGGCCAAGCGCCCACCTTCTCGGACTGGCCCTTGTAGTACACGCGCGAGCCGCGCTCTCCGTACGTGACGAGCACCTCCGGGACACCGAGCGTGTCGACGGCCCCGATCACCTCGGCCTCCTCTTCGGCCAGCTTCAGGATCTGCACGTGCTCGAGCAGCGCGGGATCGAAGTTCGCGTCGAGTTTGAGCGGGCCCAGTTCGGCGGCGCGGACGAGTCCCTGGCCGTCGAACGAAAGGCGGCGGCCGCGCGCGATTGCGGCGAGAGTCTCTGCCGGAAAGTCCGATCGCAGCAGCGGCGCGACGTGCACCCAGGCACCCGCTGCCAGAATCTCGGCGTCGTCTGGCGTCCAGGGATTACCGAGGTGCTCGACCGTCATGATGCGCACCGAGCCTTCGTAGTGGAACGAGAACGAGGTGGTGTCGCTTCCCTCGAGCGAGACGACGGGCAGTCCGAGAGCCGTCAGCTTGCGGACGTAATCGAAACGCTCTTCCGGTCCGCAGCGGGTGTAGATCGTCGCTCGCGAGCCGAGCCCGCGCCAGGCGCGCGCCGCGTAGTACGGGCCGCCGCCGATCCGCGGCGGGCTGCCGTCAACCCGGTCGCGTGCGAGGTTCCCGACGAGGGCGAGCGGCGGCACGCGGCGAGCCTAGCGTTACGGCGAGAGCGGTCAGCAGAAAGGCGACCGTGAAACTCGGCAGCGAAGCGCCGATCTGGTACGACGGCGTCGGTAGGTGGCCGATCCAGCGGGACCAGAAGCCGAGATCGGCCGGCTGGTACAGCCACTCGTACACGAAGAAGCCGACCAGCCAGGCGACGATGGGCCCGGGACGCACTGCCGGCCCGTCGAAAACGTGCTCCCGGGTGTAATGCGCGCCGGCCAGCAACCAATCCGCGACCAGCACTCCGAGGAGCGGCACGAAGACGGCGCCGAGCAACAGCAGAAACCGTTGGTAGCTCCGCATGTCGATCGCAAGCGCGCCGGCAGTCGCAATCGCGGAAGCGCCGACGATGAGGGCACGCTGGGGAATCTGTGGGAAGAGGTTCTGCGTCGAGACTGCACCCGAGTAGACGTTCGCGAACGCCTCGTCGGTCTCGTCGACGGTGAGCGCCAGCAGTGCGAGCGCTGCTGCAAGACCGCCCCCGGCGATCGCGATCAGCAGCAATTCCGGCCTGCTCGGATCGAGCCCGCGTGACAGCACGAGGATCGAGCCGAACCCGAACTGGAAGAGCGTCGGCAGGAAGTAGCCGATCCCGACCCCGTAGAACGCGCTGCGCCGGTCCCGCGAGAAGCGTGTGTAGTCCGCGACGAGCGGCGCCCAGGACACGGTGACGGCGACGACGGTGTCGACCGCGAGCCAGAAGGACCCCTTGTGGCCGCCTTCGGTCCAGCTCCGGCCGAGGTTGGCGCCGTCGACGATCCACCAGGCGAGGTACACGACGGATGCGAGAACCGCCCAGATCGCGAACTTCCGCACGAAGCGGCGAACGAAGCCCACGGGCCCGAGGAGTGCGAGCACCGCCGCGACGACGCCGAACAGGAGCTTCCACGCCCACACCGCCTTGAAGCCGAAGAGCTTGTCGCAGAGGAGGCCGGCCGCCGTTGCGATCACGATCAGCTCGAAGATCGCCCAGCCCAGGCACTGCAGAATGTTGAGCGCCGTCGGGAGATACGAGCCGCGGCGTCCGAGTGGCGCTCGCTGCAGCACCATGGCCGGCACGCGCGCGTCAGCGCCGATCAGCGCGGCAACGGCGAGCATCAGGTTCCCGATCACGGCCCCTACGAGCGTTGCGGCGAGCGCGTCGCGCAGCGGCAGATCGAAGTAGGCGGGCAGAACGAGCACCAGCAACGAGATGCCGAGGTTCGTCCAGAGCAGCGTCGTGTCCATGAGGCCGAGGACGCGCAGGCGATCCGGAACCGGCTCGATCCCCCACTGTGGTGTGTCCCGCAATGTTCGCTCCCTTCGCTGGTCCTAACCAGATCAGGTTCGACGGGTGTGATCTCAGCGCCGTTCAACGAGCCGCAGCGCACCCCGGCCTCGGTAGGGTACCCGGCTCGATGACCCCGGTTCGAGCCTTCAGCCTCTGCCTCGCGGCCCTTCTCGTCGTCCTCGCCGGCTGCGGCAGTAGCCCCAAGACGGTCACGAAGGCCGAGTACCAGACCGAGATCCAGACGGTCGGCGCCGATCTCACGGCGGCGGGTAGCCAGCTCGGGAAGTCGATCGACATCGCGACGTTCAACGAGTCGGTCGACAACTTCCAGACGCACCTGCGCGACGCCTCGAAGAAGCTCAACGGATTGAAGCCGCCGGCGGACACGCAGGACGTCAACAAGTTGCTGGCCGGGTCGTTCCACGATCTGGCCGACGAGCTCGAGCCGGTGAAGGACGCCCGGCGGGAGAGCATCGTCAAGGCGCGCGCCGCGCTGGCCAAGGTCGGTAAGTCGCAGGCGGTCGAGGACGGCAGGACTGCGATCCAGAAGCTGCAGAAGCTCGGCTACGACACGTCGCAGCTCGGCGCGCTCTAGCTAGACCGGTAGCTCGGGGGCGATGCGCTCCGCGAGCGCTTCGGCGACGGAACGGCCGACTTCATCCGAGTGTTTGATCAAGGCGCCGAAGTCGCGCTCGGTGATGACGAGCACACGGACCGGAGTGGTGGCGGTGACGCTCGCCGTGCGCGGCATCTTGGTCACGAGCGCGATCTCGCCGAAGAAGTCGCCTTCCTTCATCGTGTTGATGCTGCGATCGCCCTTCGTCACGTCGGCCTCGCCCTCGAGCAGGACGAAGAACTCGCGTCCGCGGTCGCCTTCGACTGCCATCACCTTGCCCTGCGGCAGGTCGAGCTCGTCGGCGATGTGCGCCACCTCTTCGAGCCCCTTCTTCGAGAGCTTCGAGAAGAGCGGCACGCGCTTGATCAGCTCGACCTTGCCGTCCTTGCCCAGGTGCATATGGCGACCTTAACTGCCTTCCGAGGGCTTGGCTACGGTGAGCGGATGGATGTCGTTCCGGCCGTTTTCGGGGCTGCGGCCGGCCTCGCGGGCCTGCTGTTGGTCTTCCTCGGGGTGTCGATCTCGGCGTTCCAGTCGTTTGCGGGCGACACGCCGGCTGCAGCCACGGCGGGCTATCGGCGCGCCGGGAGCTGGATCCTCAGCGCCTTTCTGGTTGCGCTCGCCGACGTCGCCGTGGCGTTCGCCTGGTTGCTGTCGCCGCATCGCGCTTTGCGCGACCTCGCCGTGACGCTCTTCGCACTCGTGCTCGCGGCCACGGCGTGGGCCGCGGTCGCTACGACGAGGGTCGTGCTTTGGCGCTGAGCCTCAACAAGCTCAAGCGCCTCGGCGACGCCGGACTCGTGGACCTGTTCGAGACGGACAGGAAGCTCTGGACTGCGATGGCGAAGGACGCCTATGCGTACACGAGCAAGTTCGTGCGCGGATCGGGCAATGAGGTCAGGCCCGACGACGTCGTCCCGACACTGACGCCGGCGCTCGAAGTCTCGGACCGGCTGCGCACGTACCTGGCGGAACGAAAGCTTTCCCAGCAGTACTGGTACGTCTGGTTCGCGGAGCTCGTGGTCGACCGTCTCTGGCCTGATCTACACTGAGCGCATGGCGAGTACGCCGGACGCGGACCGGCAGGCGAGGGAGTTCATCGACCGGATCGTCGAGACCCAGGCGAAGCACGGCTACGGCGTGAAGCTCTCGAAGAAGCGTTACGAGGAAGCGGTCGCCCGCGTGGCCGCGGGCTTCCGAGGCTTAACGGACGCTTCGAAGGGCCGCGCCGCCTAGCGACGAGTCCCGAACAGCCGGGGTTAGACCCCGGCTGTTCGAAGCATGTCTCGCTGGCCGTTGGCTAGGGCGTCGCCGTCCAATTCTGCGGGACGATCTGCCCCTGGAACGCAAAGACGTCGCGGCTCGAGGGGTCGACCAGCGCCTTCAGCCACTGGACGTCGTTCGTGTTCCCCGCCGGTGTCTGGTTGTCGCCGAACGTTTCGACCCGCGTGAAGTTCTGGATCCGCCGGCCCGTCGAGTCCTGCAGCGGATGGTCGACTCGGAAGTAGTGCGAATCGCCGTGCACGTAGGCAACAGGCTTGCCGAACTGCACCACGAGCGAGCGCAGCCTGGTCAGGAACGCGACGTAGCCGTCCTGCGCGCCGCCGTGGGCGTCGGTCTCCGCCAACGTCTTCGGATCACGGACCGGCGCCCTCGTCGCGTCGCTGAGGTCGAAGCCGGGGTCGGCTTGTGAGATCAGCATGATCGCGGCCGATCCGTTTGCCCGAGCCTGCGCGAATGTCGCATTGAGCCAGTCGATGTCGGCCTGGTTTCGGGCCGCCCACTCCTCCGGATCGCCTGAGTCCCCGACATGCTGCCGGTTCGTGTCGCAGAGGTTGTTGCACGAGCCCTGGATGTTGAGCGTCGCGTAGGTCACGCCGTGGTAGGTCCAGCGCCGGTTCTCGACGCACGGTACGTGCCCACCGGCTGCATTGAGGCATTCCGGTGCGGTCTGCACTTCCTGCGTCAGCGTGTGCCGTCCGAGGGTCTGATCTGTCGAGAAGAAGAGCTCGCGCTCGTGATCGAGCCGTTCGCGTGAGTCGAAATTGCCGTTCGAGGCGCGGTCGCAGTCCGTCCAGTCGTTGTCGCCCGGTGTGAACGCCGCCGGTCGGTCGAGTGTGTTGAGCCAACCGAGGGCGCGCGCGTAGAGCGCGTCGTCGCAAGGACTACCGGAGCCCTGCTTGAGATCGCCGTCGTTGACGGTGAACGCGAGCTCCTGGTTGTTCATGTCCGCGAGGAGGTTCGGGATCACCGCCTCCTGTGCAGCGCTGTACGGCACATCGCCCCAAAGTCCCACGGCGTACTCGAAGGTCTTGTCGTTGCGGCCGCCGTTCGCGCCGACCGCAACACCAACCGCAACCGCTGCACACACCACGACGGCGAGCGTGATCCACAAGGACTTGCGCATACGTTCACTCCCCCTTCTTGCCGGTCAGAACAGGTCGCCTGCGAGGAAACACCGCCGCGAAGGCGACATGGGATGCGGGACGGTGAACGACTGGTGGCGAAGAGGTTGATCTCTCGCCCGGCGGCGTCAGTTCTGCAGAAGACGTCTCAGCACGTACGGGAGGATCCCGCCGTGCTGGAAATACTCGCGCTCGCGCGGCGTGTCGAGACGAACCCGCGCGCGAAATTCCTTGCCGTCCGCGCGCACGGTGACCTCGTCCGCGTTGCCGTTGTCCACACCCTCGACGGCGAACTCTTCCCGCCCGCTCACGCCCAGTGTCGTCGGCGTTTCCCCGTCGAGGAACTGCAGCGGGAGAATCCCCATCATCAGCAGGTTCGAACGATGGATGCGCTCGTACGACTCCGCGATCACCCCGCGCACGCCGAGGAGGTTCGGGCCCTTCGCCGCCCAGTCGCGCGACGAGCCGGAGCCATACTCCTTCCCGGCGATGACGATCAGCGGCGTTCCCTCAGCGAGGTAGCGCTCGGACGCGTCGTAGATCGTCAGCTCCTCGCCGCTCGGCACGTGCACCGTCACCGTCCCCTCGGACCCCGGCACCATCAGATTCCTGAGTCGCACGTTGGCGAACGTCCCGCGCACCATCACCTCGTGGTTGCCGCGCCTCGATCCGTACGAGTTGAAGTCCTTCCGTTCGACACCGTGCTCCACCAGGTACTTCCCGGCGGGAGAGCCTGGGCTGATCGACCCGGCCGGAGAGATGTGATCCGTCGTCACCGAGTCGCCGAGCACGACGAGGCAGCGCGCGCCGTTGACGTCCTCGACGGCCCCGGGCTCCCGTGACATCCCCTCGAAGTACGGCGGTTGCCGCACGTATGTCGACCCCGGATCCCAGTCGAAGAGGTCGCCCTCGGGGATCGGGAGCTCGCGCCACGCGGGATCTCCGGTGAAGACGTCGGCATAGGTCCGGGAGAACATCTCCCCGCGGACGGCGCGCGTGATCGTCTCCTGAATCTCGTCGGCGGTCGGCCAGAGGTCGCGTAGGTAGACGTCGTTCCCATCCTGGTCCTGTCCCAGCGGCTCGCCGATGAGGTCGACGTCCATCCTGCCCGCCAACGCGTACGCCACGACGAGCATCGGCGACGCGAGGTAGTTCGCCTTCACTTCGGGATGGATGCGCGCCTCGAAGTTCCTGTTCCCCGACAGAACCGAGCACACGACGAGGTCGCTCTCGACGACCGCCTTCGAGATCGGTTCCGGCAACGGGCCCGAGTTGCCGATGCAGGTCGTGCAGCCGTACCCGACCGTCTGGAAGCCCAGCTCGTCGAGGTACTTCGTCAGGCCCGCCTGGTCGTAGTACTCCGTCACGACCTTCGAGCCCGGCGCGAGGCTGGACTTCACCCACGGCTTCCGCCGTAGACCGCGCTCGACCGCCTTCTTCGCCATCAGGCCGGCGCCGATCATCACCTGCGGGTTCGACGTGTTCGTGCACGAGGTGATCGCCGCGATCACGACCGACCCGTGGTCGAGCTCGAACTGCTCGCCGTCGAGCTCCGCGGTGACGGGGCCCGGCCGCTCGGCGACGGCGACCGCGCTGACCTCGATCTGACTGATGCCCAGCGGTGCGCCGTGCCCGGGGTCGACGGTCGTCGGGGTATCGCTCGCCGGAAAGGACTCGGCCATCGCTTCGTCGTGGTCGTTGCCGTAGTCGAGACCGAAGCTCTCCAGCTCTCCGAGAAAGGATTCCTTGGCGTCCCGCAGCGGGACCCTGTCCTGCGGGCGCCGCGGGCCGGCAAGCGACGGCTCGACCTTCGAGAGATCGAGCTCCAGGACCTGCGAATACTCGGGCTGATGGTTCGGGTCGTGCCACAGCGCGTTCTCCTTGCAGTACGCCTCGACGAGCGCAACGTGTTGCTC
Organism: Gaiellaceae bacterium; assembly: GCA_035573355.1. Taxonomy (GTDB): domain Bacteria; phylum Actinomycetota; class Thermoleophilia; order Gaiellales; family Gaiellaceae; genus 3-1-20CM-4-69-9. The sequence goes on along the minus strand of DATMZV010000164.1, from coordinate 6,428 downwards.
GTCGCGTCCGGTCAGGCGCAGGTACTTGAGCGTCTCGTCGTCCACGGGGAAGAACCCACAGGTGGCGCCGTACTCGGGCGACATGTTCCCGATCGTCGCGCGATCTGCGAGGGGCAGTCCGACAAGGCCGTGACCGAAGTACTCGACGAACTTCCCCACGACACCGGCCTTCCGCAGCTGCTGAGTGACGGTGAGGACGAGGTCGGTCGCCGTGGCACCTTCCGGGAGAGCGCCCGTCAGCCTGAACCCGACGACCTGCGGCACCAGCATCGACACCGGCTCGCCGAGCATCGCAGCCTCGGCTTCAATGCCGCCGACGCCCCAGCCGAGCACGCCGAGCCCGTTGACCATCGTCGTGTGCGAGTCCGTGCCGACGAGCGTGTCGGGGAACGCACGTCCGTCACGGGTCTCGATCACCCGCGCGAGGAACTCGAGGTTGACTTGGTGGACGATCCCGGTGTTCGGCGGGACGACCTTGAAGTTGTCGAACGCGGTTTGTCCCCAGCGCAGGAATGCGTAGCGCTCGCGGTTGCGCTGGAACTCGAGCTCGGCGTTACGGAACATTGCGCGCGCCGTGGCGTACTCGTCGACCTGCACCGAATGGTCGATCACCAGCTCGGCCGGAAGCTGCGGGTTGATCTGCGTCGGGTCACCGCCGAGGTCGGCCATCGCGTTCCGCATCGCTGCCAGGTCGACGACGGCAGGCACGCCCGTGAAGTCCTGGAGGAGCACTCGTGCCGGGCGGAACGAGATCTCCTCCGACGGCTCTGCTTCGGGCTGCCAGCGCCTGAGCGCCTCGGCGTCGGCCTCCTCGCCGTGCCGGAGCGCGTTCTCGAGCAGGATCCGGAGGGTGTAGGGGAGTCGTTCGGCGCCTTCGATCCGGAAGATCTCGTGGCTGCCGCCGCCGGCGCTGAGGTTGGAAGGGCTCACGCCGTCGATTGTATGGAACGGCCTGCGGTGCCCATTTGACGTGGTGTGCGCTTGTCCCCTATTGTCCACCGATTCAGTGGACTAATAAGGAGAGCGCATGCGACGAATTAGCCTAGCTTTGTTGATAGCCCTGTTTCTACCGGCCCTCGCCGCAGGCGCCTCGAAGGACACGAAGCTGACGCTCGTGGCCTACTCGACCCCCAAGGACGCCTACGGCCAGCTGATCTCGTCCTTCCAGAAGACCGGAGCCGGGAACGGCGTCACCTTCTCCCAGTCCTACGGGGCGTCCGGGGAACAGAGCCGCGCGGTCGCCGCCGGGCTCGACGCCGACATCGTCGCGTTCTCGCTCGAACCGGACATCACGTCGCTCGTCCAGAAGAAGCTCGTCGCGAAGAGCTGGAACAAGGACAAGTTCCACGGGATGGTGACGCGCTCGGTCGTCGTGTTCATCGTCCGCGACGGCAACCCGAAAAAGATCAAGACCTGGAACGACCTTCTGAAGCCTGGTGTGCAGGTGATCACGCCCAACCCGTTCACCTCGGGCGGCGCGCGCTGGAACGTCATGGCCGCTTACGGCGGCGCCTTGCGCTCGGGCAAGACGCCGAAGCAGGCCGTCGACTACCTCGGGAAGATGTGGAAGCACGTCGTCTCCCAGCCGACGAGCGCACGCGAAGGCCTCGTGCAGTTCCTCGCCGGGCGCGGTGACGTCTTCCTCGCGTACGAGAACGAGGCAATCTTCGCGCAGAAGAAGGGCCAGCCGGTGCAGTTCGTGATCCCGAAGGCGACGATCCTGATCGAGAATCCGATCGCAGTCACGTCCACGTCGAAGCACAAGACCGAGGCGAACGCGTTCGTGAAGTTTCTGCGTACCGCGTCCGCTCAGAAGATCTTTGCGCAGAACGGCTATCGGCCGGTCGTCGCGAGCGCGGCAAAGGGCTTCAACTTCCCCACGCGACCTCAGCTCTTCACGATCAAGTACGTCGGCGGCTGGGCGAAGGTCGAGAAGAAGTTCTTCGATCCCAACACCGGGGTGATGGCGAAGATCCAGGGGTCCGGTGGCGGCTAGAGCCGCCGCACTGCCGTCACCCAAGGCCCGGCAGTCACCCTGGCCGGGCCTTGCCGTCGGTTTGAGCACGCTCTACCTGAGCGTGATCGTCCTGCTGCCGCTCGCGGCGCTCTCCTGGCGAGCCCACGGCTGGAACGCGATCACGAGCGCCCAGGCCGTGTCGTCCCTCAAGCTCACGCTCGGCGTGTCGGTGCTCGTCGCCCTCGTCAACGCCGTGGCGGGAACGATGATCGCCTGGACGCTCGTGCGCGACCGCTTCGTGGGCCAGGGATTCGTCAATGCGCTTGTCGATCTCCCGTTCGCGCTGCCGACGATCGTCGCCGGCCTGACGCTGCTTGCTCTGTACGGGCCGAAGTCGCCCGCCGGGATCAATGTCGCCTTCACGCGCTGGGCGATCCTGCTGGCGCTGCTCTTCGTCACGCTGCCGTTCGTCGTGCGGACCGTGCAACCGGTGTTGCTCGAGCTCGACACGGAGATGGAGGATGCGGCCGCCTCACTTGGGGCCGGTCGCCTGGCGACGTTCCGGCGCGTGATCCTTCCGAACATTCTCCCGGCGATTCTTTCGGGCGTCGCGCTCGCATTCGCTCGTGCAGTCGGCGAGTTCGGCTCCGTCGTGCTGATCTCGGGCAACCTGCCGTTCAAGACGGAGGTCGTGTCCGTCTACGTTTTCGGACGGATCGAGAGCGGCGATGCCGGCGGCGCGGCTGCGGCGTCGGTCGTCATCCTCACCATCTCGTTCGTCGTGCTGCTCGCGATCGGCGGTTTCCGCCGCTGGGTGACTCGCCATGATCGGTAAGTACGTCGTGCGCTTTGCCTCGCTCGGCTATCTCTTCGGGCTGCTCGCCGCGCCGCTCGGCTACGTCTTCTGGCGCACGTTCCGGCACGGTCTCGGCCCGGCCTGGGCTGCGGTCACCACGCCGGACGCCGTCCACGCGCTGAAGGTGACGCTGATCCTCACGGCGATCGCCGTTCCGTGCAACACGATCTTCGGCATCCTCGCCGCGCTGTCGATCGTCCGGTATCGCTTCCCCGGTGCCGGGCTCTTCAACGCCGTGGTGGATCTCCCGCTGGCGCTTTCGCCCGTCGTCGTCGGCCTGGCACTTCTCATCCTCTACGGGCGTGGCGGCTGGCTGGGCGGCCACGGCGTCGTGTTCGCGCTCCCCGGCATGGTTCTCGCCACGATCTTCGTCTCGCTTCCGTTCGTCGTGCGAGAGGTGGTGCCGGTCCTGCGCGAGATCGGGACGGAGCAAGAGCAAGCGGCGGCGACGCTGGGCGCCTCGACGATTCAGACGTTCACGCGTGTGACCTGGCCGGCCATCCGCTGGGCGACCGCGTACGGCGTCGTGCTCACGACTGCCCGGGCGCTCGGCGAGTTCGGCGCGGTGAGCGTTGTGTCAGGCCGACTGGCCGGCAAGACCGAATCCTTGACCCTGTATGTGCAGGACCGCTACCAGTCGTTCGACGAGGTCGGCGCATATGCTTCGGCAGTCGTGCTCGCGTTGATCGCCGTGTCCACTCTCCTCTTGATGACGATGCTGAAGCCAAAAGAGGAGACCCGATGATCGAGGCGCATGGGATCGTTAAGCGTTTCGGTGACTTCACGGCTCTCGACGGGGTTTCCGTCGATGTCCCCACCGGATCTTTGACCGCACTCCTCGGGCCGAGCGGAAGCGGCAAGTCGACGCTGTTGCGCGTGATCGCCGGGCTCGAGACTCCCGACGAGGGCAAGGTCGTTCTCGAGGGCGAGGACGTGACGCGCGTCGCTCCACAGGAACGAGGCGTGGGCTTCGTCTTCCAGCATTACGCCGCGTTCAAGCACATGACCGTGTGGGAGAACGTCGCGTTCGGGTTGAAGATCCGCCGGCGTCCGCGGGCGGAGGTCAAGCAGCGCGTAGCCGAGCTGCTCGAGCTGGTGCAGCTCGCACGGCTCGGCGACCGCTATCCCGCGCAGCTTTCGGGCGGGCAGCGACAGCGGATGGGTCTGGCGCGCGCGCTTGCCGTCGATCCGAAGGTGCTGCTCCTCGACGAGCCGTTCGGTGCGCTCGATGCGCGCGTGCGGAAGGAGCTGCGTCTGTGGCTTCGCCGGCTCCACGACGAGACGCACACGACGACGGTGATCGTCACGCACGACCAGGAGGAGGCGATGGAGGTCGCAGACTGCGTCGTCGTCATGAACGCCGGTCGCATCGAGCAGACGGCGCCGCCGCGAGAGCTCTACGACAACCCCGCCAACGAGTTCGTCATGTCGTTTGTGGGCCCGGTCAACCGCCTGGGTGACACGTTCATCCGCCCACACGACGTCGAGCTCCTGCTCGAGCCCAACGGCTCCACACAGGAGGCGATGGTGCAGCGCCTCGTTCATCTCGGCTTCGAGGTGCGAGTCGAGCTCGTGCGCGACGATGGCGAGACGCTTTCTGCGCAACTGACCCGCGAACAGGTCGAAGGGCTGGAGCTGCAGGCGGGGCAGATCGTCTACGTCCGCCCGATGCGGCAGACCGTCTTCGCGGACTAGTGCGGCTGCCAGGCGTCCGGGTCGGCCGCCAGCTCCTCGATCGAGATCGGCAGCTCACCGCGCGCGAGATCGGCGATCGTGACCTGTTCCAGAACGGCGCGCAGGTTCGCGCGCACGGCGATCCACACTTCGCGTAGGCGTTCGGCCGAGCCCGCGTACTCGACCTGCTCGGGGCCGACGCCGCGCACGTTCGCGATCGGTCCTTCCACGCCGCGGATCACCTCGGCGACTGTGATCTCCTCCGCCGGCCGCGCGAGCCAGTAGCCACCGTCGACGCCACGCTGGCTGCGCACGACTCCGGCATGTCGGAGGTCTCCGAGGATGTTCTCGAGGAACTTGAGCGGGATCTCCTGCGCCTGTGCGATCCGCTCGCCCTTGAGCGGGCCGTCTCCCGACGCTGCGAGCTCAATCACCGCCCGCAGCGCGTAATCCGCTTTCGCCGAAACGCGCACCCGTCCATTGTGGCGGACGCTGCGGCCGCGACCCCTTGAGGAGCCGCGGCCGCGTGTGCTTGAGTCGCTACCCGAAGATTGCGACGTAGAAGGCGTGATCTGCCGGGGTGCCCGCGTTGCTTCGCGTCTCCACGAAGATCGTGCTGGTGTTATCCGACGTCGGGCAGGTCCGGCCTTCAGCGCCACCGCCGCATGGGCCGGCAGTCGTCTCGCCGCGCTGATCAGACGCATCCGCAGCGTAGCCGCCTGAGGCGAGGATCGGCTTGCCGGTCACGGTGCTACCGATGCTGAGGATGTAGGTACCTGCGCTCGGCTTCGCGGCGAGCGTGATGCCACCGGACTGAGCGGCGATGCCACCGTCGGGCCGGACGAGCGCCCACTTCACGTTCGCCGATCCACCCGAGCCGGCAGGGCCGGCGGGGCCTTGCGGACCGGCTGGCCCTGCAGGACCTGCAGGACCGGGTGCGCCGCGCGGGAGCTGCCCCGCCTTGAAGTCACGGGCCAGCAGCGAGTGGTCCTTGACCTGAATGCTCGTCACGCTGTTCCGCGGCAGCGCCTTGCTGGCCGCATAGCCGGTGCCCCCGAGCGTCAGCAGCAGCGCGAGGCAGCCGATGACCATCGCAGGCGACGGCGTGAACCTCTTGATCAGACTCATGTGTGATTCCCCCTCAGATTGTGGTCCTGGGCGATTTGGCGTCTCCTACCCTAGGAAGCGCTCTTTAGAGCGGTGTAAAGGCGGTCCAAATCCAGGGAAAAGCCCGCTCTTTGCGTGCTCCAGTCAGCTCATGAAGGCGGGCTGGCCGCGCTCCGCTGCGCGTTCCCGCTGCGGGAAATTGCCCTGCTTCGCCGCGTCACCTCATCGGGCACCAAACCGCGCGGCCTCTTCCGAGCCGCCCGTTGCATCGCCGGCGCTATAGGAATGGGCGCCGGCCCCGGCGAGCTTGCCGCCGTCGACGATCAGGTACTCCTCCCTGATTGGGCGGCCGTCGAGCCAGCACTCGAGGATTTCGCGAACGCCGGCGGCATACCGGGCCTGGGCCGAAAGGCTCGTGCCGGAGTTGTGTGGAGTCATGCCGTGGTGCGGCATCGTCCGCCAGGGATGATCCTGCGGGGCGGGCTGGGGAAACCAGACGTCGCCTGCGTAGCCCGCGAGTTGTCCGCTCTCACACGCCCGCACGATCGCATCTCGATCGCAGATTTTGCCGCGCGCAGTGTTCACGATGTACGCGCCGCGCTTCATCTTGCTGATCAACTCGTCGTTGAAGAGGTGCTCGGTCTCCGGATGCAGCGGCGCATTGATCGTCACCACATCGCACACACGAACCAGCGACTCGACGTCCGGGTGGTACGTGACGCCCAGCTCCTCCTCGACCTCGGTCGGAAGGCGGTGCTTGTCGGTGTAGTGCAGCCCAACTTCGAACGGCTTTAGCCGTCGCAGCACGGCCGAGCCGATTCGCCCCGCGGCCAC
>DATMZV010000163.1:0-17565 GCA_035573355.1 Gaiellaceae bacterium | reverse complement strand
TCGTCCCGGAGGCGCTGCCAGACCCCGAGCGCGCCGAGCCAGCCGTCCTTGTCGTGGACGGAGGTGACGCCGCGCGCGATTGCGATGCGAACCCCCTCGCGCGACGCTTCGACCATCTCGTCTTCGGTCGGGCGCACGTAGGTGTCGCGGAAGTGCCAGGCGCACTCCTCGCGTAGAACGCCGGTCGGCTCGCCGTGCTCGTCGCGTTCGACCACGCCGCCCGCGACCTCGAGCTCGCCGTTCGCGTGGGCGAGCGCCGCGGAGTTGAGCCAGAGCGAGTGGTAGTCGCGCGCCATCAGCGCCGCGGGGGTGTCGCCGGTGACCTGGTCGAGCGCCTCTTTCGTCGGCTCTGTCGGCGGCGACCAGTCGCCGGCGCGCCAGCCCATGCCACGCAGCCAGCGGCCCGGCTCGGCGTGCTTGGCGGCAGCGGCGACCCGCTGGAGCGCTTCGTCAAGTGAGCCGGCGTCCTCGAGCCGGATCTGACGCTGCGCGAGAGCCCAGGTCGGAAAGTGGACGTGGGAGTCGCTGAAGCCGGGGAGTACGCACCGCCCACCGAGGTCCACGCGGTCAGGGCTGGCCAGCGCGGTCTCGTGGGTGCCGATCCCGCCGGCGATGCGGTCGCCTGCGATCGCCAGGGCGCGGGCCAAAGGGAGCGTCGGCTCCATGGTCCGGACGACGCCGTTCTCCAGGATCAAGCGCGAAACCTTTTCGAGGGCTCGACCGTTTGGACGACCATGACCACGCTCGTGATCCTATTGCTGCTCGTCGTGATGCTCGCGATCGCGAGCTACTGGCCCACCAGCGACTGAGCCTTACACTTCGCGGCGTGCCGTACGAGCCGTTGACCGAGGAACAGCGCGAGATCCGTGATCTCGTTCGCCAGCTCGCGCGCGAGCGGATCGCGCCCCGGGCGGCGGAGATCGACGAGAGCCATGAGTTTCCCTGGGACGTCGTCGAGCTCTTCCGGGAGAACGACCTCTTCGGGCTGTTCTTCGATGAGCAGTACGGCGGCCTCGGCACCGGGACGCTGCTTTCGCTCGTCGCGATCGAGGAGGTCTCGAAGGTCTGCGCAACGAGCGGGCTGATCCTGGCGGTGCAGGAGCTGGGGTCGCTCGGGCTCAAGCTTGCGGGCGACGACGAGCAGAAGACGCGCTACCTGCCGAGGCTTGCATCCGGCGAATGGTTGTGCGCCTACGCGCTCACCGAGTCCGGGTCGGGCTCGGACTCCGCAGCGATGCGCTCGTCGGCGCGGCGTGAAGGTGACGACTACGTTCTCAACGGGTCGAAGCGGTTCATCACGAACGCCGGAGTCGCGCAGCTCTACACGGTCTTCGCGAAGACAGACCCTGAAGCCGACCACTCCGGCATCTCGGCGTTCGTCGTCGAGGCGGACACGCCGGGCTTCGAGGTCGCGCGAGTCGAGCCGAAGATGGGGATCAAGGGCTCGACGACCGGGGAGCTCGTGTTCGAGGAAGTACTCGTGCCGGCTGGGAACTTGCTCGGCGCAGAGGGTGACGGCTTCAAGATCGCAATGCGCATCCTGGACCGGTCGCGGCCGGGCGTCGCGGCGCAGGGACTCGGTCTCGCCCAGGGCGCGACGGACTATGCGCTCGAGTACGCCAAGACCCGGGAGACGATGGGCCGGCCGATCGCGCAGCATCAACTGGTGGCCGCGATGCTCGCGGACATGGAGACGAAGTGCGAGGCGGCCCGCGGTCTTCTGTACAAGTTCGGCGCGGCAGTCGACGAGGGCATCGCCGGGTCGGAGCTGACGAAGCTGTCGGCCATGACGAAGCTGTACTGCACCGACGTCGCGATGGAGGTCACGACGGACGCCGTGCAGGTGCTCGGCGGCTACGGGTACATCTCCGAGTATCCGCTCGAGCGGATGATGCGTGACGCCAAGATCACGCAGATCTACGAAGGGACGAATCAGATCCAGCGGCTCGTGATCGCGCGCGAGATGCTCAAGGAGCAGCGCGCGTTTCTCCTCGCGGGCGTTTCCGGTTAGGCTCGTAGCTCCCGTTTCTTAGGAGGAGCGATGAAGCGCTACGCCGCCCCACTCATTTTGCTCGCCGCGCTCGCGGCCCTGGCCGTCGTCGGAACAGCGGGCGCGAACCACCAGGTGAAGTCGCCCGTCAAGGGATCCTTCAGATACTGCAGCGACCCGACCTTCCCGCCGATGGAGTCGACGACGACGGCCGGCAAACCGACCGGCTTCGACATAGACATGGCGAACGCGATCGGCAAGTTCTGGAAGGTCAAGGCGAACTTCGTCCAGACGGCGTTCCCGGGCCTGCTGCCGGCGCTCTCGGCCAAGAAGTGCAACATGGTGATCAGCGGGATCTTCATCACGCCCGACCGCGTCAAGAGCTTCCCCGCGGTGTCCTACATGAAGACGCACCGTGCGCTTGTCGTGCAGGCGGGGAATCCGAAGAAGATCAAGGGCCCGAACGACCTGTCCGGCAAGCTCGTTGCCGTTCAGGCGGGGACCAAGTACGAGGAGTACCTCAAAGCGCTGAACGACCAGTTCAAGTCGTCGGGGCGGCCGCAGTTCACGCTGCAGAGCTATCCGGGTGACACGGATGCCGTTGCGCAGCTATTGATCGGACGCGCCGATGCTGTCCTGACCCAGGACACCTCGGGTGCATTTCAGAAGCAGGCCCATCCGGGCAAGCTCGCGCTCGCCTACCTGTTCCCGGAGACGGACTCGTTCGGGATCTATTACCGCCCTTCGGACAAGAAGATGGGCGCCGCGTTGCGCACCGCGATCAAGCAGCTGAAGAAGAACGGCACGCTGAAGAGGATCGCAGCCAAGCATCAGATCCCCGTGTCAGACGTGAAGTAGGTCGCAAGCGCGGGTGCTCGCAAGCTTCGACGCCCACATCTTCTGGGAAGCGCTCAGTTCCAAGCCGTATTGGAACGGGGCGCTTCTCGCCCTCGAGCTGACGCTCGTCTCACTCGCGGTCGCGTGCGTGATCGGCTTCTTCCTGGCCCTCGGCCGGAGCAGCCGTTTCCGCTGGGTCCGCGCCTTCGTGTTCTTCTACAACTGGATCTTTCGCGCGACACCGACGCTCCTGCAGTTGCTCTTCATCTGGAACGCGCTGCCGCAGCTGTGGCCGGTGTTCGCCGGGAGCTGGTTCAAACCGTTCCTTGCCGCCTTCATCGCGCTCTCCTTGAACGAGGCCGCGTACATGTCGGAGATCATCCGGGCAGGCTTGCTGTCGGTCGACCCGGGCCAAGAGCTTGCGGCGCGTGCTCTCGGCATGACGCGTCCGAGGATCCTGCGACGCGTGATCGTCCCGCAGGCAATCCGGATCATCATTCCGCCGACCGGTAACGAGTTCATCACCCTGCTCAAGCTGACGAGCCTCGCGTTCGTGATCTCGTTGCACGAGCTGCTCACGGCGGCGCAGGTGCATGCGACGGTGGATTTCCGGTATCCGGAGGCCTACGGCGCCGCGCTCGTCTACTACCTTGCGATCGTGAGTGTGCTGATGGCGGTGCAGGCTCAGCTTGAGAAGCGATTCACGTGGAGCTCGGCGGGGCGAAGGCGCCGCAACCCCGTTCCCGCAGTCGCGCACGATGCCCGATGATCGACGCTGCGGTCCTCCGCGCCGAAGGGGTCCACAAGTCGTACGACGGGCTCGAGGTACTGCGCGGCGTCTCGGTCGATGTCGGTCGCGGCGAGGTGAAGGTGATCATTGGCCCGTCCGGTTCCGGAAAGTCGACGTTGTTGCGGTGTCTCGCGCTGCTCGAGCCCGTCGACTCGGGCTCGGTGCAGCTCGAGGGTGATGAGCTGAGCGCCCTGCGTGAGAAGGAGCTTGCTCCGCACCGTTCGGAGGTCGGGATGGTGTTCCAGCGTTTCAATCTGTTCCAGAATATGACGGCGCTTGCGAACGTGATGTGCGGGCTCGTAGAGGTGCGGCGGTTGAAGAAGCGCGAGGCGCGGGAGCGGGCGAGGGAGTTCCTCGACCGGGTCGGGCTTGCCGACAAGGCGGACAACTATCCGGAGGAGCTGTCCGGCGGCCAACAGCAAAGGGTGGCGATCGCGCGGGCGCTCGTGATGCGACCGAAGGCGATGCTCTTCGACGAGCCCACGTCGGCGCTCGATGTCGAGTTGGTGCGGGAGGTGCTCGACGTGATGGAGGGCCTGGCGCGCGACGGCATGACGATGATCGTCGTCTCCCACGAGCTCCGTTTCGCGCACAGCGTGGCGAGCTCGATCCTGATGATGGATGAGGGGAAAGTGATCGAGGAAGCGCCCCCCGACCGGTTCTTCTCAGCCCCGAGCCACGAGCGGACGAAGCGCTTCCTGGCACTGGTCGAGTAACGCGCGAATTCGTCCCAAAGCGGGCGCGATCTCGTCGCACCCCAATGCGTACCGTGCGAAGACCTGCTCAGTCCCAACACAGCAGGTGCGCCACATGCCGACAGGTCTTGGGGTCTGACCCAAAGACAAGCCACGAAAGGACAGGATGCCTCGTCCTCTACGACCCCAGGTCGCAGGAGGGATCTACCACCTCGTCAGCCGCGGCGTTCGCAAGCTGCCCGTCTTCACGGACGACGAGTCGCGGAAGCGCTTCCTCGGGCTCCTCGACGAGACGCTCGACCGCTACCACTGGGAGCTGCACTCCTGGTGCTTGATGACGAATCACTTCCATTTGCTCGTCACGACCGTCGAGCCGACCGTCTCGGATGGAATGCAGTACCTGAACGGCTGCTACGGACAGTGGTACGACTGGCGGCACGGGTACGAGGGCCACGTCTTCGAGCGGCGCTTCTGGTCACAGCTGATCGAGAGCGACGGGCACCTCCACGAAGCCGCGCGCTACATCATCCTCAACCCCGTTCACGCCGGAATGTGCGCGACCGCGCCCGACTGGAAGTGGACCAGCTACCGAAAGACGATGGGCATGACGACGAAGGGGCCGAGTCTCTCGAGGATGCTGCTCTACGAGTTCGGCCGTCGCCTCGACATCGCCCGCAAGCGGTTCGCCGCCTTCATCCGCGAGGCGGAATGATCCCGCGCAGCCACTCGGCCACCTCGCCGACGAACGACGGGTCGATCTGGTGGCCCATCGGCGTCTCGCGATAGAGCACCTCGGCACCCGCCGCCTCGAGCACCTCGCGTGCCTGGCGGCCCCACTCGATGCCGATCACCGGATCCAGCGTCCCGTGCCCGATCGCGACCGGCGGCAACGGCGGCGACAGATCGAACCCGAACCCATCCACCCGAGGAATGAAGCTGCTGAAGACCGTGAGCGCCGCCGGCCGAGGACGCCCCTTCCCGAGCCCGAGCGCGTACGACATCACGCCGCCCTGCGAGAACCCGCCGAGCACGAGCCGGTCGTAACCGACACCCTGCTCCGCCAGAAAATCATCGAGCCACTCCGCTGCGGCGGCGTAGCTCGCCCCGAACGTTTCCGCCTCCGGCGTCCCGATCCCGCCGAGCACGTACCAGTGCGCCCCGCCCGGCGGCAGCGACAGCGGCCCGCGCGGAGTCGCGCCGACCAGCCGACGCTCGGGATCCAGCGCATCGAGCAACGGGAAGAGATCGTGCTCGTCCGCGCCGCGCCCGTGGAACAACACGAGCGCCCCCTCCAGTTCGCCCGCAGCGGGCCGCACACGCGCAGTCAACGCCATCCCTGGATCATGACCTCCGCGGTAGAGTCCAAACGGCTGATGGAGTTCGAGGGTATCCACCACGTCACGTGCATCACCGCCGACGCTCCGGGCAACGTCGACTTCTACGTTCGCGTCCTCGGCCTCCGGCTCGTCAAGAAATCGGTGAACCAGGACGACCCGACCGTCTACCACCTCTTCTACGCCGACGAGAAAGGCAGCGCGGGAAGCGACCTGACCTTCTTCGAGTACCCGCACGCCCGCCGCGGCCGCGCAGGGGCCGGGATGGTGCACCGCATCGTCTTCCGCGTCGGCTCCGACGAAGCGCTCGCCTTCTGGGAGGAGCGACTCGCCGCGGAGAACGTCCCGACGCAGCGCGCCGACACCGGTCTCCGCTTCGAGGACCCGGAGGGCCTCGGGCTCGAGATCGCGGTGGTGCAGACCGACGACGCGCCGCTGACCGCGGATCAGCCGCAGATCCCGAGGGAGCTTGCACTCCAGGGCTTCGACGGCGTGCGCGCGTACGCCGACCCCGAACCGAGCAGGCGCCTGCTCGAAGAGACTCTCGCCTTCCAGCCGATGGGCGAGAACACCTGGGAGGTGCGCGGCGCCAAGCGCGGCTCGTGGTACGCGTACGACATCCCGCCCGGCGACCCCGGAGTTCCCGGTGCCGGCACCGTCCACCACGTCGCCTGGGCATCACCGCCCGAGGAGCACGAAGCGTGGCAGGAGCGCGTCGCCGCTGCGGGTGCGCACCCAACACCTGTCATCGACCGCTTCTACTTCAAGTCCGTCTACTTCCGCGAGCCGAGCGGCGTGCTCTTCGAGATCGCCACGATCGGCCCGGGGTTCACCGTCGACGAGCCGCTCGAGACGCTCGGCGAGCGCCTCTCGCTCCCGCCGGACTACGAGCATCTGCGGGAGCGCGTCGAGCCACTGCTGACGCCGCTGCCGAACCCGCGCGAGCTAGTTCAGCGTTAGCCCCGGATACTTCGCGCGGATCGAGTCGACGAACCCGGCCATCCGCTCGGCCAGTGCCGCATCCTCGATCTCGAGGACGTTCTCCGCGTTCGTCTCACCCGAGTGCGACAGGTTGAAGCTGCCGATGAAGACCGTGTCGTCGGCAACCGTCACCTTCGCGTGCATGTAGTCGTGCACGGACCCAGGCGCGTACGGCGTCGAACGCTTGCCGGAGAACGTCGCGCGCTCCAGGAGGAACTTGAGCGACGGAGCCTTCCAGGTGACGTTGCCGTTCAGGCGCCACTGTCCGAGCACTTCGTGGATCTGGGTCGAGTCCACGACTCCCGCCAGGTCGACCTTGCCGTCGGCGGCCACCTCCGCGAGCGTTCCGAGGATCGGAGCCGATGTGATCACCGGCGAGGCCACACGAACACGGCGCTCCGCGCCACCGATCGCGTCCGCGATCCGGTGCGCCATCTTCTCACCACGCTTCGGCGAGAACCACGTCCGCACCATTGCGTCACCGACCCGGATCGGATCCGTTGCCACCCTTCCCGACGCGGAGACCTTGCGCTTCTTCCACAGCTGCGCAAAGTCGTCCTGGAAGCGGATCGCCACTCCGGTCGACGGGACGATGACGATGATGTTCTCCTCGCGTGTCCACGAGTCGTCCGTCCAGTTCGTCGAGCCTGCCCACACTGCATCTCGATCGCGGACGACGTACTTGTGGTGCATCAGATCCGGCCAGCCTGGAACAGGCGCGGTGGCGAACGGCAGTGACTCGATCAGCGACGGTTCGGTCTTCGGCGGGGGAGGAACCGGCGGGCGCTCGTCGACCTCGTCGACGTTGTACACGAGCCGAACGTTGACCCCGCGCTCGTGCGCACCGACAAGCGCCCCCCGCACGATGTCGGCGGTCTCGTCGTGCAGGCGAATGTCGTAGAGCGCGAGCTCGAGCGTCTGCTTCGCGCCGTCGACGAATGCGGCGATCATGCGCGCGATCTCGACGGCGGTTTGGCCGCCGTCGGTGAGTGTGTGAACCTCGATCACAGGGACGTGCAGGATAGATACGTTCGGGTCATAAACGGCCGCCCGAAGGTTTTGGTTGACAAGACCAAAACTTCGACGTAGAGTAAGAGTCGTGGCGACCAAAACCAACGACGCGAAGGCTCCACTCGGATACGACCCCTCGCAGTTTCCGGCGTTTGCGGTCACCGTGGATGTAGTCGTCCTGACGATGTCCGAGGGCTTGCTGCACGTCCTCCTCGTCTGTCGCGGCGAGGAGCCGTTCGAGGGAATGTGGGCGATCCCCGGCGGCTTCAAGCGGCCGGCCGAGACACTGGACGAGGCGGCGAGGCGGGAGCTGGTCGAGGAGACCGGCGTCGATCCCGCGAGCCTCTTGAGCCAATTCGGCGCCTACGGCGATCCCGGGCGCGACCCGCGCATGAACGTGGTGACGATCGGCTACCTCGCAGTGCTGCGCGATGTCGGCGCCGTCGCAGGCGGCTCGGACGCAGCAGCCGCCGCACTGATTCCCGTTTCGGACGTCTTGAAGGGCAAGGTCGACCTGGCGTTCGACCACGTGCACATCGTGCGTGACGCGATCGATCGCGTTCGCAGCGAACTCGAGCTCACGGGCATCGCGGCGGCGTTCGTCGGGCCGACGTTCACTCTGGCCGAGCTTCGCGCGGTCTACGAGGCCGTATGGGGCGTCCAGCTCGACGCTGCGAACTTCCGGCGCAGAGTCGTGACCGAGGAAGGCTGGGTCATCCCGACAGGCCGCCGCGCCCGGCCGGGTCGGGCGGGTGGCAGGCCCGCGGAGCTCTACCGCGCAGGGCGGGCCTGGAATCACGGCGGACCGATCCATCGGTAACCCACGTATGCGAGCGATCATCTGCGACAGATATGGGCCGCCTGACATCCTGCGGATCGAGGACGTCGAGCGCCCCGTCCCCGCCGACGACGAAGTGCTCGTCAAGATTCAGGCAAGCACCGTGAATCGTTCCGACACGCACACCCGTGCCGGCACGCCGTTCATCTCACGCTTCTTCCACGGCCTGCGCCGCCCCAACCGCAGGATCCCAGGTAGCGAGTTCGCCGGCGAGATCGACACCGTCGGCGCCACAGTGACCGAATTCGAGGCCGGAGACCGCGTCTTCGGCGTCTATCCATTCTGGGGTGTTCGCGCCGGGGCTCACGCGGAGTTCATGTGCATTCCTGAGCGTGCGCCGCTCGTGCAGATGCCGGCCGGCGTGAGCTTTGAGGAGGCCGCGGCCGTTCCCGACGGGGCGATCCTCGCCCTCGGCTGTCTCCGACGCGCGGGACTGGAGACGGGCCAGCGGATCCTCATCTACGGCGCCTCCGGTTCGATCGGCACCGCTGCCGTGCAGTGGGCGAGGCATTTCGACGCACACGTGACTGCCGTCTGCAACACGAAGAACCTCGAGCTCGTGCGCTCGCTCGGTGCCGACCAAGTCATCGACTATCTGAAGGAAGACTTCACGAAGAACGGCGAGACCTACGACGTCGTCTTCGACGCCGTCGGCAAGCACTCGTTCAAGCGGTGCCGCCGTTCCCTGAAGCCGGGCGGGAAGTACGTCCCCACCGACGGCTTCACGAACCTGTTCTGGACCGCGTGGACGCGGCGGATCGGCGACCGGCATGTGGTGATCGACATCCCGCCGCACTACCGGAAGCAGGACCTCCTGCTACTCAAGGACCTGATCGAAGCGGGGAAGTACCGGGCGGTCATCGATCGCCGGTACCCCCTCGAGCGGGTAATCGAGGCGAGCAAGTACGTCGAGACGGAGCAGAAGACGGGCAACGTCGTCCTGACGGTCGCTTGAGAGCGGTCGTCCACGACAGCTACGGCCCGCCGGACGTGCTCCGGCTCGCGGACGTCGAGCAACCGGTGCCGACGGACGACGAGGTGCTGGTCAAGGTTCATGCGACGACGGTCAACCGGACGGATTGCGGGGTCCGCGCCGGGCATCCGTTCTTCGCGCGGGCCTTCACCGGTCTCTCCCGGCCGAAGCGGAGGATCGCCGGCATGGAGCTGGCCGGGGAGGTCATGGCGGTTGGCCCGGCCGTCACCGAGTTCAAGCTCGGTGACCGCATCTTCGGCATCAAGGGTGGCGCGAATGCCGAGTACGTGTGTGCACCTCAGACCGTCCCGCTCGCGTTGATGCCCGCCAAGATGAGCTTCGAGGAAGCCGCCGCGGTCTGTGATGGGGCGTGCACCGCGCTGTCGTGCCTCCGAGGCGCGGGCGCGCTGACGGGACGGAGCATCGTCGTCTACGGCGCATCAGGTTCGATCGGAACGGCCGCCGTGCAATGGGCCAGGTACTTCGGCGCCCATGTGACGGCCGTGTGCAACACCAAGAACCTCGAGCTCGTGCGCTCGCTTGGCGCCGATGAAGTCGTCGACTACACGCGAGAAGACTTCACGAAGAACGGCCGGACCTACGACGTCATCTTCGACGCCGTCGGCAAGCACTCGTTCAGACGCTGCCGCCGCTCTTTGAAACCGGGCGGGATGTTCATCGAGACGGATCTCGGCTTCATGTGGCACGCCCCGGTGCTCGCTCTCGTCACGAAGTGGGTCGGAGACAAACGCGCGAGGATCGGAATAGCCCGCTACAGGAAGGAGGACGTCCTGCTGCTGAAGGAACTGATCGAGGCAGGAAAGTATCGCGCCGTCATCGATCGCCGCTACCCGTTGGAGGACGTGATTGAGGCCACGAGATATGTCGAGACGGGACAGAAGACAGGCAACGTCGTCCTCACGGTCGCTGACTGACTAGTCAATCTGTTTGGCAAGCGCGCACCCCGGCAACCCACCCGAGAAAGCATCGCCCTGCCGGAGTAATCCGGACAACGACCGTTCGGAGGTAAAGATCTATGCGACCTGCTCGCGCTGTCGCGCGCATCGCGCTCGTCGCGGCTCTCGTAGCCGCTGTCGCCGGAGCTGTCGGCGCTTCGTCCGCGTCGGCGACGAACACGAATCCCAAGCACTTCTTCTGGGCGCCCGGCCAGTCGCCCACAGGCACCGTCGACTCACTGCAGAACGACATCATCTACCACGGCGGCAACCTCGGTGACGGTGCGATCGGGGTCGAAACGAAGCCTGCCGTCTATCTCGTGTACTGGGGAACCGAGTGGGCCGACGGCTTCACGACTCCAGACGACGACGGCACGCTCTACTCGAGCAAGACACTGCAGAACTACGTCAACTCGTTCATGGCCAACGTCGGCGGCAGCCCGTGGGCCGGAGTTCAGACGCAGTACTGCCGCAACGTCCCCGCCGGCATGACGAGCTGCGCCGGCATACCCGGCGCCGACTACATCACGAACCCGAAGAGACAACTGAAAGGTGTCTGGACCGATCCGACTCCGGTGCCGGACGCCATCGTGACGCTGGGGCTCGCAGAGAACCTCGTCAACGACCCGATCGCGATGGAGGCTCAGCGCGCCGCCGCGCACTTCCAGTACGACCCGCAGGCGACGTACATCATCCTGACGCCGCCGCGGCCGGTCGCGACCGGTCAGCCCGTCTATTGCGGCTACCACACACAGACGACGAGCATCAACGGCCTCGGCAATCCGTTCCGGATCCAGTACGCGTTCATTCCCTTCCAGAACAAGGACTGGCCCGTGCTCGGCAGCAACGGGTGCGGCAAGCACTTCGTCAACGCGAACAGCAACTCGTTCGGAAACGGGATCTTCGACGGCTTCAGCATCGTGGTCGGGCACGAGTACTCGGAAGCTGTCACCGACCCGGACAACTTCTTCGCGAACCAGGACGGCTGGAACGACGCGTCCGGCAGCGAGAACGCCGACAAGTGCGCCTGGATCGAGACGCAGAACATCACGCTCGCCGGCCATCAGTACGCCATTCAGCCGACGTGGAGCAACGAAGCGTTCGACGCCGGCAAGGATGGCTGCGCCATCTCACGCTGACAAGTAGGCGAAGGAGGCCGGGATCCCGGCCTCCTTCGCACTCTGGTTCGAAAAGAACAGCAGCCAGGTCGACTGCGACAGATGTCTCAGCGCCGCCTGTTGTGTAGGCCCGACGGCCAGGAGTAGTGTCGAAAGGGTTCCCGGCCAGAGAGGAGGTGGGCGAGCCCACCCCGCTGTAAGGAGGTTCCTATGAGTACCACCGTCGAAAGCGGCACCGAGATCCGTCCTTTCCACGTCGATGTTCCGGGAGAGCAGATCGACGACTTGCGCCGGCGCATCGCGCAGACGCGCTGGCCCAGCAAGGAGCTCGTCCAAGATCGCTCGCAGGGCGTGCAGCTGGCGACGATGCGAGCGCTCGCGAGTTACTGGGAGACCGACTACGACTGGCGCAAGGCCGAGGCGAAGCTCAACGCGTTGCCGCAGTTCAAGACCGAGATCGACGGCGTGGAGATCCACTTCATCCACGTCAAGTCGAAGCACGAGAACGCGTTGCCGCTGATCATGACGCACGGCTGGCCCGGCTCGGTCATCGAGCTGCTCGAGGTCGTCGGGCCGCTCACGGACCCGACCGCGCACGGCGGAAGCGCCGAAGACGCATTCGACCTCGTCCTGCCGTCCATTCCCGGCTACGGCTTCTCTGGCGAGCCCACCGAGATCGGCTGGGGCCCCGCCCGAGTCGCACCGGCATGGGCGGAGCTGATGCACCGTCTCGGTTACACCCGCTACGTCGCCCAGGGCGGCGACGTCGGCGCCTCCATCACCGACGCGATGGGCCGCCTGGCACCCGAGGGCCTGGTCGGCATCCACACCAACTTGTTGGTGACCGGTCTGGGCGGCGGAGACCACCCGTCGGGCACCGACGAGGAAAAAGCAGCGCTCGCCGCGCTCGCCACATTCAGGGCGAGCGGCTTCGGCTACTTCCTGGAACAGGCCACGCGGCCGCAGACGATCGGCTACGCCCTGCTGGATTCGCCCGTCGCTCTGGCGAGCTGGATGCTCGACCACGACACGGACAGCTACTACAAGATCTCCCACGCTTTTGTCGACGGCGAGCCCGCGGGCAATCTCACCCAGGACCACATCCTCGACAACATCACGCTGTACTGGCTGACAGGCACCGGGGCTTCGGCGGCCCGGTCGTACTGGGAGAGTGGACGAGCGCAAGCTCTTGCCGCCGGCCAGCCTCCTCCGGAGGTCTCGATCCCGGTCGGCTTCACAACGTTCCCCGACGAGATCTTCCAGGCCCCGCGCAGCTGGGTCGAGCAGGGATACCCCAACCTCACGTACTTCAACAAGGCTGAGCGGGGCGGCCACTTCGCCGCCTGGGAGGAGCCAGAGCTCTTCTCGCGCGAGGTCCGGGCTGCATTCGGGTCGCTCCGGTGAGCCTCTTCAGCAAGCGACACACCGACGAAGCCGGTGCGCTGCCTTTCGAGGGGCAGCTAGCAGAGTTCGACGGCGCAACCGGTTGGCTCAACTCAGCGCCGCTCAGTCCCGCAGACCTGCGCGGGCAGGTCGTTCTCGTCGACTTCTGGACGTACACCTGCATCAACTGGCTGCGCACGCTCGGCTACGTCCGCGCGTGGGCCGACAAGTACGAGGATCAGGGGTTGGTCGTGGTCGGCGTCCACACCCCCGAGTTTCCGTTCGAACGCGACGTCGACAACGTCCGCGAGGCCGCGAAGGAGATGAGGGTCGAGTATCCGATCGCACTCGACAGCGACTATGGGGTATGGCAGGCCTTCGGCAACCACTACTGGCCGGCCGTGTACATCGCCGATGTGGAAGGACGAATCCGGCACCACCAGTTCGGGGAAGGTGGCTACGAAGAGTGCGAACGCATCGTCCAGCAGCTGCTGCGGGACGCCGGAGGCGACGGGATCAGCGACGACCTCGTGCCGGTCCCCACGGAGGGATTCGAGCTTCAAGCCGATTGGGCGAACCTCGAGACTCCCGAGTCCTATCTCGGGTACGAGCAGGCCCAGAGCTTCGCCTCGCCTGGTGGCGCAAGACGCAACGAGCTTCGCGCCTACGGCACGCCCGACCAGTTGCGCCTGAATCAGTGGGCTCTGGCCGGGGACTGGAAGGTCGAGGACAAGGCGTGCGTGCTGGACGAAGCAGGTGGACGGATCGTGTTTCGCTTCCACGCGCGCGACGTCCACCTTGTGATGTCACCCGGAGGGCGAGGCAGATCCGTCCCGTTCCGGGTCCTCGTCGATGGAAAACCGCCAGGTGACGCGCATGGGTTTGACGTCGACGAGCGGGGTCACGGGACGCTCTCCGAGGAGCGGCTCCATCAGTTGATTCGCGAGCGCGGGCCGATCACCGATCGCACATTCGAGATCAGCTTCGATGCTCCCGGCGCCGAGGCCTACTGCTTCACGTTCGGCTAGCGCTTCTGTGACTCCCCCTCGGCCCCGCAAGCGTGGAATGTTGAGGTCCTGTTAAGCCGCCGGGACAAGCTGAGAGCTCGTCCTAAGATCGCAGTCAATGAAAGACGCGCTGTACGTCGTTATTGCTCTCGGCGTGGTCGCGTTCTTCATCGTGCGCCAGCGCCGGAGCGACCGTTTCCGGGAGCGCTCGCTGCTCTTTCCTCTGGCCCTCGGCGTCTACGGCGCCGTCCTGTTGACGCAGACGTCGGAGCACAACTCGGTCACGACGGCATCCGCCGTGCTGCTGCTCTCGAGCGCGGTCGCTTCAATCGCCTTTGGCGTGATTCGAGGCCTGACGATCGAGCTCTTCATGCGAGGCGAGGAACTGTGGGAACGAGCCTCATGGACCACGATCGGTGTTGGCTGGGGAGGGCTCGTGGTAACACGAATTGCACTGATCGCGGTCGCTGCAGCGGTCGGCGCCAAGGTCGCGTCGTCGCCCACTTCCATACCACTGATGCTCGCAATCACGCTTGCGACCCAGATGCTCGTGGTGAGGGGGCGCGCAAGAGAGCTGGGCGTTGTCGCGGGGTCGTCCTCGCGTCGACTCCCCAGAAGCGCTCGCCGGAGCTGATTCGCCGAGGTTCGGCGAAGGGAGCGGCCGGGAGCCGCTCCCTCCACCGTCCTTCTTCAGTGCACGAACGCGAAGTACTGCGTGTGGACGTAGTTCTCGACTTCGCGGCCGAGGTTCGCTGCCTGCACATCCGCGTTCCGGAAGTGAATCCCGGCCCAGATGCGAGCCTCGAGGATCTCGTTCGTCAGATCGGAGAACCGGCTGAAGTAACGCTTCTCGCGGGGTTGCGTCGGATCGATCGGGAAGCGGCTACTCGTTGCGTAGAACGCCATCTGGTCGGTCCCGAAGAACGACGCGAAAGCGTGCATGCTGGCGCTGGCGTAGGTGGTCGCGCCCGACACGTGGTCCGGGTACGGCGGCGTGATCAACAGAGGTCCGATACCCGCTGTCGCCAGAGGTAGTGACGGGTCGAACAGCGGCGTCCACGTCGGATCGGTACTCCGGATCGCCGTGATCGGCCGCCAGAAGTTCCAGTGGTACTTGTCGTTCCAGGCGTTGATGATGGCGTCGGCCGCCGAGAGATCGAGCAGGGCGAACAGACGCGCGCTGTCGGTCACGTCGAGCGAGAACTGGTCGACGAACCTGCGCGCCATGGCGTTGTAGTTCGCCGCTGGATTCGTCTGCCAGTACGCCGCCGCGTGTGTCTGGTCGTCAGTGCGTGCGGTGCTGTCTATCTTGCCGAGTGACTTGACCTCGGCGAGGTCCGCCGCAAACTTGGGACTGCCGAGCGAGTACGGGCCCGCGGTGCGGAACTGAGACGGGCTCTTCAGCACGAACGGCTTCGCGTTCGCCACCCACACCGTCGGGTCGCAGAGCGGAGCTCCGGTCGGCCCAGCAAGAGGCTGCCACACGCCGGGCAGGCCGGACCCGAACACGCATCCGATCACCGTGCGGCTGTCGTGGCCCTCGGCGAGCATTGCGGCGGCCGCCAACCCACCGACCTCGATGCCCTGCTCCTTGCTCGCGCCGTTCGGAATCGCCAGGAGCGACGCGTCGTACGCCGTCTGCAGCGCCGTGTGGTTAGTCGCCGAGAACAAGGAGTCGAGCACGCGGAACGCCGCCGTCGCGGCCGCAGCGTCTGCGGACGCTTTCGGATAGCTCCGGTTGACGAGATACGGACGCCCATGCCGGTTGACTGCGTTCACCGCGCCGTAGACGGCCCCTTGCACCATCGCCACGAGCACGCCCCCGGCGGGCGGCGCCGACGTGACCCCAGCCGGCTGTCCGTTGATCGTGGTGACGGCGATCTCGTTCCACTTCGTTACCTCGTTGGCCCGAGCTACCGCTGGAATGGCCAACGCAACGGCTGCGCCTAACACGGCGAGCCGTCCAAGTCGTACGGATTTCATTGCCTGCCCCTCCCCAGACCCCGGTTGTTGCATTCGTCATTAGCCTCCTCCTATCGGCGCTGAGAGTCAACGCCAGTGGAAGTCGGTTGTGCTGCTTCTGGCTTGAACGCGCGCTTTCTGCGTTATGCACCCGAGCCATCGCGACGTACGCTTCGCCGGTGGTTACCTGCCCATCCTGCGGCTCGAAGAATGCGCCAGAGGCGAAGTTCTGCTCGGAGTGCGGAGCGCGGCTCGCCTCGGCTTCCCGGCCGATCGAGGAACGCAAGGTCGTCACCATCGTGTTCTGCGACCTTGTTGGGTCGACGGCACGCGCGGAGCAGCTGGATCCTGAGGACGTGCGCGCCGAGCTGTCGTCGTATCACGCCCGCGTTCGGTCCGAGCTCGAACGTCATGGAGGAACGGTTGAAAAGTTCATCGGCGATGCGGTCGTCGCCGTCTTCGGAGCGCCTCTCGTGCACGAAGACGACGCCGAGCGCGCAGTGCGTTCGGCACTCGCCATTCGCGACTGGGCGCTGGAGGAGGACGCCGTCGACGTTCGACTCGCAGTGAACACGGGGGAGGCCCTCGTCAGTATCGACGCGCGCGCAGACGCCGGCGAGGGACTGGTCGCGGGGGATGTGATCAATACGGCGGCCCGCCTGCAGACGGCAGCGCCGGTCAACGGGATCCTCGTCGGCGAGAAGACTTACCGGGCAACCGAAGGGCCCATCGAGTACCGCGAGCGCGAGTCAGTGGCGGCAAAGGGAAAGCAGGAGCCCATCGGCGTCTGGGAGGCGGTCTCAGCGCGTTCGTTGTTCGGCGTCGACGTCGACCTGAAGCCCTCGACTCGACTCGTCGGCCGCCGGCGCGAGCTGGATCTGCTCGTCGACGCGCTGGGACGCGCGCGCGCAGAACGCGAACCTCAGCTCGTCACAATTGTCGGTGTTCCCGGGATGGGGAAGAGCCGGCTCGTGCAGGAGTTGTCGGCATGGATCGAAGCCGAACCGGAGTTGATCCGCTGGCGCCAGGGCCGCTCACTTCCGTACGGCGAAGGTGTGAGCTACTGGGGCCTGGGCGAAATGGTCAAGGCCGAGGCCGGGATTCTCGAAAGCGATCCGGCTCCGGTCGCCGAGTCGAAGCTCCGAGAGACGGTAGCGCGCGTGTGCGGCGAGCAAGAGGTCGAGTGGTTGCGAGCGATGTTGCAGCCACTCGTCGGTATCGCCGACGACGCCTCCAGCGGGGACCGGCGCGGCGAGGCGTTCGCGGCCTGGCGCCGCTTCCTGGAGGCCCTTGCCGCGGAGCGCGCGACCGTGCTGGTCTTCGAGGATCTCCACTGGGCCGACGACGGCTTGCTCGACTTCGTCGATTCCCTGGTCGACTGGGCGACGGACGTGCCGCTCCTTGTCGTCGCCACGGCGCGTCCCGAGCTCCTCGCGCGCCGTCCGCACTGGGGCGGCGGCAAGACGAATGCCGCGACGTTGTCGCTGGCGCCGCTGTCCGAAGCGGAGACGACTGAGCTTGTCCACGCCATTCTGGAGCGATCGGTTCTGCCGGCAGACGTCCAGTCGGCCGTCTTGGCCCGTGCGGGCGGAAACCCTTTGTATGCCGAGGAGTTCGCAAGGATGGTCGCGGAGCGCGGTGATGTCTACGACGGCGGAGATTTCGTCTTGCCCGATTCGGTTCAGGGTCT
>DATMZV010000162.1:0-5060 GCA_035573355.1 Gaiellaceae bacterium | reverse complement strand
CGCTTCATCCCGCCCGAGTAGCCCTTGATCTTGCGGTCCGCAGCCTCCGTGAGACCGACACGCGTGAGCAGCTCGTCGCTCCGCCGCCGCCGCTCGTCGCCGGTGATGCCGTGCATCGTCGTCTGAAGCCTCAGATGCTCTCGTCCGGTCAGAAACGGATCGAGCGCGGCCTCCTGCAGCGCAGCGCCGATCGCCTTTCGCACCTTCGGCCCTTCCTTGACGACGTCGAAGCCGGCGACGGTTGCCGTCCCCGCAGTCGGCGGGAGGAGCGTCGTGAGCATGTGCACGGTCGTGGACTTGCCGGCTCCGTTCGGGCCGAGGAACCCGTAGATCTCACCCGGCTCGACACGCAAGTCGATGCCGTCGACGGCACGAGGTCCCTTCTTGAACTCGCGGACGAGCCCGTGCGCTTCGATGCTGTTCTCGCGCTCCACGGGTCGGAGGCTACCCGCGCGAGAAGCTGCTACGCGTGCGAAAGCTCGCGGCGAAGCACCGCTGCGAGCGCGGTGAGCGCGACCCGTGTTTCGTCGAGCCGCGGCTCGCGCGTGGTGAGTCGCTGCAAGCCGAGACCCGGCAGGAGCACCACGCGCGCCAGCCGCGGAACGCTCTGCACGAGCTGCCAGAGCTCCATCGTCAGTGCGAGTGCGAGGACGGACACGACGACCGGCGTGAAAGCCGTTGCGGGCAGCGGCCACACCTGCCCGCCGAGCACGGCGACCGGCATCATCAGCGCCGCGAAGTTGGTGCCGCAGCGAAGCGAGAAGCGTGACGGCGACGCTGCGCCGTGCCAGGTCTCGCGCAGACGCCGTTCGTCGAGCGCGGCGATTGCACGGTGCTCGGCGCCGTGCAGGTAGAGGGTGCGCCCCCGCAAGAGCCAGCCGAGCAGCGCCACCGTGGTGACGAGGCCGGCGATGAGTCCGATCCAACTCGGAGCGAACGCCAGCGCGAGCGGCGTGACGATCGCGGCGAGGAGGAAAATTCGCTCACGCTTACGGGCGACGCCCTGCCGGCGAAAGAGCGGTGAGAGTGACGCGCTCAGGCGGACGAGACCGCGCGCAAGCGGAATCGCCCGGAGCGAATTCGGTGCTGACGGCATCGTGCCCTCACGCAGGCTGCCGTCGGTGCCGGCGAATGCCCAGAAGCGCTCGCTGACGATGACGACGCCCTCGGCGCGGGCCATCCCGCCGAGGCGAGGGGCCCGAAGCGCGAGATCTCCCTGCTCGAGCAGGGCAAGTGTGGCGGCCTGGTCCACCTGACCATGATCGCCAGAGTGAGGCCGCCCGGCAAGTGCCAGGCGGCCCATTCAGAGCTTCAGATGGTCCTACGCCTTTACCAGCGCCCGCGCGAGAAGAAGCCGAGCAGCGCGAGCACGAGAATCACAATCAGGATGATCCAGAGAATGCTCATGCAGTTTGACCCTCCCTTCGGGTGAGGTTGGCGACCTGCTTCGTTTTCACCATGGAGTAGCAACGAGAAACAACCCCAGGCGGATACGCACGAAAAGTGACCGTCTCCGGTCACCCAAGTGGCTGTTGCCACAGGTCGTCGGACTTCGTTCACCGCTTCGTCGCCGGATAGTTGCCGTTCGTCGGCCCCACTCGCTGTCCGGGCAGGCAACACTCCGGACGATGAGCAGCAATCTCCTGCTCTGCGAGCTTCACGCGCATACGACCTGGAGCGACGGGCATCTGATGCTCAGCGACGTCGTCGATCTCTACGGGCGCAACGGCTTCGACGTGCTCTGCATCACCGACCATGCGGTTCGCCTGGACGACCCGATGCCCGCCGCAATCGATCCGTGGACCTGGCCGGCCTATGCGACGAGCGTGCGAGCCGAGGCCGCGCGCGCCGCCCGGGACTACGGTCTCATCGTCCTCCTGGGTCTCGAGCTGACCGACAACCACCCGGATCCCGATCGGTCGGCACACGCGCTCGCGCTCGGCCTCGAGCACTTCGTATCGATCGAATCCGGGCTCGTCGAAGCTCTGGAGGAGGCCAACGACCAGGAGGCCGTGGTGGTCGCAGCCCATCCGTACGCCGACCACGATCGCTCGCCGCTCCGCCCGACGCGGCGGATCTGGCGTGAACGTGAGTCGCTCAAGGGGCTGATCCACCGCTACGAGCTCTTCAACCGGCGTGAGACGTTCGCCTGGGTCGCTGACGACGGGCTACCGCCGATGGCAACCGGCGACTTCCATCGTCCTGAGGACCTGTCGTCCTGGAAGACCCTCCTCCGCTGCGAGAAGGACACCGACGCGGTCCTGGATTGCCTCCGCTCGCGCTCCCGGGTCTATCTGACCCCGTTTGCCGCGGACCACCGGCTCGCCGTGCCGGTCGCTGCCTGATACAAGACTGTCACAGGTTCGTAACCCACATCCGCGCGTCGATGGGAAAGGATGGCACGTGGCTCGCGCTGAGGCGGCTTTGCTGACTGACGACGCGCGACTGCTCAATCGGGAGCTTTCCTGGCTCGACTACAACGCGCGCGTCCTCGCGCGTGCGTCGGACCCGGCATTGCCCCTCCTCGAGCGGTCGCGGAACTGCGCCTACTTCTCGTCCAACCTGGACGAGTTCTTCCAGGTCCGTGTAGCGGGTCTCACAGGCCAGGAGGAGGCCGGTCTC
Source organism: Gaiellaceae bacterium (assembly GCA_035573355.1). Lineage (GTDB taxonomy): Bacteria > Actinomycetota > Thermoleophilia > Gaiellales > Gaiellaceae > 3-1-20CM-4-69-9. The sequence goes on along the minus strand of DATMZV010000162.1, from coordinate 2,438 downwards.
CTCGTGCGCTCTCCCGACGGACGAACGGCGCCGGAGACCCTCGCCGCAATCCGAGAGAAGACACTCGAGCTCACCGCAGCGCAGGCGAAACTCTGGAAGCGTGAGCTTCGTCCGGCTTTGGCCGACGCCGGCGTGATCGTCGGCGAGGTCGAGGACTGCAACCGCAAGGAGCTCGAGGAGCTCGAGCAGCGCTTCGAGCGGGACATCTTCCCGATCCTCACGCCACTCGCGGTCGGGCCGGGTCAGCCCTTTCCGTACATCTCACCTCTGTCTCTCAGCCTCGGCATGTTCGTCCGCGACGAGGAATCGGGCGAGGAGCGGTTCGCCCGCGTGAAGGTGCCCGAGCTGCTTCCGCGCTTCCTCCCGATCGGCACGCGCGGGCTCTTCCTTCCCCTCGAGCGCGTCATCCGGCACTTTCTGCCGCGGCTGTTTCCCGGCATGGAGATCGTCGAGTGCTCTGCGTTTCGCGTGACACGCGACGCGGACCTCGAAGTCTCGGACGAGGCAGACGACCTGCTCGAGGCGGTGCAGGACGAGCTGCGGCGGCGGCGATTCGGCGACGTCGTCCGCGTCGAGGTCTCCGGCTCGGTGTCGGACCGGATGCTCGAACGGCTCGAGCGCGGTCTGAGCGCCAGCAGCGAGCAGATCTATCTGATCCCGGGCCTGCTCGACCTGGCTGAGCTGCAGGAGCTCGTCTCGATCGACCGCCCTGACCTCAAGGAGGAGCCCTGGTATCCAGTCGTGCATCCGCGTTTCCTCGCGGCAGCCGACGCGGACGAGCTCTTCGCGGAGATCCGGCGCAGTGACATCCTCGTGCACCATCCGTTCGACTCGTTCGCGTCGAGCTACGAAGCGTTCCTGAAGGCCGCCGCGCGTGACCCTGCGGTGGTTGCACTGAAGACGGCGCTTTACAGGACGAGCGAGGACTCACCTGTGGTGCCGGCGCTCGTCTACGCGTCAGAACGTGGCAAGCAAAGCATGTCGCTGATCGAGCTCAAGGCCCGGTTCGATGAGAGTCGCAACATCGGCTGGTCCCGTTCGCTCGAACAGGCCGGCGTGCACGTCGTCTACGGCTTTCCGAACCTGAAGATCCACGCGAAGATGACGCTCATCGTCCGCCGGGAGGGAGGCGAGCTACGGCGCTACGTGCACCTCGGCACGGGCAACTACAACATCACGACCGCGAAGACGTACGAGGACTACGGTCTGTTCACGGCCGATGCGGACATCACCGCAGACGTCGCGGATCTCTTCAACTATCTGAGTGGCTTCAGCCGGCCGCAGCCCTTCCGCAAGCTGCTCGTGGCTCCCTTCGGCCTGCGTGACGGAATGGTCGAGCGCATTCGCGAGGTCCGCCGCGCGGCGGCGAACGGCGAGGAGGCGCGGATCCGGATCAAGGTGAACAGCCTCAACGACGAGGAGCTGATCGAGGAGCTGTACCGCGCTTCACAGGAAGGGGCGAAGATCGAGATCGTCGCACGCAGCATCTGCACGCTCCGACCGGGTGTGCCCGGACTCAGCGAGACGATCCGTGTCCGGAGCATCCTGGGCCGCTTCCTGGAGCACAGCCGCATCTTCATCTTCGAAGCAGGTGAGAAGCGGGCGATCCTCATCGGCAGCGCGGATCTGATGCCGAGGAACCTCGATCACCGGATCGAGGTGCTCACCCCGGTTGAGGATGGGCGCGCGCAGCAGGAGCTCGTCCGTGCGTTCGACGTCCTCCTGGCCGACAACGCGTCCGCGTGGGAGATGAGCTCCGAAGGGCTCTGGATGAAGCTGCGACCCAAGAAGGGCGATCGTGGCCGCCAGGCGCAACAGGTGTTCATGCGGAGCGCCCGGGCCCGCGCCCGCCGAAGGGCCGCCTCGCTGAGGACGCGCTGATCTTGCAGCTGCTGCGTTTAATCGCCCCCAAACGGGCGACGACCGGTGGGATGGCCAGAATCGCCTACGTGCGGGTGGCAATCGTCGACGTGGGCGCCAACACGTTGCGCCTTCTGGTCGCCACGCGCGAGGAGGGCCGGCTGGTTGCGGTTCGTGAGCAGCGCGTCCAGCTCAGCCTCGGTGAGGACATCGAGAGCTCGGGCACGATCGGCAAGGACAAGCTCGCGGAGGCCGCGGCGATCGCGGGCGCGCATGTGCGTCGGGCTCGCAAGCTCGGCTGTGACCGGATCGACATCCTCGTGACTTCGCCGGGACGACAGGCGGCCAATGGACGGGAGCTCGTTTCCCGGCTGGCCGAGACGACCCGCGTCGCGACGCGCGTGCTTTCCCCGGAAGAGGAAGGCGAGCTGGCCTGGTACGGCGCCGTCGCAGCACTCGAAAGCGCGCCGCCCGACCCGATCCTCGTCTGCGACGTCGGCGGGGGCTCGACTCAGGTGGTGGTCGGCTCGGACTCGGGTGGCCCGGCCTGGGCGCGCTCCTTCGATCTCGGCTCCCTC
>DATMZV010000161.1:0-8561 GCA_035573355.1 Gaiellaceae bacterium | reverse complement strand
GCTTGCGCGCTTCCTCGACGCGCACGTCGCGGAGATGAGGCGCTGGCTGTCGGAGCGCCGGGAGGACACGATCTCCCGCTACGCAAAGCTGCGCGAGGTCGAGACCCACGTCATCGGCCCGATGTGTCACGTCATGTGGGCCTTCACGACCGGGGACGCCTGCGGGCCGAACATGATCACGCGCAACTCATACGCGTTGAACATGGCGTATGTGATGGAACACGCGCCGGTGAAGCCTGAGCGCGCGATCCTGGAGGCGAACATGGGCGGCGACAAGAAGCCGTCCCACCGCTACTTCGAGCGCGGCGGCCACGGCAAGACGGTCCTCGCAGAGGCGGTGCTCACGGAGGAGGCCGTGCGCCGCGTTCTCCGAACGACCGTTGACGACCTCCTCGAGCTCTCGTACGTCGGCACACACGGTGCCGTTGCGTCGGGAATGCAGTCGGTCGCCTTCACGCCCGCTTCGGCGATCGCCGCGATCTTCGCCGCGACCGGCCAGGACCTCGGAATGGTCGGAACAAGCTCGATGGCGCACGGAACGGGGCGACGGGTCGACGGTGGCATCAATTGCTCAATCCGGCTCCCTGGGCTCGAGGTCGGCACGGTCGGCGGCGGAACGGTCTTCCCGTACGCGCGCACCTGGCTCGAGCTGATGGACTGCGCAGGGGCGGGCAAGGTCTACCGCTTCGCGCAGATCGTGGCCGCCGCGACGCTCGCTCTCGAGATCTCGGCGAGCGCGGCGATGGCGACCGCCGGCTCCGAGAACTTCTTCCGCGCGCACCACGAGCTCGGCGGCAAGCGACACTGAGCTCTTGAGGCAAATGCCTCGAATGCCGATAAGCGAGGCATGCGAGGCATCCTTGTCGGCGCGCTCCTGATCGTCGTCCTCATGGTCGCGATCAAGGACGGCCGCGTGCTCCGCTCGACCGGCATGACAGGCATCTGCCACGCGGTCACGACACCACGGGGCGAGGACGGTTCCTGGCAGGCCTGCGACCCGGGCAGGCTCGAAGGCGCCCCCGACCTCAGCCGCCAGGGCTGTAAGTCCGTGCAGGTCGTCGGCAAGACGGAGTACTGGCGCTGCCCGGCTGCGATCAAGAGCAGCCACAAGCCCAGCTAGCGGGTACCGATCTCCATTCCGAACAGGCGCGGCAGCGCTGCGCCGAGCCGAGCCGGCAACGGGGCTCTGCGGTTCTCTTCGTCCGCGTGCTCGCTGGCGAGGATGGCTGAACGGACGAGCGCGCCCCCGAGATGCTTGAGCGGCTCTGGAGGAAGCGACGGCACGTGTCGAGACGCGAGTGGCAGCGCGGTCCACTCGTCCTCCAGATGCAGGACGAGGGACGCCAGGATCTGACCGCCGAGCCACGTCGGCCCCACCCCGTGACCGGAGTATCCGAGCCCGTAGTGGACACGCTTGCCGCTGACCGTCCCGAAGAAAGGAAGGTGGTCGGCAGAGACGTCGATCGGCCCACCCCATGCGCGCTCAATGCGGGCCTCGGCCAGACCGGGCAACAGGCGGCGAAGGCCTTGCTCTGCTCGTGCGGCGGTCGCCGCGTCTTCCGTGAAGCGATCATCGACGCGACCGCGAAAGCCGATCGGGCCCGAGCCGCTCCCCATCAGCACGCGCCCGTCGTTCGTCGTCCGGAAGTAGTGCAGGAACATCCGGGCGTCGAGGACCGCCTCCCCGCCCGTCCAGCCGATCTCTTCGAGCAGCTCGGGCACCGGCTCGGTGAGCACGACGTACGAGCCGAAGTTCGTCACGTGCCGTGCGACCGGGCGCCAACCGGTCGCGGCCGCGTTGATCGCAACGACGACCTCGGGCGCGCGGACGGATCCACCGGGCGTACTGACCTCGCCGTCGCGGATGCTGGTCGCGGGCGTGTGCTCGTGCAGCTGAACGCCCGCGTCCACAACAGCGCGCCGCAGAGCGCGAACGAGGCGTGCCGGTTGAACGGTGGCACCGTCGTCGAAGTAGACCCCTTTCCGAAACACCGGCGAGCGGATTCGCCCGGCGACCCCGTTCGGGTCGAGCGGAATCGCTTGGTCGGCGGCGCCCACCTCTGCAGCCGCAGCGACCGCTCGGTCGACCGCCGCGTCCTGTCCGGGGCTGGTCGAGACCATCAGCATCCCGGACTCGCGTAGCCAGACGTCCTCTCCACGCGACTCTGAGAACGAGCGCACGGCCGGAACGATTCGCTCCGCCGTTCGTGCGAGCAGAAGCGCACGCTCCTGCCCGAGCTGTGGCCGGAGATCGGCGAGCGCCGCCCAGTACCCGTGCAGAAAGCCGCCGTTCCTGCCGCTCGGCCCTGCGCCGCATACCTCGGCTTCCAGCAGCACGATGTTGAGCGCCGGCTCTCGCTCCTTCAACGCAAGCGCAGTCCAGAGCCCCGTGTAACCGCCTCCGACGATGCAGACGTCGGCTGCGACCTCTCCTTCGAGCGGCGGTGACGGCTCCTGGAAGCCGGCCTCGTCCAGCCACCACGGCGGGAGGCTGGGCGCAACGGATGGAGCGTTCAAGCGGCGGCTGCGGCAGACCGCTCGCGGCGCATCTGCACGAGCACGTTGGTGATCATGCCGATCACGGCGACGCCGAAGATGGCGGTTCCGATCACGTTCACCTGCGGCGGCGCACCAACGCGTGCCGCGCCCCAGACGAACAGGGGAAAGGTCGTGCGCGACCCGGAGTTGAAATACGTCACGACGAAGTCGTCGATCGAGATCGCGAAGCAGAGGAGCATCGCGGCGAGGATCGCCGGGGCGATCAGGGGAAGCGTGACCTTGCGGAACGTCGCCCACTCGTTGGCCCCGAGGTCCATCGCCGCCTCTTCCAGATGTCGGTCGAAACCGATCAACCTCGCCTTCACGGTGACCACCGCAAAGCTGATGCAAAACATGACGTGCGCGATGAAGATCGTCCAGAAGCCGAAGACCACGTTGAAATTGAGAAAGAGCGTGAGCAGGGACGCGCCGAGCACGATCTCTGGTGTCGACAGCGGCAAGAAGATCAGGATGTTCGTCACGCCGCGCCCCCGGAAGCCGTAGCGTACGAGCGCGAGCGCGATCAACGTTCCGAGGATGGTGGCGACGAGGCTCGCGACAAGCGCTATCTCCAGCGACAGGAAAAGAGCGCTCCGGATACCGGGAACGCCGTCCCAGTATTTCCAGTTGTCCCACGTGAACCCCTGCCACGTGTAATTGAATTTGCCCGTCGGGTGATTGAAGGAGAAGACGATCACGATCGCGATCGGAAGCAGCAGATACGCGAAGAACAGGAGTGAGTAGGCCGTCAAGACGTTACGCCGCACGAAGGCCCAGGCCCCGGTGAAGACGGCGGGCTTCGACTTCGCCGGTACCGCAACGCTGCTCATACGGGCGTCCCCGTCAACTGCTCCGTCCCGACCGCGCGCGCATACAGGAACACTGCGACCAGGATCCCCGCCATCAGGATGAATGACATCGCCGCCGCCGCCGGATAGTCCGTCAACTCCAGGAACTTGGACTGGATGACGTTGCCGATCATGTGATTCTGCGGCGAACCGAGCAACTGCGCGTTGATGAAGTCGCCCGCCGCCGGAATGAACGTCAGGAGCGTGCCTGCGACGATGCCGGGGAGCGAAAGCGGCAGCGTCACTTTCACGAATGCCTTCCACTTGCTCGCATAGAGGTCCTGTGCTGCTTCGAGCAGGCGCTCATCGATCTGCTCCAGCGAGACGTACAGGGGCAGAGCCATGAACGGGAGGAAGTTGTAGGTGATCCCCGTCACGACCGCGGTGGACGTCGCCAGCAGCCGGCCGCCCGCGCCGAGCACGTGCAGGTGTTGGAGGGTGTGAACGACGAAGCCATGGTCGGCGAGGATGGTCTCCCAGGCGAGCGTTCGGATCAGATAGGTGACGAAGAACGGCGCCACGATGAAAAGCAGTAAGAGGTTCTTCCACCGCCCGCCACGGAATGCGATCCAGTACGCCACGGGATAGCTCAGCAGGAGTGCGAGCAGCGTCGCGATCCCCGCATACTCGAGCGAGCGAATGAACTGGCCCCGATAGTTCTGGAGCGCATCCCAGTAGTTGCCCCAGGCCCACGAGAACGAGTAGCCGATGTCGAAGTTTCCGGACTCCAGCGACTGGTAGGCGAGGAAGCCGAGCGGAACGACGAAGAAGACGGTCAGCCAGAGGACCCCGGGCGCGAGCAGCAGGTAGGGCGTCAGCTGCCGATGACGGTGAAAGAGTCCCACTTGTGTTGTCTATCCCGAGACGAGGTTCTGCCAGGCCGTGAGGTACTTCTGATTGTTCAGCGCATTCGAGTCGAAGATCTTCACGCTGTCGAGCATCTTCTTCGTCGGGAAGATGAGCACGTTCTTCGCGATCGCTGGATCGCTCGCGAGCAGGGCCTCCCGCGCGCCCTTGACAGGACAGATGTAGTAGACGCCCGTGTCTCCGGTCTTCGGGTTACCGCCCTCGATCAGGGCAGCGACCTTCGGGTCGTAGACGTAGTTCATGTACACAGACGCGGTATAGATGTTGCCGCCTTTCGGGATCAGCATGTTGTCGGTCCAGAGCGCACCGCCCGCGGCCGGGACGTTCCAATGGATGTGCGCGTTGCCGATCTGCGCAATGTCGCCGGACCATGACATCGCCGCCGCGAGATCTCCCTTCGCCAGCGATGGTGCGTAGTCGTTGCCCGTGAATTGGCGGATCTGCTTCGAGTCGACGGCTTTCTTGATCCGGTTGAACGCCTTGTTGAAGGACGCGTCTGTCACCTTCGTCGGATCGTCGCCGTTCGCCAGCATCACGCATGTGAGCGCGTCGCCCATCGAATTGAGGACCGTGATCTTCCCCTTCAGCTTCGGGTTGCTCAGGAGGTCGTCGATCGACAGCACCGGGTCGGTGAGCTTGTCGTTGTACGCGATTCCGGTCATGCCCGACTGCCAAGGCAGGCTGTAGTCGCGGTTCGGGTCGAAGCCGGGATGAAGTTGCACGTCAACGAGGTTCTTCATGTTCGGAATCGCCGACTTGTCGAGCTTCTCGGCCCAGCCCTTCTTGATCATCAGCGACAGGTAGCGATCGTTGTCGGTGAGGACGACGATGTCGCGGTCGATCGACTGGCCGCGCGATAGCGGACCCTGGATCTTCCCGAAGTACGAGGCGTTGTCGTTGATGTCCTCTGTGTACTGAACGTGGGTCCCGTACTTCTTCTCGAATTCTGCAAGCGAAGGGTGCGTCTTCTTCTTGTTGTTCGTGTCGATGTACAGCGTCCAGTTTGAGAAGCGCAGCGTCTTCGCGAGCGTCTTGTTGCCGCTCGAGGTTGTGGCAGCGGACTTGGAGCTGCTGCCGCCGCAGGCCGCGAGCACGCCGGGCACCGTGAGAAAGGCGCCACCCGCCGCAGCGCGGCGGAGAAGCTCGCGTCGGTTCAGAGCATCGGTCATTCGGGTCCCTCCATGGAGTCGACGACGAAGGTGGAGTCTGGGCTCCAGCTGAGCGTTAGCCGTTGGCCCGGCGAGGCTCCGTTCAGGCCGGGCGTTGCATTCTGCCGGTAGACGGTCAGCCGGCCGCAGTCTGTCTCGACGATGTATTGCGTGGCGACCCCCACATAGGCCTCCTCGACGATCGTCCCGTCGAGCACGTTCGCCTGCCCTTGACCGAGCGCGATCTTCTCGGGCCTGATCCCGACCGCAACCTCACCGGTCCGCCCTTGCAACGCTTCGGGGCGGACCCGCACTTCGGGGCCACGGCGGAGCTGGACCGTGTCAGAGCCGCTCACCGTGCCGGGAATCAGATTCGAGACCCCGAGGAAACCCGCGACAAACGCCGTCGCGGGCGTTTCGTACAGCTCGGTCGGGGTGCCGAGCTGCTCGATGCGGCCGTGGTTCATGACCGCGATCTTGTCCGCCATCGTCATCGCCTCTTCCTGGTCGTGCGTGACGTGCACGAACGTGATGTCGATGTCGTGCTGAATGCCCTTCAGCTCCAACTGCATCTGCTTGCGGAGCTTGAGATCGAGGGCGCCGAGCGGTTCGTCCAGGAGCAGCACCCGCGGCTTGTTCACGAGAGCTCGAGCGAGGGCAACTCGCTGCTGCTGGCCGCCGGAAAGCTGCCGAGGCTTGCGCTTTCCCATCCCCTCGAGACCGACGAGGCGCAGGATCTCGTTCACCTGGCCGGTCAGTGTCTGGCCGCGCACGGACCGGCGACGAAGGCCGAACGCCACGTTTTCGAAGATCGACAGGTGCGGAAACAGCGCGTACGACTGGAAGACGGTGTTCACGTCACGCTTGTAGGCGGGCAGGCCGCTCACTTCCGCATCGCCGAGAAAGATCTCACCCTCCGAAGGCTGCTCGAAGCCGCCGATCATCCTCAGTGTCGTCGTCTTGCCGCAACCCGAAGGGCCGAGCAGTGCATAGAAGCTTCCGTGTTCGATCTCGAGGCTGAGACGGTCGACCGCAACGACCTCCTCGAACCGCTTCGTGACGTCGACGAGCCGAACGTCGGCGTTTTCGGCTGCCGCGACGTTCACCGGCCCACGCGCGTCCACGCCTCGGTGAGAACGTCGCCGAGAATCGACACGATCTGGTCGAACTCGTGCTGGCCCGCGATCAGCGGCGGCGAAATTTGAATCACCGGGTCTCCACGGTCGTCGGCCCGGCAGATGAGGCCGCGCTCGAAGAGGCGCGGCGAGAGGAAGTCACGCAGGAGCGTCTCGCACTCCTTGTCGTCGAACGACTCCCGAGTCTCCTTGTCTTTGACGAGCTCGATCGCATAGAAGAAGCCCGTGCCGCGAACATCTCCGACAATCGGGAGCTCGAGCAGCTGGGAGAGCGTCTCGTGGAAGCGGTCCTGACTCTCTGCGACGTGCTCGACGATCCGATCTCGCTTCATGATCTCGATGTTCTTGAGCGCGATCGCCGACATGACGGGGTGACCCCCGAAGGTGATGCCATGCGAGTACATGCTCGTGTCTTGCATGAACGGCTCCATCACGCGGTCGCTCGCGACGACCGCGCCGATCGCGGCATAGGACGACGAGAGTCCCTTGGCGATCGTCATCAGATCGGGGCGGATGTCGTAGCGCTCAGATCCGAACCACGCGCCGACCCGTCCAAAGCCGGTGATGACCTCGTCCGCGCAGAGCAGGATGTCGTAGCGGTCACACACCTCTCGCACGCCGCGCCAGTAGCCCTCTGGCGGCGTGAAAGCGCCGCCCGCGTTTTGCACGGGTTCCATGATGACCATCGCCACGGTCTCCGGACCCGCCGCCTCGATCGTGTGCTCGAGGTCGTCGAGGAGAAATGCCGTGAACTCCGCTTCTGTCTCTTCCGGAGGGCGGTGGTACCGATTCGTGTTCCGCACGTGCAGTACGTCGGGCACGAGCGGCTCGAACGGTATGCGCAACGCCGGGATCCCGTTGATCGAAAGGGCGCCCATCGTCGTGCCGTGGTACGCGATGTGCCGGGAGATCGCCTTCCACCGGCGACCAGTCGACAATGCCGCGGCCTCGGCTGCCTCGTAGTCGACGACAGGGTCGATGCGCTGACCAGGGATCCTCGCTACACGTGTACGCATCTCACCCCGGGCCGAGTAGTACTGGCGCGCCAACTTCCACGCCGACTCGACCGCCTCCGAACCACCGGACACGAAGAAGAGGCGGTTGAGATCACCGGGCGCCAGGGACGCGACCTCGGATGCGAGCTCGATCGCGCGTGGATGCGCGTACGACCAGTTCGTGTAGAACGGCAGCTCGCGCATCTGCGCGGCCGCAGCCTCGCCGATCTCCTCGCCGTAGCCGTAGCCGATGTTGACGGAGAAAAGTCCCGCTAGGGCGTCGAGGTAGCGCTTGCCCTTGGAGTCTTCGAGGTAGCACCCATCGCCGCGGACGATGATCGGCACTTCGCCGTCCCCGCCCATGCGCGTGAAGTGCAGCCAGAGGTGTTCGCGCGCAGCACGTTGCAGATCCAGCGTCTCAGGTGCAGTGGCGGTCAATGTTCCTCCCCTACTCGGGTACCCCAGTCATATAGCTGCTTCACCATCTGTAGGTAGAGGAAGGTCTCGGTGGAGACGACTCCCTCCAATGCTCGCATCCGATTCGTCAGCTCGAGCAGCTCGCGACGGTCGGCGGCGACGACTTCGACGACGAGGTCGTACTGGCCCACCGTGACGACGACATAGTCGGCCTCGATCCAGCTCGCGATCTCGTCGGCCACCGGCTCCGGTGAGCCCGCCGTCTTGACGCCGATCAGAGCCTGTTCGAAGCCGAGGCCGAGGGGGTTCGTGACCCCGACCACCTGCAGGATGTCCTCGCCGCAAAGGCGGGCATACCGGGCCCGGACGGTCGCCTCGGAGACACCCAGCCTCGAGGCGATCGCACGGAACGACTCCCGGCCGTTCGCCTGGAGCGCCTCGATGATCCCCTGGTCCAGCTCGTCGATTCGTGGGGGCGCGCTGATTGGGCCCCGGCGAGGCTCGGCCACGGCCGGCTGCGCGATCGTTCTACGCAAAGCGAGGCGATTCGTACCATGCGGTGCGCATCCGGTCAATGTAAGCCCCTACTTGAACTCGCATTGCGAATGTTGG
>DATMZV010000160.1:0-3167 GCA_035573355.1 Gaiellaceae bacterium | reverse complement strand
TCCTCGTCCGACAGTCGCTGCAGCCCCGCGCCGAGCTTGTCCTGGTCGGCCTTCGACTTCGGCTCGACAGCGACCGAGATCACCGGATCCGGGAACGTCATCGACTCGAGCTTGATCTGCGCCGTCTCGGTCGCAAGGGTGTCGCCCGTCGTGGTGTCCTTCAGGCCGACGCCGGCTGCGATCTCGCCCGCGCCGATCTCCTCGCGCTCCTCGCGGTGGTTGGCGTGCATCTGCAGGATGCGGCCGATCCGCTCGGTCTTGCCGGTGCTCGTGTTGACGACGCGGTCGCCGGCCTTCAGCTGCCCGGAGTAGACGCGAAAGTACGTCAGCTTCCCGACGTAGGGATCGGACATGACCTTGAAGGCGAGAGCGGAGAACGGCTCGTCGAGCGCCGCGCGGCGTGAGAGCTCCTTATCCGTGCGCGGGTCGACGCCGTGGACCGGCGGGACGTCGAGCGGGCTCGGCAGGTAGTCGATCACACCATCGAGCAGCGGCTGCACGCCCTTGTTCTTGAAGGCGGAGCCGAGCAGCACGGGCGTGATCTTGTTCTCGAGCGTCCCCCTGCGGAGCGCGCGGCGGATCATCTCCGGCGTCACGGACTCCTCGTCCATCAGGTACGTCTCGGTCAGCTCGTCGTCAAACTCGGCGATCGAGTCGATCAGCTGGTGATGGTACTCCTGCGCTTGCTCTGCGAGCTCGGCCGGGATCTCGCCGAGCTCCATCTTGGTGCCGAGGTCGTCGGACCACGTGATCGCGCGCATCTCGACGAGGTCGACGACGCCTCGGTGGTGCTCCTCCTGGCCGACGGGCAGCTGGACCGGCACCGGATGGGCGCCGAGCCGGTCGACCATGGACTGGATCGAGGCGAAGAAGTCGGCGCCGGTGCGGTCCATCTTGTTCATGAAGGCGATGCGCGGAACGCCGTAGCGCTCGGCCTGGCGCCAGACCGTCTCGGACTGGGGCTGGACGCCGGCGACAGCGTCGAAGACGGCGATCGCGCCGTCGAGGACGCGTAGGCTTCGCTCCACCTCGACGGTAAAGTCCACGTGGCCGGGCGTATCAATAATGTTGATGCGATAGTCGCGCCACGACGCGGTCGTCGCCGCAGACGTGATCGTGATGCCGCGCTCCTGCTCCTGCGCCATCCAGTCCATCGTCGCCGCGCCCTCGTGGACCTCGCCCATCTTGTGGGTGCGGCCGGTGTAGTAGAGGATCCGCTCGGTCGTCGTCGTCTTGCCCGCGTCGATGTGGGCCATGATCCCGATGTTCCGGACGCGGTCGAGCGCGATACCGCTCTTGGTGTCGACAGCCATCGCTGCTACCACCTGTAGTGGGCGAAGGCCTTGTTGGCCTGCGCCATGCGGTAGACGTCGTCCTTGCGCTTGAAAGCCCCACCCTGCTGGTTGAGGGCGTCCAGGACCTCGTTCGAAAGCTTGTCGATCATGCCCTTCTCGCGCCGGGCGCGCGCGAAGTCGACGAGCCAGCGCACGGCCAGCGTGCGCGCACGGCGCTGCGGCACCTCGACGGGCACCTGATAGTTCGCTCCGCCGACGCGGCGGCTCTTGACCTCGAGTACGGGCGTGACGGTCTTGACGGCCTGCTCCAGCACCTCGACCGGCGGCTTGCCCGTCTTCTCGCCGATGCGCTCGAGCGCGCCGTAGACGATCTGCTCGGCGGTCGACTTCTTGCCGGCCGTCATCACCTTGTTGATCACCTGCGTGACCAGCGGCGAGTTGTAGATCGAATCCGGCTCGATCGGCCGGGCCTGGACTTCACCACGGCGCGGCATTACGAGCCTTTCTTAGCGCCGTACTTGGAACGGCCCTGCTTGCGGTCGCTGACCCCCGACGCGTCGAGGGCGGCGCGGATGACCTTGTACCGGACGCCCGGCAGGTCCTTGACGCGGCCGCCTCGGACGAGGACGACGGAGTGTTCCTGGAGATTGTGTCCCTCGCCCGGGATGTAGGTCGTGACCTCCATCTGGTTCGTCAGGCGGACGCGCGCAACCTTCCGGAGAGCCGAATTCGGCTTCTTCGGGGTATGCGTGAACACGCGCGTGCAGACGCCGCGCTTCTGCGGCGCTCCGCCGAGAGCAGGGGTCTTCGTCTTCCCTTTTTGGAGGGCGCGACCCTTGCGGACGAGTTGGTTGACGGTGGGCATGAACCTCCTGGAAAGTGCGTTCTCACACAGCAACGGTCGGCGGGGCCGATGACCCTGCCAACCGGACGAGGCATGGTAGCGAAACGTGAGAAGGGCCGCAAACCCGGAATCCCGCTCCTGGAGCGGAACCAGACCGGCTTCTGGTGCGTTTTCACTCCGAGCAGGGGCGATGCATTTTCCTACTTTGAAATGCTAGTGAGACCGCCTGACCGCCACTACAGTGAGTCGGCGGGTTTTCTCCTTCCTGCGGCGAAGCGATGACCACCGTTCTGATCGGCATCAGTGTGGTTCTGGGCGCCCTGGTGGTGCTACTGCTCGTCCTGCTCGTGATCCGCTGGCGCTCTGGCAATTCGACCGACGAGCGGGTGGCCGAGGTGGTGGCCAGCCTGAACGCCCGGATGGACGAGCTCGGCCGCGAGCTGGCTGGCGCTCTCGAGCGCGCCGAGGAAGAGGGGCGGCGCAGCCGGATCTTCGGCGAGCTGGCGGGGTCGATCGACCTCGACGAGGTGTTGTCGCGAACGCTCGAGGCGGCGGGAGCGCTCGAGCATGCGGATGCGGCGCTCGTGATGCTGCCCGACCCGAACGGGGGGAAGCCGCTCGTCGCAACGCTGGGCCTTTCCGTCGAGGAGGCGGAGCGGCACGCCATCACCGGGCCGCCGGACGGCCGGCTCGCACGCTCGATCACCATGTCCTACACCTATCCCGAGCTCGAGCGAGAGTCCTCCAGCGGGGACAGCGTGATCAATGCCGGCCTCGCGGTGCCGCTGCCGGGCGACAACTCGACTCTCGGTTACCTGACGGTGTTCACACGACGGAAGGGACACGAGTACGCCGACGACGACGTGCGCCAGCTCGAGACGCTCGCACTGCGAGCAGGCCCGGCGATCGAGAACGCGCGGCGCTTCCGGGAGGCGCGCCAGCTTGCCGACCTCGATGCGCTGACCGGCCTGCACAACCGGCGCTACTTCCACGAGACCCTTTCGCGCGAGTGCGCGCGGGCGCATCGC
>DATMZV010000159.1:0-13363 GCA_035573355.1 Gaiellaceae bacterium | reverse complement strand
CTCGCTCCTCTGGACGAGGAAGCCGGAGGCGCTGCGCGCGGCCTTCAGTCTCGTCCCCGAGTATCTGCGCACCAGCGACGAAGCCGAGAGCCTCTCGGATTACGGCCCTGCGCTCGGCCGCCGCTTTCGCTCGCTCAAGCTCTGGGCGGTGCTTCGCTGCTATGGCCGCGAGGGGCTGCAGGTGCGGATCAGGGAGGCCATTCGGCTCGCCGAGCTGTTCGAAGGCTGGATCCGTGACGAGCCCGGCTGGAAGCTCTGTGCGCCACGGCCGTTCTCGGTGGTCTGTTTTCGCAGAGACGGGTCGGACGACGAGAACGAAGATCTACTCGCGCGGGCGAACGCAACGGGTGAAGTGTTTCTCTCACACACGCGGCTCGACGGCCGGTACGTCCTGAGGCTTGCGATCGGTAACGAGCGGACGACCGAGGCTGACGTCCTGCGAGCCTGGGACGTCTTGAAGCGCACATGAAGACGATTTTCGGATCGCCCCGTTATCGCTTGAAAGTGTAGGATTCTGACCGACTTCATGGCTGTCGAAGGCACGGACAGGTGTCGCGCCATGACCCAAGGGGAAACTGTTCCCATTGCCACTTATGGAGGAGGAGGGGGACGAATGCGTAAACGACTCATGGTTGTGGCGTTGCTCGCAATCGCTGCAATTGTGGCGGCGATCCAGACCGGAGGATCCCAGGCCAGGGTGTCCGGCGCGGGAGCGTCGGCCGCGCCGTCGGGGACCGTCACGCTGAACGGATGGCAGACCTCGCCGGCCGAGGAAACGAAGCTCGCGAAGGTGGTCAGCGACTTCGAGGCGTCGCACCCGAACATCAAGGTCAACTACACCTCGATCACCGGTGACTACCAGGCCGCCATGCTTGCGAAGTTCGCAGCGCGAAAGCCGGCGGACGTGTTCTATGTCGATGCGGCCGACTTCGCCGACTGGGTTCGGCAGGGAGTGCTGCAGAACCTCGACTCGTACGTCAAGGCGTCGAAGTTCAAGACGAAGCCGTTCTACAAGAACCTGCTGAACACGTTCAAGTACCAGGGCCATTACTACGGGTTCCCGAAGGACTGGTCCTCGCTGGGAATGGAGGTCAACACCCGGTTGCTGGGGAACAACCCGATCCCGAAGACGTGGGCGCAGCTGAGGAGCGTCGCGTCGAAGATCAACGTTCCGGGTGGCAAGCCGATCTGTCTCAGCGCCGACTGGGCAAGGCTGATGCCCTTCGTCTACCAGGCCGGAGGCAACGGTCAGTTCAAGAGCGCCACCACGCCTCCGTTCCGGGTCGCCGCGAACTACTACGTCGGACTGCTCAAGTCCGGCCTCGCGGCGCAACCTTCGCAGACCGGTTCGGGCTGGTGCGGCGAGGCGTTCGGCAAGGAGCGTGCGGCGTTTGCCTTCGAGGGTAACTGGATGTTCCCGACGATGGCGACCTTCCCCAACGTGAAGTTCACGACCGCGCCGTTGCCGATGAACAAGAAACACGGCAATCTCGCCTTCACCGTGTCGTACTCGATGGCGAAGGACTCGAAGAACAAGCCGGCGGCATGGGAGCTCCTGAAGTACCTCGTCGGCAAGCAGGGCATGCAACAGTGGATCTCGCTTGGACTGGCGCTCCCGACCCGGACCGACGTGCATGCGGTCCCCGGTCGCGGCGCGTTCATCAGGTACCCCGCCTCGGTGCACGGCTGGGGGAACCAGGTTGGGTTCCGCCACGTCTGGAACGATGTGGCGAACAACGAACTGACCGCGGTCATCGCCGGCAAGGAGTCGGTGAACGCGATGCTCGTGAAGATCGCCGCGGCAGCGCGGTAAGCCTGAGATAGTTGGGAGTCGTTTCCCCGTGCGCCCTTTTTTGGGCGTACGGGGGAGGGCTCCGCAGAAGGAGGGGCATGGCAGTCGCAGTGGCGAAACGACGGCGCGTCGGCGGTGGACTGGGATCGGAGCGGACGCGTGAGGCGCTGGTGGGCTATGGCTTCGTCGCGCTGCCGATGGCGTTCTTCCTGCTCTTCTTCATCTTTCCGATCGGCTACGCCTTCTACATCAGCCGCTACGACTGGCAGATCTTCAAAGGGCCCTTCGTCGGCTGGGACAACTACAGGACGCTCTACCACGACAGCGTCTTCTGGAGCCACGCCGTGCGCAACACACTCGTCTACACGGTAACCGTCGTCCCGCTGCAGATGGCTCTCGGTCTTGCGCTCGCCGTCGTCGTCAACCAGGCGATCCGCTTCAGGACGTTCTTCCGCGCTGCGTTCTACTTCCCGTCGCTTGCGGCGTCCGCGGCGGTCGCGGCGATCGCGACGTACATCCTCGCTTCCGATGGCCTCTTCAACACCATCCTTGACCATCTCGGCTATCACCACAACAACGCCTGGTTCGCGCAAGAGAGCACCGCGCTGCCGGCGATCATCGGCCTGAACGCCTGGACGACCTCGGGCACGATCATGATCTTCTACCTCGCCGCACTGCAGGCGATACCCATAGACGTCTACGAAGCGGCCGCAATCGACGGGGCGGGGGCCTGGCGGACCTTCCGGAAGATCACGTTCCCGCTACTCAAACCGGGCCACTTCTTCGTCGCCGTCGTCTCGATCATCGGTGCCCTGCAGATGTTCGACCAGTCGTTTCTCATCGGAGGCGCGTCCGGCGGGCCCAACTACTCGACGCTCACAGCGGTGCTCTACCTCTACAACCAGGCAATCGCCAACATCAAGTTCGGGTATGGCGCGGCGGTCGGCGTCGTCCTCTTCGCTTTCATCTTCACGGTGACCGTGATCCAGCGACTCCTCTTCGGCAGGGCCGAGGTCGCCTGATGAGCACGGAAGAGCTGCCGCCGGTCCCGCGGGTCGCCGCGGAGGAGCTCGCGCTCGAGGGATTGGCCCAAGGCACTGCGGCGCCAACGGGGATTCCGGGCCGCGAGCGGGTAGAACGGATCCGCACGGTCGTCGTGTACTTCATCTTGTTCGCGGTGGCGCTGCTCTTCGCGATTCCGTTCCTCTGGAGCGTGTCGACGTCGTTCAGGACGATTGCCGACACCGTCGCCGGGTTCTCGCTGCTTCCGCGTCACTGGACCACGAGCGGCTACCACGAAGCGTTCCACAGCTTCAACTTCGGTCGTTACGCACTGAACAGTGCGATCATCGCCGGCGCGGTCACTCTCTCGAACCTCGTGCTCGCGTCGATTGGTGGGTACGCGTTTGCCAGGCTCAAGTTTCCCGGCCGCGAGGTTCTCTTCATGCTCGTGCTCGGGACGTTGATGATCCCGGACCAGTTGCGGCTCGTCCCGATTTACCTGATGCTCGTCAACTGGATTCCGTCCTGGGTTGGGCACCTCGGCTGGCACGATGCGTCCTTTATCAACCGCAACGGTGTGATCCTGATCCAGCTCGTCTCCGCCACGAGCCTGTTCCTGATGCGTCAGTACTTCCTCACGATTCCTCGTGATCTCGAGGAGGCGGCGAAGCTCGACGCTGCGGGCTACTTCAAGACGTACCGGAAGGTGATGCTGCCACTAGCGGGGCCCGCGCTTGCAGCGGTCGGGATTCTCATGTTCCAGGGGACGTGGAACGCGCTGTTCTGGCCGGCCGTTTTGTTGCAGGACAAGAGCGAGTTCACGATTCCAATTGGTATTGCCGCCTTCCACTCCGCTTACTTGACGATGTGGCCGCCGCTCATGGCCGCAAGCGTCATCGCCATCCTGCCCATCCTCTTGATCTTCGTCGTCTTCCAGCGGTACTTCGTCGCCGGCGTCGCCTCGGCGGGGGTGAAGGGATGACTCTGCGACGTGCCCTCGGTGTTGCGGCGAACGACCTCTATCACCAGGCCTGGAGGCTGATGGTGTTGAACGTGCTCTTGGGCGCCACCGTGCTCGTGGTGGTGTTCGCGACCCTGGCCGTGCGTTCCGCGATCGTTCTGGCCGTCCTGGTCGGCCCCGTCCTCGCGGCGGTCATGCACTGTGTAGTGACTCTGAGCCAGACGGAGGACCTCCGACTGGTGGAACTGCCGAACGGGCTGCGCCGGCATTGGCGTCACGGAATCGTGCTGGGTGCCGCGCTTGCGATCGCCGTGGCGGTCGGGGCCGTCGTCGTACCCTTCTACGTACGTGCAGGAACCTGGGCCTGGCCCCTTGCAGCCTTTAGCCTCTACCTCCTGCTCATGTTCGGCGTCTTCCAACTGGCCCTCTGGCCGCTCGCCGTCTTCGAGGTGGGACGCCCCCTGCGTGCAGTGGCCCGTGACGCGGCGCTCGCGGTCGTACACCGGCCGCTCGGCTTCCTCGGGCTTGCACTCGCGCTCTTGCTCGTGAACGTCGTGGGCGTCGCGGCTGCGATCTTGCCTTTCCTGACCCTGACGATCTCTTACTCGTTCCTGGTTTCCGCCCATTTCGCGCTGCCGAAGAACCCGGCGAGAGAGGCCTGAGCTGATGGCGAGCGTTACGTACGACCACGTCACGAAGACCTTTGGAGACACTGCCGCGGTCAAGGACCTCCTGCTCGAGGTGGCGGACGGTGAGTTCATGGTGCTCGTCGGCCCCTCCGGCTGCGGCAAGACCACGGCCCTGCGCATGCTTGCCGGCCTGGAGAAGGTGTCCGGCGGGCGTATCCTCGTCGGCGACCGCGTTGTCAACAACGTCGCTCCGCAGCACCGCGACATCGCCATGGTCTTCCAGTCCTATGCGCTCTACCCACACATGACGGTGTACGAAAACCTCGCGTTCGGCCTGCGGAACCAGAGGGTGCCGAAGAAGGAGATAGACAGTCGCGTCAAAAGAGCAGCCAACATCCTCGATCTCGATGCGCTGATCAAGCGCAAGCCCAAGCAGTTGTCGGGTGGCCAGCGGCAGCGTGTTGCGCTCGGACGGGCGATCGTGCGCGATCCGGCAGCCTTTCTGATGGACGAACCACTGTCGAACCTGGATGCGCAGCTCCGCGTGCAGACCCGCGCCGAGATCCTGAAGCTGCAGCAGACACTCGGGACGACGACCATCTATGTCACGCACGATCAGGTGGAGGCGATGACGATGGGCGATCGCATCGCCGTCATGAAGCTCGGCGTGCTGCAGCAGGCCGGGCCGCCCGAGGAGCTCTACCGTGAGCCGCGGAATCTCTTCGTCGCCGGCTTCATCGGTTCCCCCGCCATGAACCTCGTGCCGACCGAGGTCCTGGACGGTGCCGGCGCAAACGGACGCATCGCAGGTTTCCGCCCCGAGCACATCGACCTCGGCAACGGCCGGCCGGACGGCATGAACTTCGACGCGCGCGTCGAGGTCGTGGAGTATCTCGGCGACGAGCAACTCGTGCATCTGACCCGCAGGGACACGGCGATTCAGGCAAAGCTCCCGATCGAGGAGCAGGTGAACGCCGGCCAGGAGCTGAAGCTCACGGTTCCGCGAGACAAGCTGCTGCTGTTCGACGCTGAGACCGAAGAACGAATCCCCGGCTAGAGCCGCCGCAGGAGCTCCGGTACTTCTTCGGGTCCTCCAAGCGTCAGGTCGGCTGCCTCTCGTAGCTCTGCCGGGCCTTCCTCCGACACGACGGCGATCCGAACCGACAGGTCGAGGCCGTCGAGCGCTCGAAAGCCGTCGAGATCGGTTGTGTCGTCGCCGGCGTAGAGCGCGCGCCTGAGCTTCCGCTCGCCGAGCAGTTGTCGGACGGCGGTTCCCTTGTGGACGTCGAGCGGCGGCAGCACCTCGAGCACCTTGCGCCCGAAGCGGGCGACGAAGCCCTGTTCTTCCGCGTTTAGCTTCACGTGTTCGAGCGTCGAGCGAGCGGCTTCTTCGTCCTTCGCACCGCGGTAGTGGAGAGATGCGGTCAGCCCCTTGTTCTCGGTCGCGCGCCAACCCGTCTCAGCGAGGAACTGCTGGAGCCGTCCGCGCCACTCGGCAGCCTCGCCGTCGAGCTCGAGCCCGTGGTTGCCGACGTAGACGAGCTCCGGAACGCCGACGATCCGTCGTGCGTCATCGCCGGCACGGCCCGAGATGCACGCGACGAGCGCATAGCGTTCGTTCAGCCGGTGAAGCTCAGCGCCGGTCTCGTCCGGGACCCGTGCATCCTGGGGCCGCGCGACGATCGGAGCGAGCACGCCGTCGACGTCGAAGAAGAGCCCCGCCTGCGCAGGATCCTCGGCGAGCCGGTCGATCAGATCCACGCTGCAAGAATAGGCCCGTGCGGCTCGTCCTCATTGGCCTCGTGGCGGGCTTCTTCAGTGCGCTGTTCGGGGTCGGGGGCGGACTCGTGATCGTCCCGCTGCTGCTCTTCTCCGGCTGGGACTCTCGAGCCGCGACGGCGACGTCCCTTGCGGCGATCGGAATCACCGCAGTTTCCGGCGCGATCGCCTACGCGATCCACGGTGACGTCAACGTCGGCTACGCGGCTCTCGTCGGCTTGCCGGCGGCAGTGTCAGTCGCGGGCGCGACGGCATTACAGCAACGTCTCCAGACGCGAACGATCGAATTGGCATTTGCTGCTTTCATCCTCGCCGTCGCCGTCTGGCTGTTCGTCAAGTGAGCTACGCGCTCGCCATTGCACTCGGGCTCGTCGCGGGCGTGCTCGCCGGGATGTTCGGCATCGGCGGCGGGCTTCTCTTCGTGCCGACGCTGATCGCACTCGGGCTCGGTCATCACGAGGCGCTCGGAACGTCGCTCCTCGCGATTATCCCGACGGTGCTCGTCGGGACGTGGCGCCAGGCGCGTTACGGCAACGTTCGCTGGCGTGCCGCAGCGGTGCTCGGGATCGCAGCCGCGGCCGCCGCCCAGGGAGGAGTCGCCCTGGCGGTGTCGCTACCCGATGCGACCCTCCGCCGCCTTTTCGCGGGATTACTCGTCCTGGTTGCGGCGCAGATCGCATGGCGAGCGCGTCAGCGCGAGTCCTGACCTATCCTGTCCACATGGCAGGACCCGAGGAAGTCTGGCTGCCGCTCGTCGACGAGCCGGTCGGCGACATCGTCGCGCGGATCCAGGCGGAGGACCCTGAGATCGACCGACTGGTCGGCTCGCCGCACCGCGTCCTCGCCTTCCGGACGTTCGCGTACATCCGCGTCGGCATCCTGCTGGGCGAGCTTCTGTTCGAGCAGGAGCTCGGCGCCGAGGACGCGGACGACACCTGGGTCGAGGCCCTGCTGCGAGACCCGAAGCACCACGATGCCTTGCGCCGGGAGGTCAAGGCGGTCGCCGAGGAGATCGCCGCCGATCCCAGGTACGCCGACGAGGAGCCGCTCGGCCCCGACGAGGGCGCGCGTGACCGTTTCCGGGAATTCGCCCGTAAGCAGCTCGCCGGCGACTGATCTTTTCCCCGTTTTCGTCGTCTAATCCGACGTGCGGAAGCTCTCGAACGCGCGGAAGCTCTCGATCGAGGGTGCCGTCATTCTCGTGCTCATGGTGGTCGCAGGCGTGACCATCTACCTGACCACGGTGCACAACGCGAAGAGCCCGTGGCAGACGGCGGGCACACGAGTGCAGGACGTCTCCCGCTCGCGGGGGATCCAGACCGAGGTCGCGGTCGCCGTCGATCCGTCGAGGCCTAGCAACCTCGTCGCCGCTGCGAACGAGAGTGTCGAGCCGGAGATCCGCGTCCTCACCTCCGTGAACAGCGGCCGGACTTGGTCGACGAAAGCAGGACCGATGTTCAACCCGAACACGTGCTCCTGGGGAGATCCGGCGGTGGCGATCGCTCCGAACGGACGGCAGTACGTCGCGTTCACCGAGAAATCGGTCTGCACACCGGGGCCTGACCTGACCCCGTATCTCATCGTCGCGTCCCGTTCGGGGCCGAAGGGCAGTTGGCTGACCCGGCGTGTCACGCGCCCGGCGACGAAGTTCGGGTACGACGACAAGCCCGCGCTCACGGTCGATTCGAAGGGACGTGTCTACGTTGCGTGGTCCCGTCTGCTCGAGTCCAGATACCAGACGACCGTCGTGAGCTCGAGTACGGACGGCGGCAAGACCTGGTCCGAGCCGCAGGTGGTGGACCGCTCACTCGACCAACCGCAGCTCGTCACCATCGCCGCGGCCGGTCAGGGCGACGATCTCTATGTCGCCGGGGTCGATGCAAGAGACGGACTGTGGATCGGCCGGTCGACCGATGCCGGTCACCACTTCGCGGTTCGGCAGGCGGCGCCCCTACCGGGAAACATCGCCGCCACCTGCATCGTCTTCGGGAAGTTCGTCCTTCCGCAACAGGCCGTGCGCTGCCTCGGTCCGAATCCGACGCTCGCCGTCTCGAAGCAGCGTGTCTTCCTCACGTACGGGGTCGTTGGTCCCGACACGACGCAGGACGTCGACGTCGCCGTCTTCGATCGGGCGCTACGCCCGCTTTCACGGGGCCAAGCCGGCCCGGCCGACCCGAAGAAGTCCGACCAGTTCTGGCCCGTGTCCGCCGTCGATCCGGTGACGTCGGATCTGTGGGCCTGCTTCTACGACACCAGCGGTGACTCGAAGCGCGCGACGGCCTGGTTCTCGTGCACGGTCTCGGCCGACGGGCGTCGGTGGGCGACACCGGTGAGGCCCGCACGTGCCTCGTCCAGCGTCCAGGTCCTCTGGGAGGACGCCAGGATCTACGGCTACGGCGATTCCGGCGGCTACGGCGGCTACACCGGTCTCGCGGCGCGCGGAGGGATGGCGTACCCGATGTGGATCGACACCCGGAACCTGAATGCAAACGCCGAGGAGGTGTTCAGCGCGCGCCTACCGGCGAAGTCGCTCCGTCGAGGCCTCGGCTAGCACGGAAGCTCCTCCGGATCGCTGAGAGCCCTCCCTCAGGCCATACGACGACCGGAGAGGCTGCATAATGGGGAGCTTGTGAAGCGCGCTTCCGTCGCCTTCCTCGTCGCCCTTCTGCTGCTGACCGCTGCTGCCGCCGATGCCGGCTGGCAACACGATCAGGCGTCGGGAGCGACCGCGCGTGCCTACGGGATCCGGGTGGTCGTCCCGGGTCAGCCGGGCGCGGAGACTCCGACCGTCTCGGCTCCCGAGGACTCGGTCGTCTTCAGCGGCACGTTCGACTACAACCACGTCGTCACGACCGGATCCGCCAATGCGAGCGCCTCTGCCGTCGCAGGGCCTTCTGCGAACGCAACCGCCTCGGCCGAGGTATCGAACCTCAATATCTTCGGCGGCGAGATCACGGCGACAAGTGTCGTTGCGCAGGCTCACGCGGAGGCTCGTGCGGGCGCCGCGAAGGGAGACATCTCCGGCTCGGCGGTGACCGGGCTCGTCGCGCTCGGCGCGCCGGTGACGGGCAACGCGCTGCAGCTCGGGGACTGGGGGTCGCTGACGACGGTGGCCGGCGGTGCGAGCGGCACGCCCGCAACCGGCTATCGCGGTAGCGTCACCGCTCTCGAGATTAGGCTCACGGCCGACCATGGCGGACTGGTCGCAGGCACGACGATCCTCGTCGGCTACGCGGAGGTCGCCGCCCAGGCCGCACCGCCGGAACCGCCGGTGACGGTGCCGAAGTCTCCGAAGGCGAGGGGCACGAAGTCCTCCTCCCGGGCGCCCGAGCCGTCGCCGGGCTTCCCGCCGGTGCGCCAGCCGCCGGCGGTGACGCCGAAGCTCACCGCGGGCGGTTACGTGTTCCCGGTGTACGGACCGTCATCGTTCACGGACACGTTCGGAGCGTTGCGCGGCGACATCTCGAGCGGTTGGCATCACGGCGACGACATCTTCGCCCCGCTCGGTGCACCGCTGCTGGCGGTCGCGTCCGGAACGGTCTTCTCCGTAGGCTGGAACAAGATCGGCGGGAACCGCCTCTGGCTACGCGACGGACAGGGAAACCTCTTCTACTATGCGCACCTCTCCGCCTTCTCGCCGCTCGCAGTCAACGGGAGCAAGGTCAACGCAGGAGATGTGATCGGCTTCGTCGGCAACACGGGGGACGCGCAGGGAACGCCGTTCCATCTCCACTTCGAGATTCATCCGGTGGGTTTGCTCGGCCTCGGTTACGACGGCGCCGTGAACCCGACCTCGTACTTGCTTGCGTGGAAGCACCTTCAGGACGTCAGCTTTGCGGGCGGCGACGCGTGGGCACCACTGCATTCGCTCGGGAACGCGCCGAAGCCCGGGGCGATCCTGCTCGCAGCGACCGACATCTCGACCGCGGACGGGCTCGTCCCAGGCTCCTTGCAGCGTGCGATCAGGCCCCTCGTCGTGAAGGGCGACAACTTCAGCTCGAAGAAGAAGCCGAAGTAAGAGCCGAAGTAAGAGCTAGTTCGGGCTCGGTGTCGAGTTCCCCTGGTAGGTGAAGTCGTCGGTTGGACCGAAGATCTTGTCGGAGACCCACTTGCGGGTCTGTGCGCCCGACACGGGGTTGAAGAGGAGCCCGAGCGCAATGCCCGTGATCAGTAGCAGTGAGTTGCGCGTGCCGTGCTCCTTCTTGCCCTGCACGCGATCCGCCGCTTCGCGCAGCTCGTCGAGGGCTTCCCTCAACCGGTCCTGAATGTCCTTGTCGGTTGCCACGCGAGCCGCGACAGGAATCGCTCCGCGGCCGCCGATGAGCTCGTTGTAGACCCCACGGGCAGACTCGAAGGCGTTCCGCACGTTCTCGCGGAGATCCTCGTCCTGAAGGGCACGCTCGATGTACGGCCTCGCGCTTCCCGCCCTGTCCAATACCTTGTCTCTCGTGTTTGCCATGCTGCTCGTGTCCTTTCGCTGGTTTGCCAGCCGTCTCGTACCCGCCCCGAATCCTCGCAAACAGGCGGTTCTCGCCGTCGGGGTCATGCTCTTCGCTGCCGGCTGTGGTGGCTCGAAAGCAAAGGAGCAGACCGTGCAGGGACAAGGCTACTTCTTTGCTGCTCCCGGCGGCTGGGCGGTCACCCGAAAGGGGGCCGAGGTGCAGGCCGCGCGGGGCACCCAGCTCGTGTCGGTGACGCGGTTCCCGCTCGTGCGGGCGTTTCGGCCCGCCTTGTGGGGCAGGGTTCTGCCCGAGCTCGACCACGCGGCCGACACGCTGGCGCAACAGCAGCAGGGAACCGTCGCAGATCGGGCCACCGTCAGGGTCGCGGGGCTGCGGGCGAGGCGCTACGAGGTCGCGTACGCCCGTGACGGCAAGCAGCTCGTCGAGCGCTTTGCCTTCGTCCTACGCGGAAAGACCGAGTACTTGTTGCTCTGCCGCTACGAACGCGGCGGCGATACGCGCGCCTGCGACGAGCTGCTCGCGACCTTCAAGTTGACCTGACGCTCGCTCGGGTGGCCGGCGCCCTTGCCGTCGAAGGCGGCCTCGAAGACCTCGTCGATCGTGTCGACGAGGACGAACTCGAGCTCCTTCTTCGTCTCGGGGGGCAGCTCTGCCAGATCGGGCTCGTTGTCGCGCGGAAGGATGATTCGTTTGAGACCCGCGCGCTGTGCGGCGAGGGACTTTTCGCGAATACCGCCGATCGGGAGCACCTGGCCGGTGAGCGTGATCTCGCCGGTCATCCCGACGTCCTCGGAGACGGGCTGGTTGCGGACGAGCGACGCGATCGCAGTCGCCATCGTGATCCCGGCGGAGGGCCCGTCCTTCGGGACCGCGCCCGCCGGAACGTGGAGGTGGATGTCGTTCTCCTGGAACCAGGTCGGGTCGAGGCCCAGCTGCTGGGCATGCGCGCGCACCCACGACAGCGCTGCCTGCGCCGACTCCTGCATCACGTCGCCGAGCTGTCCGGTGATGGTCAGCCTTCCCTTGCCGGGGTACGCCGTCGCTTCGAAGAACAGCACGTCGCCGCCCACCGAGGTGAACGCGAGTCCCGTGGCCACACCCGGCTCGGAGGTGCGCTTGCGCACCTCGCCTTCGTAGCGACGCGGGCCGAGCCAGGAACGCACGCGCCGCTCGTCGATGCGGAGCTTCTTCGCGCGCTTGCCCTCGGCGATCTGTCGCGCCGCCTTGCGCAGCACGTCGCCGAGCCGGCGCTCGAGATTTCGGACACCTGCCTCACGCGTGTAGGCGCGGATGATCAGCCGCAATGCCCTGTCCGAGAACGAGATCTGCTCGAGGTCGAGCCCGTGCGCCTCGAGCTGCTTCGGGACGAGGTAGCGCTTCGCGATACCGAACTTTTCGTCCTCGGTGTAGCCCGACAGCGAGATGACGTCCATGCGATCGAGCAGCGGCGACGGGATCGTGTCGAGCGTGTTCGCAGTGCAGATGAAGAGCGTCTTCGAAAGGTCGAACGGCAGGTCGAGATAGTGGTCGCGGAAGTTCTTGTTCTGTTCCGGGTCGAGGACCTCGAGCATTGCGCTCGCCGGATCCCCGCGGTAGTCCGCGCCCATCTTGTCGATCTCGTCGATCAGCATCACCGGATTCATCGACTCTGCGTCGCGCAGGTGGCGGATGATTGTGCCCGGCATCGCGCCGATGTACGTGCGGCGGTGGCCGCGGATCTCCGACTCGTCGCGCACACCGCCGACGGAGAGCCGGGCGAACTTTCGCCCGAGTGCGCGTGCGATCGACTGTCCGAGCGACGTCTTGCCGACGCCGGGCGGCCCGACGAAGCAGAGGATCGGGCCGGAGGTGTCGTTCTTCAACTTCGAGACCGCGAGGTGCTCGAGGATCCGCTCCTTGACCTTCTCGAGGTCGAAGTGGTCCTCGTCGAGCACCGCCTTCGCGTTGTCGAGGTCGAGGTTGTCCACCGTCGTCTTGTCCCAGGGGAGCGAAGCGATCCAGTCGAGGTACGTCCGGATGACGCCGTACTCCGCCGCGGCCGTGGGGAGCCTTTCAAGCCGCCCGAGCTCACGGTCGACGACCTTGCGCACGTCTTCCGGCAGCTCCATCGCCTCGAAGGTCGAACGCAGCTCGGCGAGCTCGGCCGCTTCCGGGTCGCTCTCCCCGAGCTCGTCCTGAATCGCCTTCATCTGCTGGCGGAGGAAGAACTCGCGCTGGCCCTTCTCCATCTCCTCCTGGACCTGCGACTGGATCTTCGAGCCGAGCTCGAACACCTCGAGCTCGCGGTTCAGGATCGCCGAGATCTCCCGCAACCGCGTTTCGACGTTCGTGAGCTCGAGCAGACGCTGCTTCTCGTCGGTCTTCAGGCGCAGCGTCGAGGCGACGAGATTGCAAAGCGCGCTCGGATCGTCGACGTTCGCCGCGGCGATCTGCAGCTCTTCGGGGAGATAGGGAACGAGGCCGATGACCCGGGCGAAGAGGTTCTGGACGTTGCGCGTGAGCGCTTCGACCTCTGGGGTCTCGGGCACCTCGTCCGGCAACTCGACGAACTCGCCGACGAGATACGGATCGGTCTGCACCTGGCGGTCGAGCTTGGTGCGTTTCAGCCCCTGGACGAGGATGCGCAGCGTCCCGTCGGGGACCTTGATCATCTTGTGGATGACCGCGGCGGTGCCGACCTCGTAGAGGTCGTCCCACCCGGGCTGGTCGGCCTCGGGGTCCTTCACGGTGACGAGCG
>DATMZV010000158.1:0-8701 GCA_035573355.1 Gaiellaceae bacterium | reverse complement strand
ATCAGCGGGCTCGGCGGCGTCGGCGCGGCGGCCGGTCCGCTCATCGGCGGCCTGATCACCACGGGAATCAGCTGGCGGGCCGCGTTCGTCTTTCAGGCTCTCGTGATCGCAACGATCCTGTTGCTGAGCCGTCGCCTGGTCGATCCACTGCCCGCCGACCCGGCGCGTCCCTTCGACGCAGTCGGAGCGATCCTTTCGGCCGTCGGGATGTTCTTCGTCGTGTTCGGGATCCTGCAGGCCGGATCGAACAACGCCCTCTTTGGGATCTGTCTCGGGATCGGAGCCGCGTTCCTGGCTTCGTTCTTCCTCTTCATCCGGCGCCGGGAGCGCGCCGGAAAAGAGCCGCTTCTCTCGACAAGACTCTTTCGGAACCGGACTTGTAACCTCGCCCTCGTCACTCAAAACGTCCAGTGGCTGATGCTGCTGGGCACCTCCTTCGTGGTCTCGGTGTTCCTCCAGACCGAGCGCGGTTACAGCGCAATCAAGACTGGCGTGATCTTTACTGCAGCGACCGTCGGCATCCTCATCTCGTCGTTCGCTGCGGAGCGTTGGGCAAAGAAGTACGCGCAGAAGACGCTGATCGTGACCGGCTTCGTCGTTACGATCGTCGGGATGGGTCTCTTGCTCGGGCTGGTCAAATCCTCTTCGAGCGATTGGGCGTTCGTGCCCGGGCTGTTCCTGATCGGTTTCGGCGTAGGCGCAATGCTCACGCCCTCGGTCAATGTTGTTCAGTCGAGTTTCCCGGAAGCGCTGCAGGGCGAGATCTCCGGGCTCTCACGCAGCGTCTCCAACCTTGGCTCGTCCTTTGGCACTGCAATCGCGGGGACGATCATCGTGTCCGTCGTCGCGCCGGGATACCGGTCGTACGCTTGGGCAATGATTTCTCTCATCCTGTTCGGGCTCATCGGACTTGGCGCGGCGTTGCTCCTTCCCTCCAAGCTCGAGCGGCCTGCCTGAGCTCTGGCTGAGATCGTTCGCGGGTTCGCTTCCCGCCAGGACCGGTGAGTATGAATACGCAGCAAAAGGACGGTTCATCCATGAAGGATGAAGCCCCGTCCCCTGGTTGCTTCGTAGAGTTGTCGAGATGCATGGTCAAACAGGTGACAGCGGAGTCGTGGGTCGCGTGTGAGCGAAGTAGTTACTAGCAGCGTTCCGGAGGGCGAGAGCTCCGCCGCCCAAACCAAGCTCTCCTTCTTGCTGGCGATGGCGATGTTCGTGCTCGTCGTCGACACCTCGCTGATGAACGTCTCGATCTCGGCTGTGGTCGAGGACCTCGACACGACCGTGAGCAACGTTCAAGCCGCGATCGCGTTGGAGGCGCTGGTGTCCGCGGCGTTCATTCTGATCAGTAGCAAGGTCGGCGATCTCATCGGGCGGAAGCGGGCCTATGTGCTCGGCCTCGTTGCCTACGCGATCGGAGCCGTGGCGATGACGCTGGCCCAGAACCTGATCGCGATCATCATCTTCTGGGCGATCATCGGCGGGCTCGGGGCGTCGCTGCTGCTGCCGGCAATGCAGTCCCTGATCCATGGGAACTTCAAGGGTGCGGCTCGGACGCGGACCTACGCGCTGGTCGGGGCCGCTGCCGCGATCGCGGCAGCGGTCGGACCTCTCCTCGGTGGCTTCGTCACGACGTACCTCTCGTGGCGTGTCGGCTTCGGGCTCGAGGCCGTCGTGATCGCCGTCGTGCTGTCCCAGATCAAGCTCGTCCACGACGTGGCCTACACAGGGCCGCGCCAGATCGACCTGGTCGGCGCGATCCTCTCCGTGCTCGGCATGGGTGGCCTAGTGCTCGGCATTCTCGTCTGGCAGGAAGGCGGGGAGTTCGTCGGACTTTTGATCGCGATCGGAGCGGTCGCGCTCGCGCTGCTCGCCTACTGGCTCGTGCGGCGCAAGCGGGAAGGGAAGCCCACGTTGCTCGACCCAGGTCTCTTCCGGTTCCCGCACTTCACGAGCGGGATCTTTGGGCAGCTGCTGCAGAACGTCACGCTGGGCGGCGCAATGATCGCGCTCCCGATCTTCCTCCAGATGACGCTCGAGTACAACGCGCTGAAGACGGGATTGACCCTCGCGCCGCTCTCGCTCAGCATGTTCGCGGTCGCGCTGCTCGCGGGACGCAAGGCGGGTGGCCGGCGCCCGAGCAACATCATCCTGGTCGGATTCGCTCTCAGCACGGTCGGTATTGCGCTGATCATCCCGATCGTGCCTCGCACGCATTCGGGCTGGTGGCTCTTCGTCCCGTTGCTGATCACGGGCTCCGGGCTCGGCCTCCTCGTATCGCAGCTGAACAACTACACCCTTTCTCCGATCGAGGAGGAGCGGGTGAGCGAGGCAGCCGGAGTGAACTCGGCGGCGGGATCCTTTGGGCTCTCGTTCGGACTGGCGGTGGCCGGCGGCATCATGCTCGCCGTCCTCGCTTTCTCGTTCACCAACCTGGCCGAAGAGAGCACGGTGATCCCACCCGCACAACAGCAGCAGATAGGAGACACGTTGGAAGACGACGCGGAGGTGCTGAGCAACGCGCAGCTCGAGCCGCTGCTCGCCGACGAACCCAAAGACGTGCGGGAAGAGATCCTCCACATCAACAAGGAAGCGCGGGATCGCTCCCTACAGGTGGCGCTGCTCGTACCGGTCCTCGCGAGCCTCCTCGGCCTCCTCAACGCCCTCCGCATGAGACGTCTTCCCGACCCGAAGCCTGCCGGCTCCGCCGAGGGCGTGGCGCTGGGCTGAGTTCGACCTCGCTCGCGTGGGCGTGCGGCCCTCGCCGCAGCGGCCGCATGTTCGTCCCGAAGGGGTGATGTCTTAGGGAGCGCCTGGCGCGACGCTCTCGCCACCGGAGCGCGATCTCCGGCTCTCAACCCAAGCTTTCGATCGGGAGGATCTGCGATGAGCAAGCGGTTCCAGGGCGTCATCAACGTCGACATCCGCGACTCGAAGCCCGATTGGGCCCCGTTCGAGCCGCCTAAAGCACCCGACGGGGCGCCGAGCGTCGTGTACATCGTCCTCGACGATGTCGGCTTCTCGGCGCTCGGCTGTTACGGGGGGCCAGTGGAAACCCCCCACATCGACGCTCTCGCGAAGAACGGTGTCCGCTTCACGCAGTGGCATACGACCGCACTCTGCTCGCCGACGCGCTCCTGTCTCTTGACCGGGCGAAATCACACCCGTAACAGCATGGCGTGCATCACCGAGGCGGCAATCGGCTTCCCGAACGCAAGCGGCACGATTCCGCCCGAGAACGGCGCGATCTCCGAGATTCTCGGCGAGCAGGGCTGGAACACCTACATGGTGGGCAAGTGGCATCTCTGCCCCGATGACGAGATGAACCTCGCCTCTACGAGGCGCAACTGGCCGACCGGCAGGGGCTTCGAGCGCTGGTACGGGTTCCTCGGGGCGGAGACCAACCAGTGGTATCCGGATCTCGTCTACGACAATCACCCCGTCGACCAGCCGAGCACTCCGGAAGAGGGCTACCACCTTACGGAGGACCTGACGGACAAGGCAATCGAGTTCATCCGGGACGCGAAAGCGATCGCGCCCGAGAAGCCCTTCTTCTTGTATTACGCACCTGGCGCCTGCCACGCGCCTCACCATGCGCCGAAGGAGTGGATCGAGAAGTACAAAGGTCGCTTCGACATGGGTTATGAGGCGATGCGCGAGGAGACACTCGCACGACAGAAGAAGCTCGGGCTCGTCCCGAACGACACTGCGGTGCCGCCGATCAACCCGATCGGCACCACTGAGACTCGGACGGGGCCCGACGGCAAGCCGTTCCCGCCCCTCGACGTCACGCGGCCATGGGATTCACTTTCGGACGACGAGAAGAAGCTGTTCTCGCGCATGGCCGAGGTCTACGCCGGGTTCCTGGCGCACGCCGACGACCAGATCGGACGTCTGTTGGGCTTCCTCGAAGAGTTCGGCTGGCTCGAAAACACTCTCGTCGTCTTGGTTTCCGACAACGGCGCCTCGGGCGAGGGTGGGCCAAACGGCTCGGTCAACGAGATGAAGTTCGCCAACGGGATCCCGGACACGATCGAGGCGAACATGCCGATGCTCGACGAGCTGGGTAGCCCGAAGACGTACAACCACTACCCGAATGGCTGGGCAATGGCCTTCAACACGCCGTTCAAGATGTGGAAGCGCTACGAGTTCAACGGCGGCACAAGCGACCCGTGCATCATCTCGTGGCCGGCCGGCATCAAGTCCAAAGGTGAGATCCGCGAGCAGTATCACCACGCGATCGACATCGTCCCGACGATCCTCGACGTCCTCGGAGTCGAGGCGCCACAGACGATCAAGGGTCACACCCAGACGGACTTCGACGGCGTCAGCATGCGCTCCGGCTTCGACGACGCGAAGGCCCCGTCGGAACGCAAGACGCAGTTCTACGCGATGCTCGGCTCGCGGGGGATCTGGCACGAAGGTTGGAAGGCCGTCACGAATCATCCGACCTTGAGCGGTTGGAGCAACTTCAACGACGACGAGTGGGAGCTCTACAACACCGACATCGACCGCGCCGAGCTTCACAACCTCGCGGCCGAGCACCCCGAGAAAGTCCGGGAGCTCGTGAATCTCTGGTACGCGGAGGCCGGCGCGAACGGAGCGTTCCCTCTCGACGACCGCTCGGCACTCGAGATCATGATCACACCGCGACCCGTGCTCACACCACCTCGCAACCGCTACATGTACTTCCCGGACGCCGCTGACGTACCCGAGTCACAGGCTGTGAACGTGCGTAACCGTTCCTTCGTGATCGGAGCGGCCGTCGACATCCCCGGACCGGGAGCACAGGGAGTCCTCTTCGCGCACGGATCGCCGTTCGGGGGCCACGCCCTCTACGTCAAGGACAACCGGCTCCACTACGTCTACAACTTCGTCGGTATGTCAGAGCAGAAGTTCGAAGGGACCGAAGAGATTCCGATCGGCGAAAACCAGATCCTCTCCGCCTCGTTCGACAAGAGCGGCGAGGACCCCCCGGGCGTCGCCACCGGGATCCTCTCCCTCTGGCACGGCGACAAGAAGGTCGGCGAGGGCCCGATCAAGACCCAGCCAGGAAAGTTCATGATCGCCGGGGAGGGCCTCTGCATCGGCCGCGACAGCGGCGCCGGCGTCACTTCCGACTACCCGGGCGAAATGCCCTGGCGCTTCACCGGGGGCACGATCCGTCGCGTCGCGGTCGACGTGAGCGGCGAGCACTACATCGACCTGGAGCGCGAGGCCGCCGCGATGCTGATGCGCGAGTAGCTCACCGCCCGGTGGCTCAGAAGTGGTTCGTGTACGAGAGGAAGCGCCACCCGTCCGGAGTGGCGAGCAACTGGTAGCTCGTCCAGGTGTCTCGGACCACCTGACCGTCCACGTCGAGCGCATTCCAGTGCACGGTCGCGAAGACGGAGTGCTCGCCGAGTTGGCGAGTGTCGATCTCGAGTGGCGTCCACTTCTCGGCGTCCGCCGCAAGGCGATAGGCGGCGATGGCCGAAGCGAAGTGATCCCACACAGCGTTGCGGTCCGGCATGTGAATTGCCTCCCCCCTCCGGACCGCAAGGAGCGGCCAGTGACAGAGACTGGTCACACCTTCCACATCGCCTTCCGTGTAGGCGCGGGCGTACTCGTCGAAGAACGAATCCACCGTGGCGGACATGAGAGGGACTGTGGCAGTCGTAGCCGTCTCGGTCAATCTCGACCCGAGCAAGCCGGTAAGGATGGTTGGACGGTCGTCAGCGTCAAGAACGACTGGGCCACGGTCTTCTAGCGCAGGGCATCGATCGACGCGGTCTCGACGATCCCTTTGACGCTGCGCGCGAGTTCCTTGTCGAGCGTTATGAACGCGTCAGCCTGCAACTGGGTGAGTGCGACGTACTCTGCGTTGAAGGTCTCCGCCCAGCCCAGTTGATCCGCAAGCTCCCAGGCCCGGCGCCGAAGCACGGCATCTCCGAGAAGCCTGATCGGCATCCGCCCGATGCGGGCAAGGTGGTCGCGCGCGACTTCGGAAGCGATCTCGCCTCGCTGGACGGCCCCGTGCAGGTCCGACAGCGTTTGAGAACGCAGGAGCGTCGGCGCGAGCAGCTTGTGTTTGGCCGGGACCTCGGCGTCTGCGCTCGCCAGGTGGAGCACAGCGCTGGAGTCGACGACGAACCTGGTCAACGGGCACCTCCGATCGGTGTCGGGGAACGGCCGCAACAGTAGGTGTCATCCTCTTCGGATGATGCAACGCGCCTTTCAGGCGGCGAGTCTCGGCAGCGTATTCTCGCCCGGATGATGTTGTCGCGCCGCCGAACGGCCGCGGGCGCCGTGGCCGTGGTCGCACTGTGCTGGTGCGGGGCCGCCTCAGCCGGCCTCGCCGACCAGAGCGCGCTGGCCAAGCGATTCGCGCCGGTCGTCCGGATCGTCACCCAGGCGAAGGAGTGCGGTCCGGGCGAGCCGTACCTCCCGCTCGACGTCAACGTCCTCTTCGGCGCCGACACGGTCTCGCTGCGTGGCCCGTGGAACCGCACCGACTTGATCTCGATCGCGCCGACGGCAACTCAGGTCGGGAAGGGGCTCTACGGATACCACCTCGACTTCCCCGGGGACGCGCTCAATCCCGGCTGCACGTACGAGCAATGGGCACGCACGATCTCCGCCGGGACGAAGCCGACCGTCTACGCCCACGTTGTCACCCAGGCCGGGCGGCCGGGGAAGCTGGCATTGCAGTACTGGTTGTTCTACGCGTTCAACGACTGGAACAACTTTCACGAAGGCGACTGGGAGATGATCCAGCTCCTCTTCGACGCATCGACTCCCGCGGCCGCGCTGGACCAGCGTCCGGTCGAGGTCGGGTACAGCCAGCACGAGGGTGCGGAGCGAGCGAGCTGGGATGACAGCAAGCTCGAGCTCGTCGATGGCACCCATCCGGTCGTGCATGTCGCGGCCGGTTCGCACGCGAACTTCTTCGGTGAGGCGCTCTACCTCGGGAGCGCGGCCTCGGAGGGAGTTGGTTGCGACGACACCAGAGGGCCTACGTCTGACATTCGGCCGGTCGTGCGGACCATTCCGACGGACCGGACCGAGGCGCGTGCCGCGTTTCCCTGGATCGGGTTCGAGGGGCGGTGGGGCGAGCTCCAGCGCGCGTTCTACAACGGTCCGACAGGCCCGAACCTGAAGCGGCAGTGGACACAACCGCTCCAGTGGGCGGAGGGGTGGCGCAGCCGGAGCTACGCAGTTCCAGCAGGCGGCGTGCTTGGGACCCGGGCAACCGATTTCTTCTGTGGCGCTGTCGGCGGAGGCTCCGAACTCCTGCGGCGACTCGTGCACGAGCCGCGAGGGGTCATCCTCGTGCTCGCTGCGCTCATTGCGCTCTTGGCGTTCGGGCTCTCACGCGTCACCTGGCGACCGACCGCGCCGCTCCACCTGGCACGTCGTCGTGCTTGGGGTCAGATCATTGCCGCGGCCGGGCGCATGTACTGGCACCGGATGTCGCTCTTCCTGGGAATCGGGCTCCTCTTCTTACCGATCGCACTGCTCATTGCACTCCTGCAGACGGTCGTGACCAGGGCATCGAGCGTCGCAGGCATCTCGACCGAAGGCGAAGGGGGAGGGCTGCTCGTCCTCCTCGTCGTCGCCGTCGGGACCGCGCTGACCCTGCTCGCGCTCGGCTTCGTCCAGATGGCAACGGCGCGAGCCCTCGTGGAGATCGATGCCGGACGGCCGGTCGGGGCCTTGCGTGCCTACCGGCTTGCGGTCGGCGGCCTCGGGTCCCTGTTCATCGCACTGATGATCGCCGTCGTCGCAGTCTTGCTCCTCGTCGGCTCGGTGGTCCTGATTCCGATTGCGATCTGGCTGGCCGTCCGTTGGGCCCTCATCGCCCCCGCGATCGAGTTAGAGGGTCTCTCCGGATTCGAAGCGTTGCGGCGGAGCGGAAGCCTCGTACGGCGTAAGTGGTGGAAGGTCGGGTCACTCACAATTCTCGGGGCGGCGATCGCGTTCGTTACCGGTTCACTCGCAGGAGTGTTTCTGATCCTCCTGACAGACGCGCCGCTTGCCGCAGCCGACGTCGTCGCCGGAATCGTCTACGCAGTGACACTGCCGTTCATCGCCCTCACGACGGCCTACGTCTACTTCGACACGAGAGTGCGCGACGAGTTGGCAGGACCGGTGGTCGATCAGCTGTCTGCAGAGATCGTGCTCGAGGACGGAGTCGCTACACCCCGGTCTGCGCCGGAAGGCGCCCGGACTTGACCGCTTTGACGAAGGCCTCGAAGTCACGTTCGTTCTGGTCGGCGTACTCGGCGGCGAAGTCGGCGATCGCCTTGTCGAATGCGTTGCCTTTGCCCAGGTACGACGCGACCGCGATTCGGTCGCCCCAGCGGGCATGCGCGCGGGCGAGCGTGGCTCCGCAGAGCCGGGCGTAGAGCGTCGCCCCCGGCACCCGGAAGGTCTCCACGTCGACGCCGCCCTTCCAGTCGTGGAACTGGCGCACGTAGTAGTGGCGGACCCGGCCGTCGGTGACTTTGACACGGAACCAACCGAGGAAGATGTCGCTGGCCGCTTGCATCAACCGTTGACCCACCACGACTCTCCGGCCGTGCTCGGCGTGCTCGCTCTTGCCGACGAATCGCTCCAACACCGACGCTTCTGCCTCTTTCGACTGCAGGAACAACGGATCCTGGTCGTCTCGGCCCACGAAGAGATGGATCCAGGCGCGAGCGCCGACGCTGCCGACGCC
>DATMZV010000157.1:0-2354 GCA_035573355.1 Gaiellaceae bacterium | reverse complement strand
GTCATCGGCGTACTCGAGCGCACTCTCCGCAACCCGCAGCGTGAACCACGCTCGAGCATCGTCGGTCGACGCAAGGGCGGCGCGCGTCTCGTTGAGCACCGCGCGCGACTCGTCGATGCGACCCGCAGTGACGACGTTGTGAAAGAGGCACGCGAGGTGGCGGGCACGCACACTTGCAGGCAGATCGGGGAGATTCAGGGCGAGGCGTCCGGCGCTGATCCGGATTTCGGGTGAGATCGCGAACATGCCGGCGATGCTCAGGCGGACCTCGGCTTCCTGCAGGGCGGGCAACGTCTCGCGAAGCGCCCGATCGGCGAACGCCATTGCTTCGTCGCTGTTGCCGGCGATGTGCAAAGCGATCGCCGTCGTGGCGACGATCTCCCCGCGCTTTGGATGGTGAGCCGGTGCGATCTCGAGCGCACGCTGCCCGAACTGCGCGGCGGTGTCCGGGTCGGTCGAGACCAGCGACTTTGCCGCGTCGAGCAGCGTTTCGATCGCCACCTCGTCTCCCGGTTCAGCGCTGGCGGCAAGCTGGACCGCAACTTCGACCGGCAAGGCCCCGCCCTCGAGCAGGACACCCGCTGCCTGGCGGTCGAGCGCGCGCCGAGCGGTCGCCGGGACGCTGGCGCGGACAGCCTCGCGTGTGATGTCGTGCCAGAAGGCCAGATGCTCGTTTCGCTCGACCAGCAGGTTCGCCTCGAGGAGCTCACCGACCGGCGCCAGCAGGTCCGACGCGGGCCGCCCGAGCGTCCGCGCCAATTCGTCGAAGGTGAACGCGCGGCCAAGCGAAGCGGCGACAGTCGCGGCGTCGCTCGCCTCGTCGGACAATCGGCCGAGTCGTTCGCGCATCCTCACCTGCACACGCCGGGGAAGCTGCTTGTCGATCAGCTCGGCCCGGCCGTCCACGAGACGGATCCGGTTTTCCTCTTGCAGCCCGAGCAGGGTTTCGACGACGAGGAACGGGTTGCCGTCGCCTTCCGCCAACTGCCGGAGAATTGACTGATCCGGGCGCGCGGCGAGCATGTCCGTTGCGAGCTGCACGACCGCATCGTCGTCGAGTGGGCCGAGAACCACGGTGCCCGCGCCGTTTTGCCTCAGCTGTTCGAGCGCGCGGACGAGCGGTGTCGACTCGCGTGGGGGGCGAAGGGCGATGACCCAGGCAATGGGCAATCCTGTGAGTCGCATGGGCAGCGCGCGAATCGCGGCAGCCGTGCCGCCGTCTGCCCAGTGGGCATCGTCGATGGAGATCAGCAGCGCCGACTCGAGCGCCGCGCGCTCGAGCAGTTGCTGCAGGTCTCTCAGCAGCCAGAACCGTTGCTCGGGCTGCGCGTGAAGAGTGGCCAGTCCGTCGCGGTCGAGCAGCGGCTCATCTCCATCGAACAGGGCCGACAGCAGCGCCGCAAGCTCGACGACCGTTTCATTCGGATCTGCTGCACTGCTCCCGACTCTGATGCCGAGGCTGCGAGCGATCGTCGACACTTCGGCGAGCAGGCGACTTTTGCCCATACCCGCAGCGCCCTCGACGACGACCACTGCCTCGGTGCCATCGGAGAGGCGTTCGAGCTCGGCTCGAATCAGCGCGAGTTCCGCGTTGCGCCCATGGAAGTCCCGCGCGAGGCTCGTCGACATCTGCTCCTCGCGCCGAGCATATCCCAGGACCACCAGAAGCTTTCAAATCGCAGAATCGTGTGATGTGCGCCGGCACCGCGCCCGACCACACTCATTTCCATACCCGACGAAGGGAGTCACAATGAGCGGACGACCGAACATCGTCCTCGTCCACGGTGCTTGGGCCGACGGGTCCTGCTGGAGCGGCGTCATCGAACGCCTCCAGGCAGAAGGCTTCCAGGTGCGGGCGCCACAGTTCCCGCTGAGCTCACTCGGCGACGACGTCGCACGGCTGCGCCAGGTACTCGAGTTCCAGGACGGCCCCACGATCGTGGTCGGACACTCCTACGGGGGTCAGATCATGACCGCGCTCGGCTCGGACGCTCCAAACGTCGCCGGCCTCGTCTACATCGCGGCCTTCGCCCTCGACAAGGGGGAGTCGCTCGGGGCGCTTCTCTCGCAGGGGCCCGTCACGCCGTCGCTCGCGCATCTGTTCACCGACTCACGCGGCTACGGCTGGCTCTCAAAGGACGACTTCGTCAACCACTTCGCCGCCGACGTCGACCCGAAGCGCGCCCGTGTCCTGTACGCCGTGCAGCAAGCCCTTGCTTCATCCGCCTTCACCGACGTCATGGGCGAGCCCGCGTGGAAGTCGCTGCCGACCTGGTACCTCGTCGCGCAGAATGACGAGGCGATCCCGCCTGACGCCGAGCGGCAGTTCGCAGCGCGGATGGGCGCGACCACCG
>DATMZV010000156.1:0-12564 GCA_035573355.1 Gaiellaceae bacterium | reverse complement strand
CTGTTCTTCCCGCTCATCGCGCTCGGGATCATTGCCGCGGTCGTCTACATCCAGGAAGGGCAACGCAGGATCCCCATCCAGTACGCGAAGCGGATGGTGGGCCGCCGTCAGACGGCTGGAGGCTCGACCTACATGCCGCTGCGCGTGAACATGGCGGGCGTCATCCCGGTCATCTTCGCCGCCGCGGTGATGGCGTTCCCGCCGACGATCGCGCAGTTCTTCCCGGCGACACAGGGATGGATCAACGCCCACTTCTCGTACGGATCGCTGCTCTACATCGTCCTCGAGGGTGCGCTGATCATCATCTTCACGTACTTCTACACGGCGGTCCAGTTCAACCCGGTCGACCAGGCCGACAACCTGCGGAAGTACGGCGGTTACATCCCGGGCATCCGTCCCGGCCCGCCGACGGCCCAGTACCTCGACCGGGTGCTCACGAGGCTGACGCTGCCAGGGTCGTTGTATCTCGCTGCGATCGCGGTGCTACCGAGCATCTTCATCAAGTACGGCGGCTTCTCGCAGGCGACCTCGCGCGCACTCGGCGGTACCTCCGTCCTCATCGTCGTCGGCGTCGCACTCGACACGATGCGCCAGATGGAATCGCAGATGATGATGCGCAACTACGAAGGCTTCCTTAAGTGACGCCGACCATCTGTCCGCCTCGCACGCGCTGGGGCGCTGCAAAGCTCCGCCTCGCCGCGTCCTCAGTCGCGCCCGTAGCCTCCGGCTACGAACGCTCCCTGCGTCCTTGCGACGCGGGCTTTTCGCGGCCAGCGCGCGCGATGCGAACAGATGGGCGGCTCAAATAGATGTCGCTCAACGTTCTGCTCCTCGGTCCGCAGGGGGCCGGCAAGGGCACGCAGGCGAAACGGATCTCGGCCGAGTACGGGATTCCGCAGATCGCAAGCGGCGAGATCCTTCGCGCCGAGATGGCCGCCGGGACCGAGCTCGGCCAGCGCGTGCAGGAGGTCTACGACCGTGGTGACCTCGTCTCCGACGACCTGATGATCGAACTGATCCGGAACCGGCTCGAGCAGCAGGACACCGAAGCGGGCTTCATCCTCGACGGCTTTCCGCGCACGACCGTTCAGGCGGAGGCGCTCGACTCGATGTTCTCGGACATCGGCCGCAGCTTCAATGTCGCGTTCGCGCTCCAGATCCCGGACGAGGTCGCTTTCGAGCGGCTCCGCCGCCGTGCCGAAGTCGAAGGGCGTGCGGACGACACCGACGAGGCGATCAAGCGCCGGCTCGACAACTATCACCGTGAGACCGAGCCGCTGATCGAGCACTACCGCACGCGCGGGAATCTCGTACCGATTCGCGGGAACCGCACGGAGAACGAAGTGTTCGCGGACATCCAGGCAGCGCTCGAACAGGTGCCGGCTTGATCGTCAGGAAGTCAGCCCAGGAAGTCGACGGGATGGCGAAAGCGGGTCAACTGGTGGCCGAGACGATTTCCTTGCTCGGCGAGCAGGCCCAGCCCGGCATCACGACGGCGGAGCTCGACCGCATCGCCGAGGACTTCATCCGCGAGCACGGAGGCGTTCCGACGTCGAAGGGCTACCGCGGCTTTCCGGCGGCGACCTGCATCTCGCCGAACACGATGGTGGTGCACGGCATCCCCGGCAGCCACCGGATCGCGGAGGGGGACCTTCTGTCGGTCGACGTCGGCATCACGCTCGATGGGCTGGTGGCCGACAGCGCCTACACCTTCGCGATCGGCGAGGTCGATCCGGAGGCAGAGCGCCTGCTCGAGGTGGGACAGCAGGCCCTCGCCGCAGGCATCGACCAGGCCCGCTCGGGCAACCGGGTGGGGGACATCTCCCACGCCGTCCAGCAGGTCGTCGAAGCCGCGGGCTTCTCGGTCGTCCGCTCGCTCGTCGGCCACGGGGTGGGGCGCTCCTACCACGAGGAGCCGCAGATCCCGAACTTCGGCGAGCCGGGCCGGGGCCCGCTCCTCCAGTCCGGGATGACCCTGGCGATCGAGCCGATGATCACGGCCGGCGGCCCCGAGGTGTACCTCCATGACGACGAGTGGTCGATCTCGACTGAGGACGGCTCCCTGGCCGTCCACTTCGAGCACACGGTCGCCGTCGCAGAGGAAGGGCCTCCGAGGGTGCTCACCGCCGCGAAATCGCGGGAAAGGGCGGGTTTGGTACCATGACCGGTTCGCGGCGGGCCCTCCCGCCGTGTTTGTGTGCGTAGACGCGAGAGAAAGGCGATGACCGGCAAGGAAGAGAAGATCGAGATGGAAGGAGAGATCACCGAGGCGCTCCCGAGCACGATGTTCCGGGTGCAGCTCGAAAGCGGGCCCTCAGTGCTCGCCACGATCTCCGGGAAGATGAGGAAGCACTACATCCGCATCCTGCCCGGCGACAAGGTGAAGGTGGAGCTCTCCCCATACGACCTCACCCGCGGCCGGATCACATACCGACACCGATGAAAGTCAGAGCATCAGTCAAGCCCATGTGCGAGCGCTGCCGCGTGATCAAGCGGCACGGTCGGACCATGGTCATCTGCACGAACCCTCGACACAAGCAAAGGCAGGGGTAACGACTTGGCACGAATCGCGGGAGTGAACCTTCCGAACCAGAAGCGGCTCGAGATCGGGCTGACGTACATCTACGGGATCGGCCAGCCGACGGCGCGCAAGGTCGCTGCCGCGCTCGGCCTCGATGCCGACACGAAGATTCGCGACCTCACCGACGAGGAGGTCACGAAGCTGCGCGGTTACATCGACGAGAACCTCCAGGTCGAGGGCGACCTCCGCCGCGACCGTTCGCAGGCGATCAAGCGCCTTGGCGAGATCGGTGCGTACAGGGGGATCCGTCACCGTCGCGGGCTTCCGGTCAACGGCCAGCGCACACGCACGAACGCTCGCACGCGCAAGGGCCCGGCCAAGACGGTGAGCCGCGGCAAGAAAGCTGTGGCAAAGACCTAGATGGCGCCTCCTCGCAAAACAGCGGCCAGGGGTCGCACGCGTCGCCGCGTCCGCAAGAACATCGCCGTCGGGCAGGCGCACATCAAGACGTCGTTCAACAACACGATCGTCGCGCTCACCGACAAGGACGGCAACGTGATCGCGTGGGAGTCCGCCGGCTCGGCCTGTTTCAAGGGCTCGCGCAAGTCGACTCCGTTCGCCGCACAGGTAACGGCCGACTCGTGCGCACGCAAGGGCATGGAGCACGGGCTGCAGAAGGTCGAGGTGTTCGTGAAGGGACCGGGCTCCGGCCGCGAGACGGCGATCCGCTCGCTGCAGGCCGCCGGTCTCGAGATCCTCGGTGTCAAGGACGTGACGCCGCAGGCCCACAACGGTGTTCGTCCACGCAAGCGGAGGCGCGTCTAATGGCTCGCGATACCTCGCCCAAGTGCAAGCAGTGCCGGCGCGAAGGCATGAAGCTCTTCCTCAAGGGTGAGCGCTGCCTGACGGAGAAGTGCGCGATCGAGCGCCGCTCCTATCCGCCGGGGGAGCACGGCCGCGGCCGCATCAAGCAGTCCGAGTACCTCCTGCAGCTGCGCGAGAAGCAAAAGGCGCGCCGGTACTACGGCCTGCTCGAGAAGCAGTTCCGCACCTACTACAGCAAGGCGGCGCAAGGCACGGGCGTCACGGGCGAGAACCTCCTCCGGATGCTCGAGACGCGCCTCGACAACGTCGTCTACCGCCTCGGCTTCGCGGCGTCGCGCGCGCAGGCGCGCCAGCTCGTTCGGCATGGTCACTTCCAGGTCAACGGGCGCCGCGTGAACATCCCCAGCTACCAGGTCAAGCCCGACGACATCATCAACGTCGCTGCAAGCTCGTCGGCCCAGCAGGTCATCCGCGACGCAACCGACCTCACCGCCTCCGTGGCGCCCTGGCTCCAGGCCGACCACGACGGGCTGACCGGAAAGATCCTCAAGTGGCCGTCGCGTGACGAGATCGACACGCCGGTCCAGGAATCGCTCATCGTCGAGCTCTACTCGAAGTAAGGAAGGAATCACTTTGGCTACTCGCACAAGCTTGATGGAGTTTCAGACACCGCGGATCGTCCACGAGGAGTTGGACGAACAGCGCGGTGTGTTCGAGATCGAGCCGCTCGACCGCGGCTTCGGCTACACGTTCGGCAACTCGCTGCGCCGCGTGCTGCTCTCGTCCCTCGAGGGCGCTGCGGTCACCTCGGTGAAGATCGAGGGGATCTCGCACGAGTTCACGACGCTCCAGGGCGTCCGGGAGGACGTGACGGACATCATCCTCAACCTCAAGAACCTCGTTTGCCTGCTGCACGGCGACTCGCCCGAGATCGAGGTGCACGTTGCAAAGCGCGGCGCCGGTGCGGTGAAGGCATCGGACATCGAGGCGCCCGCTGAGCTCGAGATCCTCAACTCGGACCTCGAGCTCGCGCACCTGTCGGACAAGGGCAAGCTCGAGATGACGCTCACGATCGGCCGCGGCCGCGGTTACGTGCCGGCCGAGCTGAACCGTGGGCCCGAGCACACGATCGGCGTGATCCCGATCGACTCGATGTTCTCGCCGGTACGCCGCGTTGCGTACGACGTCGAGGCGGCCCGCGTCGGTCAGCGCACCGACTACGACAAGCTTCGCCTCGACGTGACGACCGACGGCTCGATCAGCCCGAAGGACGCGATCGCGCAGGCGTCGGAGATCCTGATCAGGCAGCTCGCGATCTTCACCGACCTCGATCGCATCGAGGGCTTCGGCGAGTCCGCGGCTCCCGCGAGCCCGGACGGCGCGCAGCCGGAGATGCCGCTCGCGCACGGGATGGAGAACTTCCCGATCGAAGAGCTCGAGCTCGGTGTCCGCTCGTACAACTGCCTCAAGCGCGTCGGCATCGAGACGATCGGCGACCTCGTCGTTAAGACCGAGAACGAGCTTGCAGCGATCCCGAACTTCGGCAAGAAGTCCGTCGAAGAGGTCAAGGAGACCCTGCAGGCCCACGGTCTGACGCTCCGCGGCGACGAGAGCGCAGGGAACAACCTCTAACCATGCGTCATCGTCGCGCAGGCAAGAAGCTCGGGCGCGACGCGGCGCACCGAAAGGCGCTCTACTCGAATCTCGCGGGGGCGCTGATCGAGCACGGCCGGATCAAGACCACCCAGGCGAAGGCCAAGGCGGTCAAGCCGTTCGCAGAACAGATGATCACGCTCGGCAAGCGCGGTGACCTCCACGCCCGGAGGCTCGCGCTCGCCGAGCTTCGCTCACAGGACGTCGTCCACCAGCTCTTTGCCGACGTCGCTCCGCGCTTCGCGGACAGGGCCGGTGGCTATACGCGCATCGTGAAGCTCGGGCCGCGCCTCGGCGACGCGGCCGAGATGGTCTACCTGGAGCTCGTGGACTACCAGCCTGCCGGCACCGCCCCGGCGGCGAGCTCGACGTCCTAGTCTCGGCAAGCGGATGCTCCTGCTCGGAGCGATCTTGCTGGCGATCTTCGTCCTGCCCTCGCCCTGGGGGATCATCGCCGTGGTCGCCGGCGGCGTGCTCGACATCACGGAATCGGTGGTGTTGGTGAAGTGGTCCCGGCGGCGGAAGGCGCCGGTCGGCGGGGACGCACTCATCGGGCGACAAGCGCGTGTCGTCTCACCCACGCAGGTCCGCGTCGCCGGCGAGCTGTGGGAAGCACGCGCAGCTGAGCCCCTTCGCCCCGGCGACGAGGTCGAGGTGACCGGTGCACACGACTTGACGCTCGAGGTCAGCCGACCGAGCCGAGAGCCGCGCTGACGGAGGCGATGATCACGCCGCCGAGCGTCACCGACGCCAACGCGCGGATGAAGCCGACCTCGAAGAAACGCCAGCGCAGCCACGCGAGGATCAAGAGCTCGAAGGCGACGACCGCGATCGCAGTGAAGAGTGCCGCTTGGTAGTGGGGGATCAAAAACGGC
Organism: Gaiellaceae bacterium; assembly: GCA_035573355.1. GTDB lineage: Bacteria > Actinomycetota > Thermoleophilia > Gaiellales > Gaiellaceae > 3-1-20CM-4-69-9. The sequence goes on along the minus strand of DATMZV010000156.1, from coordinate 6,690 downwards.
AGCGTGTGCAGGATGCCGCCGATGAACGTGCCCACGCCGGTGATCGTGCCGCGGACGAGGGGACGGCCCCGCCCGGTCAGCTCGCCGGTGTCGGAGAGCCCTTCGGAGAACGCCATCGAGACACCTGCGCCGAAGGCCGCCGCGACGCCCGCGATGAACGCGAAGTGCGGCTTGTGCGTCACGATCGCGACCGAGAAGATCGGTGCGAGCGTGGACAGCGAACCGTCGATCAGCCCGACCATCGCGGGCTGGACACGCTGCAGGAGGAACGTTTGCTGGCCGGTCATGAACTAGAGTGTATCAGTCAAACCGCAAAGTGGTAGAGCATAAGGCAGACCTGACAATTCGCGTCAGGGGAGCCTGACGTGCGGTTGAAGCTAACGCTCGAGTACGACGGCGCCGGCTTCCACGGCTGGGCGGCGCAGCCTGGCCTTCGCACCGTGGAGGGTGTCTTGCGCGACTCGCTCGCGACCGTCTTTTCGTCGGTGTCCGGGCTCGTGGTCGCGGGCCGCACCGATACCGGCGTGCACGCCCTCGGGAACGTCGTCACCGTTGACGTCGAGGGCGGGCCGGCGCCGGAGCGGACGGCGAATGCGTCGAACGCCGCGTTAGCCGACGACGTCGCCGTCGTAGCCGCGGAGGAGGTCGCAGCCGACTTCGATGCGCGCCGCTCGGCAAGTTCGCGGAGCTACCGTTACCGCATCTGGCGACGGCGCGAGCCTTCGCCGTTCGAGCATCGTCGCTCGTTGTGGTTCCCGAGACCGCTCGAAGAAGAGCGTCTCGCCGACTCGGCCGACCTCCTCGTCGGCCGGCACGACTTCCGCGCGTTCACGCCGACGGAGACGCAGCACACGGTCTTCGTGAGGAACGTCTACCGCGCGGAGTGGCATCGTCGCGGCGACGCGCTCGAGTTCGAGATCACGGCCGACAGCTTCTTGCGGCACATGGTGCGCACGCTCGTCGGCACGATGCTCGAGCGGCCGCCGGAGCGAATTGCGCCGCTCCTCGAAGGACGCCACCGCAGCGAGGCCGGCTCGACGGTTCCGCCGTGGGGGCTCTACCTCGAACGCGTCGAGTATTGAGTACACGCGGCTAGCATCACGTCATGCGTTTTCCTGTCGTTCTCTTCGATCTCGACGGCACTGTCATCGATTCCGGCGCGATCATTCTCGCCTCGATGCGACACGCAGCCAGAGAGGTTCTCGGCGTGGAGGTTCCCGACGAGCAGCTGATGGCCGCCGTCGGCGGGCCGGGGCTCGAGGCGCAGATGCAGGCCCTTTCGCCCGACCGTGTTGACGAGCTCGTCACGGTTTACCGGGCGCACAATGAGCCGCTGCACGACGAGCTCACTTGTTGCGCCGGAATGGACGAGGTCCTCGTGCAGCTGAAGGACGAGGGGCGCCGGCTCGGAATCGTCACGGCCAAGCGCAGGCAGACCGTGGAGCTCGCATTTGCGCGAATCCCGATCGAGCATCTGTTCGAGACGGTCGTCGGCGGCGACGAGACGAAGAAGCACAAGCCCGATCCCGAGCCGCTCCTCCTCGCGCTCGAACGGCTCGGCGCTGCTCGCGACGATGCCGTGTATGTCGGCGACGCGCCGTTCGACGTCAAGGCGGCGAAGGCGGCCGGGCTGTACTCGGTCGGCGTCAGTTGGGGCGGAATCCATGGCCGCGAGCGACTCGAGGCCGAGGAGCCCGACGCGCTCGTCGATACCACGGAGGAGCTTCTTGGCGTCCTCTAAGGTCGAGCAGCGCGCCGCCGAGCTGCGCGACGTCCTCGATTACCACCTCTACCGTTACCACGTCCTCGACGATCCCGAGGTCACGGACGCGGAGTACGACGTCATCTACGACGAGCTCGTTCGCCTCGAGGAAGCGAACCCGGACCTCGTGACCAAGGACTCCCCGACGCAGCGTGTCGGCGCGCCGCCGTCGGACAAGTTCCAGAAGGTCGAGCACCCCTCGCCGATGGGATCGCTCGAGAAGGTCACGACCGATGAAGCGGTCGAGAAGTGGCACCAGGACGTGTGCAAACGGCTCGGCACGAGTGACGTGGCGTACGTCACCGAGCCGAAGATCGACGGGCTCTCGATCAATCTGATCTACGAGGACGGCGTATTCGTGCGCGGCGCGACGCGCGGCGACGGGCGCCGAGGCGAGGACGTCACGGTCAACCTGAGGACGATCAAGCCGATCTCGATGCGGATGCAACTCGCCGCCGGTGAGACGCCGCCGCCGCTACTCGAGGTTCGAGGCGAGGTGTACCTCCCGCTCAGCGGCTTCAACGAGCTCAACGAGCGGCTGGTCGCGGAGGGCAAGAAGCCGACTCCGAACCCGCGCAACGCTGCGGCCGGATCGCTGCGCCAGAAGGACTCGTCGATCACAGCTTCGCGGCCGCTCTCGATCTGGATCCACGGGCTCGGTCAGCGCGAGGGCCTTCCCGCGACGGGTCACTGGGAGGCACTGCAGTGGCTGCGCGAGCACGGCTTCCGGACGAACCCCTACGCGGAGCATCACGACACGGTCGAGTCCGTTGCCGCAGCCTGCCGGGAATGGGAGCAGCGCCGCATCGAGCTCGACTACGAGATCGACGGGATCGTGATCAAGGTCGACTCCTTCGACCAGCAGCGCCGGCTCGGTGCACTGCACGATCGTCCCCGGTGGGCGCGTGCCTTCAAGTGGGCGCCGATGACCGCTCAGACGAAGCTGAACAAGATTCACATCCGAGTCGGGAGAACAGGGGCGCTCAATCCCTGGGCGCAGCTCGAGCCCGTCGAGGTCGGCGGTGTGACGGTGTCGCAGGCGACGCTGCACAACGAGGAAGACATCAACCGCAAGGACATCCGCGAGGGCGACAACGTGATCGTCCAGCGTGCCGGTGACGTGATCCCGCAGGTCGTCGGCCCCGTTCTTCCGCACGTCAAGGGCACGAAGCCCTTCAAGATGCCGAAGAAGTGCCCGCTCTGCGGCGCGGACATCGTCAAGCCCGAGGGCGAGGCGATGCACCGCTGCCCCAACCGTGCCTGCCCCTCTCGTGGGCTCGAGTCGTTGATCAACTGGGTGCAGGCCGCCGCGGACATCGAGGGCGTCGGCGAGCAGTCGGTGCGCCGGCTCTGGGATCTCGGGCTCGTGCGGTCGCTCCCGGATCTCTATCGGCTGACAAAGGAACAGCTGATGGAGCTCGAGGGCTACGGCGAGATCTCGGCGACGAACGCGATCGAGTCCATCCAGGCGTCGAAGCAGGTGCCCTTCCACCGCGTGCTGTTCGGTCTGAACATCCCCGACGTCGGCTGGGTGACGGCGCAGAACCTCGCACGGCATTTCGAGAGCGTCGACAGGCTGCTCGAGGCGAAGCAGGAAGACATCATGGAGGTCGAGGGAATCGGGCCGGAGCGCGCGGAGGCGATTGCCGAGTGGTTCTCGGACGACGCGAACCGCGCGCTTGTCGACGAGTTGCGGCAGCTCGGTCTGCGCTTCGAGATCGGCGACGAGCTCAAGCCGGTCGACGGGCCGCTGACCGGCAACACGTACGTGATCACCGGAACTCTCGAAGCGTTCACGCGCGACGAAGCGGCCGCCGCACTCGAGGCGAAGGGCGCCAAGGTCGGGAACGCGGTGTCGGGGAAGACGACCGGGCTGATCGTCGGGGAGGAACCGGGGAACTCGAAGCTGTCGAAGGCGCGTAAGGTCGAAGTGCCGCTCTTGTCCGAAGCGGATCTCGTCGAGCTACTGCGCGGCTAGCACCTGCGCGAAGCGGTCCTGCGCGCGACGGGCCCACCAGTACGAGAGCGGATGGCCGTTCTGCACGACCGCGAATGCGTAGGTGTCGCTCACGTAGCCGGAGAGAGCCGACGCATCGTCCGTGGTTCCCGTCTTCGCCAGAACGCGGCCGCGGGCCGGAGGCTTGCGGAGTCGGTCCTGCAGCGTGCCGTTGACGCCCGCGACCGGCAACGCCGCGAGCAGCACCGGCCGGACGATCGGATCGGCCCAGGCCACCTTCAGCATGCCGCCGAGTGCGTTGGCCGTCAGCCGGTCGAGACGGGAGAGACCCGAACCGTCGACGATGCGCACGCCCGCCATCGGCACGCCCGCCGCCGTCAGCGTCTGCATCACCACTGCTGCGCCCGCGGCGCTCGTACCGCGGTAGAGCTCGTTTAGGCCGAGTTGCTTCAAGAGCATCTCCGCGGTGAAGTTGTCGCTCTCGCGGTCCATGAACCGCACCATCGTTGCGAGAGTGGGCGAGGAGACGGTTGCGAGCGGCTCTGACCAGTCGTCGACTTGTCCGACCCGGACGGGACCGGCAACTGCGATCCCGGCCTTCCGTAGTGCGTCGCGAAACGCGGTCGCCGCTGCGAGTGCGGGCGTGCTCGTGACGATGCGGCCGACCCGCGCCCGGTCGACGACGAGCGCCGAGAGCGGCGGTGACTCGTCGATGAAGAAGCTCGGCTTCCAGCCGGCCACGATCCGGCGGGTGTCAAAGGCGCTCTCGTCGCCGATCACGCCGCCCGTGACGCTGCGGACTCCTGCCGCCTTGACCTGAACGGCGAGCGCCCGAAGGTCGGCGCGCGAGAGCGTTGGATCGCCGTTGCCCTTGAGGATCAGCGCGCCATCCCAAACCGCCCCGTCCTGCCCGCCGGTCCCGAGGACGTCGGTATCGATCCGGAAGGACGGTCCGAGCTTCGTCAGTGCCGCGTACGTCAGTGGCAGCTTCTCGTTCGAGGCCGGAGCAAGCGAGCGACCACCGTTCTGCGCGAAGAGCACGGTGCCGGTCGTGAGGTCGAGCGCTAGGGCAGCCGAGCGAGCCGGAGCGACGTGCGGGACCTTGAGCGCTCGGGCGAGGCGGAGCTGCAGCGCGCCGTCCTGCGTAGGCCCGGCGGAGGTCGCCGCCGGCGCCATGAGTGCGACCAGGGCGAAGACGGCTGCGAGGAGACGGCGGCTCAAGCGGAATCCATTTTTCGAGACTGATCCAGGGGCGTCAAGAACATGGGCCTCTACGGGCGGGAAGATAGTCCTCGCGGCCCATGTGCACGGGGTCCTGGAGGCTCGATACTGGTCGGAAGGCTGCAATCCTCCCCCGGCATGATCCAGGACGAGATCCGAACCATCCTCGATTCTCCGCCGCTTGGCGAGGACGCCCCTGGCATCGATGCGATCGAGCACACGCTGACGGCGGGCTACGCGCGGGCACTCGCGCTCGAGGCGGAGCGGTGGCGGCTCGAGCGCCGCATCGCGGAGGTCGCGGTCGACCTCGGCGCCAAGTCGCAGAACGACGAGCACGACGAGCTCACCCAGCTTGGCCAACGGCTGTCTTCGGCAGACGGTGACCTGACGATGCTCCGTGAACTCCTTGCCTCGCTCCGCTCTCGCGCGGACGAGCTCAGGGCAACCGGCTAGACGATTCCGCTGCGCACGGCGTAGACCGCCGCCTGGATGCGGTTGTCGATCTGCAGCTTCATCAGGATGTTCGAGATGTGGTTCTTGACGGTCTTCGGGCTGATGTGCAGCTCGCCGGCGATCATCGCGTTGTCCTTGCCGTTCGCGATCAGCTTCAGCACCTCGATCTCGCGCTCGGACAGTTCCGCGCGAATTGTCGTCTCGATCGCCGGCTGTGTGCTCGACGCGCGCACTCGCTGCAGAACCTTCGACGCGATCGTTGGCGAGATCAGCGACTCTCCGCGCGAGGCGGCGCGGATTCCGGCGATCAGCTCCTGAATCGACGAGTCCTTGAGGAGATAGCCGCAGGCACCCGCGAGGATGGCGTCGATCACGTCATTGTCCTGGTCGGAGATGGTCAGCATCACGACACGCGTGAGCGGTGCGATCGTCGAGATGTGCCGTGTCGCCTCGACGCCGCCCATGCCCGGCATGTTCAGGTCCATTACGACCACGTCAGGGGCGATGTCCCGCACGATGGTGAGGGCCTCCTGGCCTGCCGCGGCCTCACCGACCACGTGCACTCCCTCGTCTTCCAGGAGGTTGCGAAGACCACTCCTGAAGAGATCGTGGTCGTCGACGATCACGACGCGGACGTCGGCCAGCGTCTGCTCGCCGGCTATGACGGGCTCACTCATACTGGGCGTTACCTCCCCGGCCGCGGGCGGGGCAAAGCTTAGTGGAGCGTGACGGTGACCGTGCGCCGGCCCCAGGCCATGGCTTCGGTCAAGGTCGGAAACCACAGGTCGATCGTCATTCCCTGCACGGCGCCACCGGTGTCGGCCGCGATCCCCTCGCCGTACCCCGGAATCGTGAGCCGGGTTCCGAGCGGGATCACCGACGGGTCGACAGCAACGATTCCGAACCCGACCGGAAGACCCGTCGCAGTCCTGCCTTTGAGCGTGTAGCCGGTCGATGTGACCGTGAGCGTGCGGGGTCCCGCTACGACCCACGGAGCTGCGGCCGGCGCCGTGCTCGAGCCGGGGGAGCTCTGCCCTTGCACCTGCTGTGCCTTCACGACCACCTGTCGGGCGCGAGAGTCGAGTGCGCGGATCTGCCGTTTCGTGAGGCGCTGCTGCCGGGCGAGCGACGCGAGGTAGGCGACGCGGCCCGCCCGCTCGCGCTTCAGCGCTGCGGCCGTCTGCACCGCCTGTGCCTCGAGCGTCTGGACCTCGCGGACGCGCGCCGTGAGCTCGAGTGCCAGCCCACGCAGCTTCGTCCGGCCGTCGCGGGCATCGGTCGCGGCCTGAGCACCCTG
>DATMZV010000155.1:0-2279 GCA_035573355.1 Gaiellaceae bacterium | reverse complement strand
TGTCGATGCCTTGGCGGTCGATTGCCGGGCGCGCAAGCTATTCGTGTTGCGAGACCACGACACGCTGGCAGGGACTTACAGCGACGATCCGGACTGGCGCAATCATGGGACGAGCGTGAGCCCAAATACGCTTGGCGAGGTGGTGGTGAATTACGTCTGCGCGAACGTCCGATGAGCGGGGTCGCTCCACCCTTGAGGCCCTTTACCTCGTCCGACGATTCATTGGCGGGAGTGACATCATGAAGCTTTGGAGGGTTGCTATCGCACTGCCCACGGCACTGATTGCCAGCCAGGCGCTGGCCGATCACTGGGCGGACGTCGGCACCACCGGGACGAAAGCATGGAGTGTCAACCAGAACAGCATTCGGCATCGAAGTGACGGGCTCATCGCTTTCACGGCCGCGAGTATCGACAGCGCGATTGACGATGATCTCGGCGATTACTGGGAGGAAGCGGCTGATTGCCAGAAACGAGTGATTTATACTGTCGCGAGAGCTGGGGAGGATGAATACCCCGGTTGGCGCAACAATGGTGTCGTGGCCACGCCGGGATCGATCAACGAGAGCCTTCTGAACTACGTCTGCGCGAATGCTGGGTGAGGGCTCAACTCACTCCCATTCGATCGTCCCCGGCGGCTTGGACGTATAGTCGTAGACCACGCGATTGATCCCGTTCACCTCATTCACGATCCGCGTCGCGACGCGGCTCAGGAACTCGGCGTCGAACGGGTAGATGTCGGCGGTCATCCCGTCGACGCTCGTCACCGCCCGAAGCGCGCAGACGTAGTCGTAGGTTCGGTAATCGCCCATCACCCCGACCGTCCGAACCGGCAGAAGCACCGCGAACGCCTGCCAGATGGCGTCGTAGAGGCCGGCGTTGCGGATCTCCTCGAGGTAGATGGCGTCGGCCTTGCGCAATATGTCGCACTTCTCGCGCGTGACCTCGCCGGGGACGCGGATCGCGAGCCCAGGCCCCGGGAACGGATGCCGCTGCACGAACGCCTCCGGCAAGCCCAGCTCCCGCCCGAGCTCCCGCACCTCGTCCTTGAACAGCTCGCGCAAGGGCTCGACGAGTTTCATGTTCATGCGCTCCGGCAGGCCGCCGACATTATGGTGGCTCTTGATCGTCACTGACGGCCCGCCGGTGAAGCTGACGCTCTCGATCACGTCGGGGTAGAGCGTGCCCTGGGCGAGGAAATCGGCGCCGCCGATCTTCTTCGCCTCGGCCTCGAACACGTTGATGAACTCCGCGCCGATGAACTTGCGCTTCTTCTCGGGGTCGGTGACTCCCTCCAGCCCCGCCAGGAAGTCCGCGCTCGCGTCGACGTGCACCAGGGGGATGTTGTAGCTGTTCCGGAACAGGCTCACGACCTGCTCCGCCTCGCCCAGCCGCATCAGCCCGTGGTCGACGAACACGCAGGTCAGCTGGTCGCCGATCGCCTCGTGGATCAGCACCGCGGCGACGGCGCTGTCGACTCCGCCCGAAAGCCCGCAGATCACCCGCCCGCTGCCGACCTGCGCCCGGATCTCGGCGATCTTCGTTTCCTTGAAGCTCGCCATCGTCCAGTCGCCGCTGCAGCCGCACACGTGACGCACGAAATTGGCGAGCAGCTTGCCGCCGTCGGGCGTGTGCACGACCTCCGGGTGGAACATCAGGCTGTAGCGCTTCGCCTCCTCGTTGGTGGCGATGGCGAACGGCGCGCCTTCGGACCGAGCGACCACCTCGAAGCCCGGCGCCAGCGTCTCGACGCGGTCGCCGTGGCTCATCCACACCTGGTGCTTCTCGCCGACGTTCCACAGCCCGTCGAACAAGGCGCTGGGCGCGACGATGTCGATGAATGCTCGGCCGAACTCGCGCTGGTCCGAGGCGACCACCTTGCCGCCGAGCTGCTGATGGAGCGTCTGCTGGCCGTAGCAGATGGCGAGCAAAGGAACGCCGCTGTCGAACAGGACCTGCGGCGCCTTCGGGCTCTCCTCGTGCATGACCGACGCGGGCCCGCCCGAAAAGATCACGCCTTTGGGCTGAAGCCGCTCGAACGCTTCCGCGCTCGCGTTGAACGGAGCGATTTCGCAATAGACCCCCGCCTCGCGCACGCGCCGTGCGATCAGCTGCGTGACCTGGCTTCCGAAGTCGACGATGAGGATGGATTGACCGATGGGCAGTGAACTCTGGACCGTCATGGCGGGCGGATAGAGACCATCGCTGGCCTAGTAAAGGAGATGCGCCGGACCCTTTCGAGCCCGGCGCAGCCATCTTCCAGGGATCAGCGCTCAGTAGCG
>DATMZV010000154.1:0-8795 GCA_035573355.1 Gaiellaceae bacterium | reverse complement strand
ACGGCGATCTTCATGCGCGCAGGACTCTACTGAGCGTGACCCGGGCCGAGGAGCTTGCTAGTGTCCGGCCCTTCGAGCGCGAACCGGAGCGCCCGTCCTCTTATGAGACGCCACCGGACGACAGCCCGAGGGTTTCTTTTCCTCGCCGTGACGATCGGCCTTGTCGCCGGGAGCGCCGCTGCATCCGCAGCGGGCAAGGTCCCTGACCACATCGTCTTCCCGGTGGTCGGAAAGGTCCAGTACATCGACGACTTCGGCGCGCCCCGCGGCGGCAGCCCGCATCAGGGGAACGACCTCATGGCCGCGAAGAAGTCGCCGGCGGTGGCCGCAGAGGCCGGAAAGGTGAAGTACTGGACGACGTCGGGCTCTGCGGGTTGCATGCTCTACCTCTACGGCGAGAGCGGGACGACGTACCTCTACATCCACCTGAACAACGACGTGACGATGAAGAACGACAACCGCGGCAAGTGCGTGCGCGGAACCGCGTACACCGTGAAAAACGGCGCCAAGGTCGCGGCGGGCCAACAGATCGGATACGTCGGCGACTCCGGCGACGCGAACGGCGGCGCGTCGCACCTGCACTTCGAAGTCCATCCCGGCGGCGGCAAGGCCGTGAGCCCGTATCCGTACCTCCAGAAGGCTTACAAGCTCTTGTTCACCGCGAAGGCCGGGTCGCCGTTTGCGCTGACGCTGACCGGCACCGTCGTCTCGGCGGCAATCGACCGGATCGTCGTCAACGTCTCGACGTCGCAGGCCTGGCCCTCCGGCTTGACGCTGACGAAGCTGAACCGGACGATCGCGCTGACGGTGCCGGAGTCGACGACCGTGCAGAGCCTGAGCCCGACCGGCGGCCTCCGCACCGTCGCGAACGTGACGCTCGCAGCGAAGGGCGACAAGATCGTCGTCTGGACGACGCCCGCACCGACGACGCTCAAGGCGGAGCGCGGCGACGACGACGTGCTCAGCTCAGCGCTGATCCAACTGGGCTAGCGGCCGACGAAACGGGGCTCGCGCTTCTCGACGAAGGCGGTCATCCCCTCCTTCGCATCCTCGCTCGAGAAGATCTCGCCGAAGGTCTCTCCTTCTGCGGCGAGGTTCTCTTCGTGATCGCCGCCGAGCGCCCGGTTGGCCAGCTCCTTCATCAGGCGTAGCGCGATCGGGCTCTTCGACGCCAGCAGCGCCGCCACCTCGCGCGCCTTGTCGAGCACGGGGTCCTGGACCGCATTGACGAGCCCGATGCGAAGCGCCTCGTCGGCGCCGACGATCCGGCCGGTGAAGATGAGCTCCTTGGCGACACCAAGGCCGCAAACGCGTGCAAGTCGTTGGGTCCCGCCCCAACCCGGAATGATTCCGAGGTTCACCTCGGGCTGGCCGAGCTTTGCGCTCGTCGCGGCGTAACGGATGTCGCACGCGAGCGCGAGCTCGCATCCGCCGCCGAGCGCGAAACCGTTGACGGCCGCGATCGTCGGCTTCGGCATCGTCTCGAGCAGGCGTCCGGCTTCGTGCCCGAGAGCGCCCCACTCCTTCGCCTGGTCGACGTCGAGGCCGCTCATGTACTTGATGTCTGCTCCCGCGACGAATGCCTTTTCCCCCGCGCCGGTCACGATCACCGCGCGCGCCGACTCGTCAGCCGCGAGCTCGCGCAGCCTGTCGCGCAACTCCGTGAGCGTCGCGACGTCGAGAGCGTTCATGGCCTCCGGTCGGTCGATCGTGACGAGCGCGACCGCGTCTTCCCGCTCGACGTGGATCAAACGGGGACTTTGCCCTTGAGGAAGTCGACAATCTCACTCGTCGGCGCACCGGGAGTGAAGACCTCGGCGACACCGCGCTGCTTCAGCTCCTCGGAGTCCTCGCGCGGGATCGTGCCTCCGACGACCACCAGAACGTCTTCCGCGCCGTTCGCCTTCAACCCGTCGAGGATGCGCGGCACGAGCGTCATGTGCGCGCCCGAAAGGATCGAGATCCCGACCGCGTCGGCGTCCTCCTGGATCGCGGTCTCGACGATCTGCTCCGGCGTCTGGTGCAGCCCGGTGTAGATCACCTCCATGCCGGCGTCTCGCAGAGCGCGTGCGATGATCTTCGCGCCGCGGTCATGCCCGTCGAGACCCGGCTTCGCGATGACGACTCTGATCTTCCTTGACACGAGCCGGAGTTTACGGGGAGTCCTGGCTCAGCCCGGAATGCGAACGAAGGTGAAAGTCCATTCGGCCGTGCCTTCGAGGCGCCCGTTCTCGGGTGAGCCGTACGTCTTGCGCTGAACTCGCTTGGCGTTCAGCGTGATCCGCGCCGCCTTCCGCTCCTGGAGCGCCTCCTTGGGAAGGCGAAGGAGATTGGTCAGCGGCCCGAGCGGGCTGAGTCGCACGTCCTCGGGCTCCAGGGGACAGTCGGCCTGCGTGAGGCGAACGTTCGTCACATGTCCGAGAGCCAGGACACCACGCCGGGGGCTCAGGGCTCGCAACTTTGCGCCTGCGAACGAGCGCGTGGTCTGCGCGCAGTCGGCGACCTTGCTCGTCCCAGGACCGCCGCAGGCCTTGTCGGTGGTGTTGGCGCCTGCAAGCGTGACGGTGCCCTTGATGCCGCCGACGGTCACCGGCAGCACCCGACCGCCCGCGAGTCGAACGAGGACAGGCGACCTCATACCGAATTTCGCAGTGCGCTCCCCCTCTGATGTCTCCGTCCGCTGACAGTCACCCTCGACGACGGGGGAGGCCGTGTAGGACCACTCCTGGTGCGCCGTTCCGCTGATCGTCAACCGAAAGAGCGTCGGCTCGGGCGAGGCTGCGGAGCTATGCGCAGCCACGACGCACGCGACGCCGAGTAGGCCTAGAAGACCGAGGTATCGCCGCAGATGCCCCACGCTGCCACGCGAAGCGTTGCACATTTCTGGCTTGGCTAAAAGACCGGGGTCTCGCGCCAGATGCCCCAGACGTCCCTCAGGGCGTCGCACATCTCGCCCATCGTCACGTACGCCTTCGAAGCGTCGACGATCGGGGGCATCAGGTTTCGACCCTCGTGCGCGGCATCTTCCTTCAGCCGACCAAGGGCGGCCTCGACCGTTCGGGAGTCCCGGCGCCCACGGACTGCCTGCACGCGCGCGATTTGCTGCTCCTCGACTGCGGGGTCGATCTTGAGGATCTCGAGCGGTTGCTCGTCCTCGTGCTGGTAGCGGTTTACCCCGACGACGATCCGCTGCTTCTGCTCGACCTCGTGCTGATAGCGGAACGAGGCATCGGCGATCTCTCGCTGGAAGAAGTTCTCCTTGATCGCCGGAATGACTCCACCGAGCTTTCGGATCCGGTCGAAGTACTCATAGGCCTCTGCCTCGAGGCGGTTCGTCAGGTCCTCGACGTAGTAGGACCCACCAAGCGGGTCGATCGTGTTGACGACACCCGTCTCGTGCGCGATTACCTGCTGCGTCCGCAACGCGAGGCGGACTGCGTTCTCGGTCGGCAAAGCGAGCGCCTCGTCGAAGGAGTTCGTGTGCAGCGACTGCGTCCCGCCCAGCACCGCGGCCAGTGCTTCGAGAGCTGTGCGAATGATGTTGACCTCGGGCTGTTGCGCCGTCAGCGATACGCCGGCCGTCTGCGTGTGGAATCGCATGAGCCACGAACGGGGGTTGCGCGCGCCGTAGCGTTCCTTCAACTCACGCGCCCAGATCCGCCGGGCCGCGCGGTACTTCGCGATCTCCTCGAAGAAGTCGAGATGCGCATTGAAGAAGAACGAGAGTCGAGGCGCGAAGTCGTCGATGTCGAGGCCTCGCTCCGTTGCCGCCTCGACGTACGCGAACCCGTCCGCGAGGGTGAATGCAAGCTCCTGCGCTGCGGTCGACCCGGCCTCGCGGATGTGGTAGCCGGAGATCGAGATCGGATGCCAGAGCGGCATCTCCCGTGCGCAGAACTCGATCATGTCGATGACGAGCCGCATCGACGGCTCAGGCGGAAAGATCCACTCCTTCTGCGCGATGTACTCCTTGAGGATGTCGGTCTGGATCGTCCCGCGCAGCTTCTCGCGCGGCACGCCTTGCTCCTCGCCGACGCAGAGATAGAACGCGAGCAGCATCGCTGCGGGCGAGTTGATGGTCATGGACGTCGAGACCTCGTCGAGCGGAATCCCCGCGAAGAGCGTCTCCATGTCGTCGAGCGAATCGACCGCGACACCCTCGCGCCCGACCTCGCCGAGAGAACGCGCGTGGTCGGAGTCGAGGCCCATCAACGTCGGCATGTCGAACGCGGTCGAGAGGCCCGTCTGGCCGTGCTCGAGGAGATAGCGAAAGCGGGCGTTCGTCTCCTCCGCGCCACCGAAGCCGGCGAACTGCCGCATCGTCCAGAGCCTGCCGCGATACATCGAGGGGTAGACCCCGCGCGTGTACGGATAGACCCCGGGGAAACCGAGGTCCCGGTCGTGGTCGACCTCGACATTGTCGGGCGTGTAGAGCGGCTCGTTCTCGAGGCCCGAGATCGTCGAGAAGAGCTCCCCCTCCCGCTCGGGTTTCGCCTCGTAGAGCTCACGCTTCCACTCGGCGGTCGAGTCGGACCGCGCGCGTGGATCCTCGGTCGTGGCCATTCTCTTGCCGATTGTACGGGCGTGATTCCGACTCCTGCCTTTCGCCTTCTCTGCCGATAACTCGTTCCGTGGAGAAGTTCGTTGCAGTTGTCATTTGTGCGCTCCTGACCGCTCCGGCGTCGGGGGCTTCCAACTCGCCTCAGGCCGGTGGGTTGCTGCAGCGTGCAGCGCGGTTGTCGGGTCTGCACGTTCGGCACGGCGTTCCCACTGCGACCCTTCCGGCCGGGCGCTACGACCAGCTCTTGCGACGCGCCGGTAACCGCGACTACCCACCTGCGCTCAGAAGCAGCGACTCGGTTGTCTATGCAGAGCTCGGGCTGACGCAGCGCAGCGAACGCGCGACGCTCCCGCTCACCAAGACGGCATCTCGCGCCTGGTACGACCCCAGCGCTCGCAAGCTTCTGCTTCGCCGCACGCCGCCCGCACGGCGCAGCGCCGTTCTGAACGAGCTCGTGCGTGCGCTCGTCGACCAGAACTTCAATCTCCGCCGGCTGACCGGGTTGTACGCACACGATCGGGACCGTGCGCTTGCGGCACACGGCATCGTCGACGGAACGGCTGCACTCGCGTCAGGACTTCAGGCCCGCCCGGTGAGCGGCACGCAACTCGAACGCTTCCTCTCCCTGGAGAGCGCTGCGCGTCTAACAGGTGGGCGACAGCTCGCAGCCCAGTTGCGTTACCTCGGCGGTGCGTCCGCACTCGCGACCGCGCTGCGCACATTCCCGCAGACCACCGAGCAGCTGCTGCACGTCGACAAATTCCTCGAGCGGGAGCGTGCCCTGCCGGTTCGCCTGCCAAAGCAGATCGGAACCCTTCGCCTGACGACCGCCGAGACGTTCGGCGAGCTCGACCTGCGCAGCCTCCTACGGACGTTTCGCGTTCGAGACTCACTGGCCGTTGCCGAAGGTTGGGGCGGCGGCCGACTCGCGCTCTACACGTCGCCATCAGGGGAGACCGTCGCCGCGCTTGCGTTGCGCTGGGACACGCTCGAGGACGCGGCCGAATGGCGGAACGCGGTTCCCGCGTACGCCGCCGCCGCGTTCCCCGGCGCAACCGCTCGCGACTGCCCGCCGCTCGACCGGTGCTGGTCGTCTGCGTGGACCGTGGCCACGGGCTCGCTCGGCGACACTGCAGTCCTGGCGAGCGGACCGGGGTCTGACTCGGTCGCGGCCGCCATTCTCGCCCAGGGCTAAGCCTCAAGTCGAGCTTTAGATCATGGGGCCAGCGCGGGCTGGCCGCCGAGAGCGCGAAGCACTGCAGCAGAAAGATGCAGTTTTGCGTACCCCTGAAGGGTGATTCGCGAAGGATCTGTACCCGTTTTGACCGCAAAACGCTCAGGAGTTCGCTCCGGAAGGCCGATTCCTCCATCGGAGCCACGTGCGATCCGCGCGTGGATGGAGAAAACATGGCGAGCTTCCCGGACCTGCGGCCTAACCGGCGCTCGGCGAAAGCCGAGAGCACGGCCGCGCCTCGGAACAGGGCTCGTCTGCTCCTCGCAGCCTCCACTGCGCTCCTTCTCACCGCCTCTCTCGCCGTCTCCGAGCTCGCCACTCTCCGCGGCGCGAAGGCACACGACGCATCGGTCTTCCTGACGAGGGAGCTTGGTCCGCCGCTGGACCAGCCCCTCGTCAGGACACCGGCGCGCGCAACACCAAGGCTCGTCAAGCCCGCCCTCGGCGGAAAGCTCGAGATCCGCGACGGCGGCCTCAAGATCACGTCGGGTCACGCAACTGTGTCCCTGAGGTTCGGCAAGGCCAGTGGCGCCTGGCGCGGGCACCAGCACGGTGTCCAGCGGAAGCTGCCGTTCGGCAGCGAGGCAATCGTGCTCGGGTTGAACCGCGTCGAGCAGTCGCTGACCGTCGACAAGCGTCAGGGCACCCGCACGTGGCGCTGGCGCCTCGATGCGGCCAAGCTCGCTGCGCGGCTCACGGCCGACGGCACCGTTCGGTTCGCCAACGGCAAGAAGGACTCGGGGCTGCGGATCCTCCCGGTCGTCGTCTTCGACAAACGCGGCAAGGACATCACTCCGCGGGGATTGCGCTGGTCCCTGGAACGAGCCGGCAAGACACGGTGGCTACAGCTGCGACTGAATGACGCTGACCTTCCCCTGCCGTACGTCATCGATCCGATCGCGCTCGTCGCCGCCTGCCCGGGCGGCGGCTGCGCTAACAACACCGCCACCAACGCGACGTCGGTGACGGTGACGCGCCCTGCTTCTGTCGCAACCGGATCGCTCATGCTCGCCCAGGTCACGTTGCGGAACAACGACGCGATCACCGCGCCCGCGGGCTGGACGACCACGGGGAACCTGCGCGCATCAGGCACGGGCCTCGAGCAGCGGATCTACTACCGCGTCGCGACAGCAGCCGACACCGCCGGGACGACTTATCAGTGGTCCTGGGCCACGAGCTCTGACGGCGCCGCCGCGATCCTCGCGTACTCCGGCACCGATACGACGAACCCGATCGACGTGACTCCGACCGACAACGCCGGGAGTGGAACCACCGCGACGGCCACCGGGCTGACGACCACGCAGGACAACGACATGATCGATGCGCTTTACGGCGCGCAGGGTCAATCGGGGCCGCCGCCGACCATGACGCAAGACGCCGGACAGTCCCTCACCCAGGAGTACGCGATCTCGTCCGGAAGCTCCCCGGCGAGCAAGGCTCTCTCGACCGGTGCCGACGGAACGCTGGCAACCGCTGGCGCGACAGGCAACAAGACTGCAACGATCTCGACGTCGACGCCATGGGTCGCGCACATGGTCGCCCTCATGCCGCCTCTCGCGGCCGACGGCGCCGGAACGCTGACCACCGCGACGCCGAACGTCTCCGCGAGCCAGACCGGCAATACGATCACCTTCACCTACACGGCCGCCGCCGGTGGCATGAACAACGGCTCGCTCACCCTGGTGGTCCCGGCCGGGTGGACCGCGCCGAGCACTGTGAGCAACAACCCCGGCTACACGACGGCGAGCACGGGCACCGTTTCGGTGGCCGCACAGACGATCACCGTGTCCAGCCTGACCCTCGCCGGCGGCGGGACGATGACCCTCACCTACGGCAACAAGAGCGGCGGCGGCGCCGGCGCGACGGCGACGGCAAGCACCGGCGCGCAGACGTGGCAGGCTCAACAGAAGGCACGCAGCACGGGCACGCTCACGAACCTCGGGGCCTCGCCGAGCATCACCGTCTACGCCGCCGACGGGTCAGGCACGCTCACCACTCCCACCTCGGTCGTAAGCGCATCCCAGACCGGGCGGACAATCACCTTCACCTACACCGCCGCCACAGGCGGCATGAACAACGGCTCGCTCACCCTGGTCGTCCCGGCCGGGTGGACCGCGCCGTCCACCACCGGCGCGAACGCCGGCTACTCCACCTCGAGCGCCGGCACACTCGCAGTTGCCTCACAGACGATCACCGTCTCCTCGCTCACGCTCGCGGGCGGCTCGACCTTCACCATCACCTACGGCTCGACCGCAAGCGGCGGCCCAGGTGCAACCGCGACGTCCTCGACCGGCGCACAGACCTGGCAAGCACAAGAGAAGTCCACCTCCGCCGGGTCGCTCGCAAACCTCGGGGCCTCACCGAGCATCACCGTCTACGCCGCCGATGGCACAGGCACGCTGACGACACCCACCTCGGTCGTGAGCGCGTCCCAGACCGGGCGCACGATCACCTTCACCTACACCGCCGCCACAGGCGGCATCAACAACGGCTCCGTGACCCTCGTCGTCCCCGCCGGCTGGAGCGCACCCTCGACGACCGGCGCGAACGCCGGCTACACCACCGCCAGCTCTGGCACCGTCTCGGTCGCCGCACAGACCATCACCGTCTCCTCACTCACGATCGCCGGCGGCTCGACCTTCACGATCACCTACGGCGACACGGGCAGCGGCGGCCCTGGGGCAACCGCCACTTCGTCGACCGGCGCCCAGACCTGGCAGGCACAGGAAAAGTCAACGTCCGCCGGCTCACTCGCGAATCTCGGCTCCTCGCCGAGCATCACCGTCTACGCGGCCGACGGCACCGGCACCCTCACGACACCGACCTCGGTCGTGAGCGCATCCCAGACCGGACGCACGCTCACCTTCACCTACACCGCCGCGACCGGCGGCATCAACAACGGGACGGTCACACTCGTCGTGCCAGCCGGATGGAGCGCTCCCTCGACCACCGGCGCGAACGCCGGCTACACGACCGCCAGCTCTGGCACCGTTTCGGTCG
>DATMZV010000153.1:0-3239 GCA_035573355.1 Gaiellaceae bacterium | reverse complement strand
GTCCCCGTCAATGCCACGGGGCGAGTCTACTCAGACGAGCCCTCGGTCTCGGGGAAGGTGCCGGGGATCCGGGCGCGGCGCCGGTCGCGGGTCTCCCGCTGCTCCGCGTATTTTGCGTCGTCGCCGCCCTTGCGGTTCCGCCTGTCAGGCCCCTTGCGCCGGTCGATGATCACGGTGACGTTCGGGTTGTCCTTGTAGTACTCGACCATCTTGTCGTACAGCTCGTCAGCGAGCTCCGGCGGGATGACGCAATAGATCACGCTCTGATTGTAAGACCGGCGCGGGTCGGCGCCAGAGCGTCAGAGCGGCGAGATCTCCGGGACGAGCCGGCCGTCCGGCTCGATCCGTGCGTTCCACCGCTTGTAGCCGCCGTCGAGATCGCCGAGCTCGTGGCCGCGCTCGGCCAGCCGGACCGGCTGCGCGGCCTCTGGCGTGACGCGGTACTGGTACCACGAGATGTCCCACGCAACGGTGACGACGAGCTCCCCCATCACGCCCGAGAGGGGGATGATGCTCGCGCGCGGCTCGCCGAGACTCTTCGCGATGCCGCCGACCGTGCGGCGGTAGTCACTCGAGTTGAAGATGTCGGCCGCCTCCACCATCTGCTGCTCGGGAGCAGAGAGCCGACGCAGGATCGGCTCGGAGACGACGGGATCGTCCGGCGGCTGTCGCCTGGGATCGAAGAGCGAGGCGAGGCCGCGCCGGCGCTTGCGGCGCTGGCTCGGAACGGTCGGCGAGGTCGGGCTGCCTTCCTTGACCCAGCCGTAGTCGAGCGCGACCTCCTGGCAGAGCGGACACACGTCGACGAACTCCTCGCCGTTGGGCGAAAACCGGATCGCGCGCTCGCCGGTCAGGAGCGTTCGCTCGCAGACCGCGCACACGCGCTTCACCGGGTGTCTGGCCACTTGTCTCACCACGCTATGGACCCTAGCCCACGCTCCACGCCAGGCAACTGTTGCTAAGGTCGATCACATGTGTGTTTTACATGTAGGAAGGCGATGAGGTCCCGGGGCGGCCGTGGAGCACGTTGCCGGAGGATGGTCCGGCCCGGCCACTGGGGCGTGCGCGCCCGGGTGGAGCGGTTCAGCGAGCCGGCCCTGCTGTTGTTGCTGCGCGAGCGCGCCACCCACGGTTATGAGCTCCTCGAAGCGTTGCCCACCCTGACCGGGGAGGCACGCGTCGACATGGGCAACCTCTACCGGGTCCTCCGGGCGCTCGAAGAGGACGGCCTCGTTACCTCTCGCTGGGAGTCCGGCGCGCCCGGTCCGGCGAAGCGCACCTACGAGCTGACCGAGGAGGGGCGACGCCTCCTCGACGAATGGGCCGCCGCCCTCGGCCGTTCGCGCAGCCGCATCGACGATTTTTTGGAGCGCTACGAAGGGAGGTGAACATGCACCACGGACGCAGACGACACCATCGAGGCTTCGGCCAGCGCTGGTACGACCGTGAGAACGTCCTCGAACGGCTCGAGTCGTATCAGCGAGACCTGGAACAGGAGCTCGCCGACGTCTCCGATCTGATCGAACGGCTCAAGCCGAGCGGATCGCAAGAGACTCAGAGCGTGTAGTTAGAAAAAGCCGCAGGCGACGGCCTCAGGCCGTCGCCTCTGCGTGCTGCAGGAGAGCGAGCATGTCGCGGGCCTGCTCGCCGCCCGCCTCCGCATGCTTGACGAGCGGAATCCCGTGTGGCCCTAAGGCATCGCGCGCGCCTGGAGTCGAGGCGAGGATCGCCTGAACGATCTCGGTCTCGCCGAGCATCGCCGCGGCGAAAATGTCCATACGCGCACCGCGGTCG
This sequence comes from Gaiellaceae bacterium, assembly GCA_035573355.1. Taxonomy (GTDB): domain Bacteria; phylum Actinomycetota; class Thermoleophilia; order Gaiellales; family Gaiellaceae; genus 3-1-20CM-4-69-9. The sequence continues at coordinate 1,445 of DATMZV010000153.1, read as the reverse complement.
AGGAGGAAGAGCGCGATCTCGCGGTGGCCTACGTGTGAGGCTGCGCCGAGACCGGTCTCCCAGTCGCCTCCACCCCAATCCCACGCGCAGTTCACGAGCGCCGGCGCTTCCTCGAGAAGGCGCTTCACCGTCTCGAGATCGCCGTGCGACTTCAAAACGAACTCGTGGACGAGCTCGGGGTCGAGTGCGGGCGGCTTCTCGCTCGCGGTCATCAGACCTTGGCCTCTTCCTGCTCCTTCTTCGTCTCGTCGATGATTTTTTGCGCGATGTGTGTCGGGACTTCTTCGTAGCGCAGGAAGTGCATGTGATAGTCGCCGCGCCCGCCGGTCATCGACGTCAGCGCCTGCGAGTAGGTGAGGATTTCCGCCATCGGGACCTCGGCCTTGATCGTGGTCATCCCGCCGGTCGGTTCCATTCCTTGCAGGCGGCCGCGCCGGGAGTTGAGGTCACCGTTGACCGCACCGACGGCCTCGTCCGGCGTCGTCACCTCGAGCTCCATGATCGGCTCGAGCAAGACCGGGTCTGCCTTCTCGTACGCCGACTTGAACGCCATCGAGCCGGCGATCTTGAACGCCATCTCGGAGGAGTCGACCGTGTGGTACGAGCCATCGACCAGGACGACGCGCAGACCCTGCACCGGTGCCCCGGCAAGCTCGCCGTGCACCATCGCCTCCTGAATGCCTTTGTCGACCGCAGGGCGAAAGCTCTGGGGAATCACGCCGCCGACGATCTTGTCGACGAACTCGTAGCCCTGATGGCCGTCCAGCGGCTCGAGGACGATCACGCAGTCGCCGAACTGACCGCGCCCGCCGGTCTGCTTCTTGTAACGGCCTTGCGCGCGTGCTTCTTTGCGGATCGTCTCCAGGTAGGGGACCCGCGGCTGATGCAGCTCGACCTCGACGTTGAAGCGACTCTTCAGACGGTCGACGGCAACCTCGACGTGGATCTGCGAGAGCCCGGTCAGCAGCTGCTCGCCCGTCTGCGGATCGCGACGCATCTGGATCGTCGGATCCTCCTCACCGAGCCGACGCAATCCGGCTGCCATCTTTTCTTCGTCGCCCTTCGCCTTCGGCGTCACGGCGAAGCTCATCACGGGCTCGGGAAAGCCGATGTCGGGCAGCTCGACCTGCCGCTCGGCGTCCAGCAGCACGTCACCGGTCTGCGTCTCCTTCAGCTTGGCGACGGCGCCGATGTCACCCTCGCCGAACTCCGACACCTGAACGTGATCCTTGCCCTGCAACTCCATCAGCTGTCCGAGCCGCTCCTTGGCGTGCGAGCGGCCGTTCACGATCGTCGAGTCTCCGTTCAGCGTGCCGTTCAGCACGCGGAAGACGTTGATGCGCCCCGCGAATGGATCGGCGATCGTCTTGAAGACGAATGCGGCGGTCCCGCCACCGTCGACACTGATGGGCGCGCCCTTCTTCGCCGGGGACGGAACACCCTCG
>DATMZV010000152.1:0-4493 GCA_035573355.1 Gaiellaceae bacterium | reverse complement strand
GTGATCGTCCGCGCACCGAGGTCGATCGACAGCGCATCGCAGCCGGCGACGCAGGGCTTGCCCATCCCGCGCGCCACGACTGCTGCGTGAGACGTCATGCCGCCGTGGGCGGTCAGGATCCCTGCCGCCTGGATCAGTCCGTGGATGTCGTCCGGCGTGGTCTCCCAACGGACGAGGATCACGCTCTCACCTGCGGCGCCGCGTTGCTCGGCGGTGTCCGCGTCGAGCACGATCTTCCCGCAGGCCGCGCCCGGCGAGGCGTTCAGGCCCTTGGCCGCCACCTCCCAGTCTGCCGTTGGATCGATCATCGGATGCAACAGCTGCTCGAGCTGCGCCGGGTCGATGCGCGTCACCGCCTGCTCGCGCGAGATCAACCCTTCGTCGACCATGTCGACCGCGGACTTCACCGAAGCGGCGGCCGTGCGCTTCGCCGACCGAGTCTGCAGCAGATAGAGCGCATTGTCCTCGACGGTGAACTCGATGTCCTGCACGTCCTGGTAGTGCTCCTCGAGCCGCCGCATCGTTTCGAGCAGCTGCTCGAACGCCGCGGGCAGCTTCTGTTCCATCCGCGCGAGCGGCTCCGGGGTGCGGATCCCGGCGACGACGTCTTCGCCCTGCGCGTTGGCGAGGAACTCACCGTAGAGACCGGGCTCGCCGGTCGACGGGTCACGCGTGAACGCGACGCCCGTGCCTGACTCCTCGCCCTTGTTTCCGAAGACCATCTGCACGACGTTGACCGCCGTGCCGAGCTCGTCGGAGATGTCGTATTGGCGCCTGTAGACGATGGCGCGTGGCGCATCCCACGAATCGAAGACCGCCTCGACGGCCCGCGTCAGCTGGTCGCGCGGATCCTGCGGAAAGCCTTCACCGGTCTCTTCCTCGTAGATGTGCTTGTAGGTCGCGATCAGCTCGCCGAGATCCTCGGCGGCGAGGTCGACGTCCTGGGAGACGCCGCGCGACTTCTTGAGATCGGTCAGCGCCTGCTCGAAGCGGTGTCCCGCGATTCCGTCGACCACCTCGCCGTACATCTGAATCAGGCGGCGGTAGGAATCGTTCGCGAACCGCTCGTTGCCTGTCGCGCCCGCGAGGCCCTGCAGCGCCTTGTCGTTGAGCCCGAGGTTCAGGATCGTGTCCATCATCCCCGGCATCGAGACCGCGGCGCCCGAGCGGACCGAGACGAGCAGCGGGTCGCTCGTGTCGCCGAACGTTTTGCCCGTCTTCCGCTCCAGCGCCTCGAGGTGATGGTCGATCTCGTCCGCGAGCCCATCCGGCAGCGCCTTGGCGTTCGATCGGTACGCGCGGCACGCATCGGTCGTGATCGTGAAGCCCGCAGGGACCGGAACGCCCAGTTGCGTCATCTCGGCGAGCCCGACGCCCTTCCCGCCGAGGAGCTCACGGCCTCCCTCGGAAGGCTCGTCGAAGTCATAGACGTAGCGGTGGGCCGTCAAGGCGGGGATCCTCTCACAAATGCCCTGCAATACTCGGCGTTATGCCTGAGCCGACGATCGTGGCGATGGGTGGGCTCACCGACGAGACGCTTCTCGACTACGTGCTGGGAATCGCCCACGGAAAGCGACTGCTCTACGTCCCGACTCCCGGCATGGAGGATCCGGCCCATACCGTGGCGTGGTACGAGCGCCTGCACGGACGCGTCGAGATGACGCACCTGCACTTCTCGCCGTGGCCCCCTGCGAACCTCCGTGAGCTCGTGCTCGACCAGGACATCGTCCTCGTCACCGGCGGTAACACCGCAAACGCACTCGCGATCTGGCGCGTGCACGGCTTCGACACGGTGCTGCGCGAAGCCTGGGAGCGCGGCATCGTATTGACCGGCTGGAGCGCCGGAATGATCTGCTGGTTCGAGCACGGTGTCACCGATTCGTTCGGCCCAGAGCTCGCGTCGATGGAGTGCCTCGGATTTCTGCCCGGCAGCGCCTGCCCGCACTACGACGGCGAGGAGCGCCGGCGGCCGGTCTACACGGAGCTCGTTAGGGCGGGCCTGCCGCCAGGTCTGGCGGCGGACGACGCCGTGGCGCTCCACTTCGTCGGCACGGAGCTCCACGAGGTCCTCACCTCGAGGCCCGGCTCGACGGCGTACCGGGTCGAGCCCGACGGCGAGCATCCACTCGAGGCCCGGCTTCTCGGCTGAGAGACGAGCGGCCTCGCCGGCGAGTCCGCTCTGTCCAGCGTCGCGGAGAGACCCGACTACATCGGCAAAAGTATAGCTCCCTCGATATAGGTCTCTCCTACTTCTATATCAACGGTCGCGGCGTCGGCGCGAGCGGAATTCCGCGAGCCACGCAAGCCCTCTCAGCCCCAGCCAGATGGGCGTGAGCAGGACGTAGAAGACAAGCAGCGACAGGCCGAGCAGCATCCACCAGATGGCCCAGCGCCACCAGGGGACGGGCGGCTTTGCCGTCACGTGGCCTCGGCGGCCGCGGCCTCGGCCTTCCGGCCCTCCACGGTACGGAGGATCCGCTGTGCGGTCTCCTCGATCGAAAGCTCCGAGATGTCGATCACGGGACAACCGAGCCGGCGCTGGACCGCCGTCGCCTCCTCGAGCTCGTCGTAGACCTCGGTCAGGCCGGAGTAGAGCCGGTTGTTGGCGCCGAGGTTTTTCACCCGGGCACGCCGAATCTCCGCAAGGCGGTCGGCATGGATCGTGAGCCCGACGATCTTGGCGGGATCGAGCTCGAACAGCTCCTTCGGCGTCGGGATCCCTTTCACGATCGGAACGTTCGCCACCTTGTGCCCGAGGTACCCGAGGTAGATCGACAGGGGCGTCTTCGAGGTGCGCGAGACGCCGACGAGCACGATGTCCGCCTCGTCCAGCCCCGCCCCCACGCCGTCGTCGTACTTGACCGCGAACTCCATCGCCTCGATTCGGCGGAAGTACGCGGGAGTGAGCGGCGCCCGCGAGCCGGGCGTCATGCGGGCTGTCTGGCCTGACACGCGGGCGACGGCGTCGATCGGGTGACCGAGGAGATCGCAGTAGTGCACGCGGGCACGACGGCAAAGGCGGCGCATCGCATCGCGAAGCTCCGGATCGACGAGCGTGTAGATGACGACCGCGGCGTGGCCGCGGGCGCTCAGGACTGCGCGCTCGAGATCCGCCACTGTCTCGGCCCGGGTGTGGCGCACCTCCTCGAACTCCTGTTCAGGGAACTGCGCCTCCAGCGCCTGCACGAGCCGCGCAGCAGTCTCCCCGGTGGAGTCGGAGACGATGTGCAGTTCCACGCGTTGCGCCATCGGGCGGGAGGCTAGTGGCTGGCGTCCCCAGGGCGCCGGGACACGTCTTTAAAAAGCCCTTACTTCCTTCTAAGCATGCTCTTAGACCCTGTGGGCACGTTGAAACCATGGCTCGGGGGAGGCTCCATCTGGTGGCGTTCGTGGCCGCAGCGCTGGCCGCGCTCGCTGTCTGCGGATCTGCCGCAGCCGCGACCCCGGATTGCGCGTCGCGACTTCTCGCCGACTGGCGCGACGGCCGCATGGACCGCGTCTATCCCGTCGACTGCTACCGGGAGGCACTTGCAAGCCTGCCGGAGGATCTACGCATCTACTCGAGCGCCGAGAGCGACATCACGCGTGCAATGCAGGCCCGCGTCAGGACCGAGGGCGTGACGAAGGTCGCCGCTGCACCGAAGACCGCCGTTGCGCCGAAGACCGACGGAGGCCACCACGGCGTGTCGCCGTTCCTCATCCTGGCCGTGACGGCGGGGCTGGTCCTCGGCGTCGGGTCGTTGCTCGTCTACGCGCGCTAGCCAAAACGCGTCGGATAACGTCCCCGGCCTGTGACCGAGCCGGTGACGATGGACAAGATCGTTTCGCTCTCCCGCCGACGCGGGTTCGTCTTCCCGTCCTCCGAGATCTACGGCGGCATGGGCTCGACGTTCGACTACGGCCACTACGGCGTCCTGATGAAGAACAACATCCGGGCGCGCTGGTTCGAGGCGATGGTGCGAAACCGCGACGACATCGTCGCAATCGACTCGGCGGTGATCCTGCATCCCAGGGTCTGGGAGGCGTCCGGCCATGTCGGCGGGTTCAGCGACCCGCTGATCGACTGCCGTACCTGCAAGCTGCGCTTCCGGGCGGACAAGCTGGAGGACTCGAACTGCGGGCGCAAGCCGAGCAAGCGGCCCGGTGAGACGCCCGAGTGCGACCTGACCGAGCCGCGCCAGTTCAACCTGATGTTCGAGACGACGGTCGGCGCGCTCCAGGAAGAGGGCTCGCGTGCCTTCCTCCGGCCCGAGACAGCGCAGGGAATCTTCATCAACTTCAAGAACGTCCTCCAGATCGCGAGACGCAAACCGCCGTTCGGAATCGCCCAGACCGGAAAGTCGTTTCGCAACGAGATCACCCCCGGCAACTTCCTCTTCCGCGTGCGCGAGTTCGAGCAGATGGAGATGGAGTTCTTCGTCCCGCCGGACGAGGCAGACAAGTGGTACCGCTACTGGATCGACGAGCGGCTCAACTGGTACCGCCGCTACGGC
>DATMZV010000151.1:0-19266 GCA_035573355.1 Gaiellaceae bacterium | reverse complement strand
AAGCAAGCGATCGCCAAAGCGCTCGAGTGAAGGTTCTCGCACTGGACTTCGGCCGGGCCCGGACCGGCGTCGCCGTCTCGGACCCGACCGGCACGATCGCGCGGCCTTTGTGCGTGGTGGAGAGCGCCGCGAGCGGCGACGGGCTCGCGCGCCTCGCCGCTTTGATCGGCGAGGAACAGGCCGAGCGTGTCGTCGTCGGGATGCCGCTGACCCTGCGCGGCGAGCGCGGAGAGCAGGCGACCGAGACGGAGCGCTTCGTCGAAGCGCTCACCGACGTGATCAGTGTTCCGGTCGTCACCTATGACGAGCGGTTCACGACCGATCTCGCCGAACAAGCTCCTTCCGATGCACCCGAGGACGCGCGCGCTGCGGCCCACCTACTCGCCGGCTATCTCACATGGACAAGCGGCGCCGGGGCGTAATACCGCCGCGGCAAGGCCGCCCGCCGGAAGGTCCGAACCCGGGCCAGGTCGCGCGGCGCCGGATTCTCGCGCTCGGTGTCCTCGTCCTCCTGCTCGGTGGTCTCGGCTGGCTCGCGGTCGCTGCGATCGGCGGTGGCGACAACAGCAGCAGCAGCGGCCCGCCGACGACGCTCTCGAGCACGCTGGTGTACAGGACGGTGACGCGCTCGACCGCGACCGGGCCCGTCGTGACGGTGATCGCGATGCCGAAGCCGTTTCACGTCGTCTTTCCCGAGGGGTTCACCCGCAAGCAGATGGCCGACCGGGTCGAGGCGGTCGCCAAGATCGCAGCGCGCAAGTCGAAGAGCCGTCCGAAGCTCGCCAGGCGGTCCTATCTCGCCGCGACGGCCACACCGCGGGTGCCGAGCTGTTTTCGCGCGAAGCCGAAACGGATCGAAGGTTTCCTCTTCCCGGCGACCTACGAGTTCTTCCAGCAGACCTCTTCGCTGCAGCTCGTCCAGAATCAGCTCGATGCGTTCTGTGAGAACTGGAAGCAGATCGACCTCGGCTATGCGCGCTCGAAGAACCTGACGCCGTACGACGTGCTCATCATCGCGTCAATGGTTGAGAAGGAGACGCTTTCGCCCGACGAGCGGCAGCTCGTCTCGGCAGTGATCTACAACCGGCTTCATGCAGGCATGCCGCTCGGGATCGACGCGACGCTCCGCTACGGGCTCAACATTCCGCCCACGGAGTCGATCCATCAGTCGCAGCTCGACAGCAACTCGCCCTACAACACGCGCAAGCGGCAGGGACTACCGCCGACGCCGATCGCGAGCCCCGGGCTCGCGTCGATGCAGGCCGCTGCGCACCCGGCCAAGGTCAAGTACCTCTACTTCGTGCGCAAGCCCGACAAGAAGCATCACTTCTTCACCTCGAGCTACAAGGCCTTCCAGGATTACGCGAACGCGCACGGCTACGGCGGCCCATGATCTCCGGTGAGACCCGGCTCGTCGGGTTGCTCGGCGATCCGGTCTCGCAGTCGCTGTCCCCGCGAATGCAGAACGCCGCGTTCGCGGCACGAGGGCTTAACTGGGTGTACCTGCCGCTGCAGGTCGCCCGTGAACAGCTCGAGGATGCGCTGCGCGGCCTGGTCGCGCTCGGCTTTGCGGGCGCGAACGTGACCACTCCCCACAAGCTCGCCGTGACCAAGCTCGTGGAAACCGACGAACAGTCCGTCAACACCCTCGTCGTCGAAGACGGTCGGCTTCGCGCGTACTCCACCGATGCGGCGATCCTCCGCGGGCTCGACTTTGACCGCGTCGCGATCCTCGGAGACGGCGGCGCGGCAGCAGCCTTTGCGGTGGCGCTGCCGAATGCACTCCGCTTCTCACGCCGAGGCACCTGGCCACCGGACGTATCGCTGGTAGATCTCGTGGTCAACGCGACGTCGGAGCGAGATGAGGTGCTGGCGGAGCTTCGACCGGGACAGACGCTGATCGATCTTCCGTATCCGAGGACCGCGACCGCTGTCGCTGCCGAGGCTGCCGGCGGGGCTGTCGTCGACGGGCTCGAGGTCCTCCTCGCTCAGGGCGCGGCGTCCTTCGAGCTGTGGACGGGTGTGCAGGCGCCGGTCGAGATCATGAGCGCTGCTCTCAGGAGCCACCCGGATCGGACCTGATGACGACCTCGATCACCCTTAGGCTTGGCCCGTGGCATTGAGCCTGGTCACGGCGGGCGAATCGCACGGCCCGGCGCTTGTCGCGATCGTTTGCGGCCTTCCTTCAGGCCTCGTCCTCGACAAGACCGCGATCGACGCCGACCTGTACAGGCGCCAACAGGGCTATGGCCGTAGTCCACGCCAGCAGATCGAGCAGGACACGGTCGAGGTGCTCTCCGGCCTGCGCCACGGACGCACGCTCGGGACTCCGCTTGCGCTTGTTGTGCGCAACCGCGATCACAAGAACTGGGAGTGGGGGATGAGCCCGTGGCCACCTGATGGTGAGCCGGCGGGCAAGGGAACCAAAGAAGTCACGCTGCCGCGGCCGGGACATGCCGATCTCGCGGGGATGTTGAAGTACGGGTTCGCCGATGTGCGCGATGTGCTCGAGCGCGCGAGCGCGCGACACACTGCCGTGATCGTGGCTGCAGGTGCGGTGGCAAAAGCGCTGATTGCGGGGCTCGGAATCGCAGTCGAAGGTCGTGTGGTGACGGCGGACCTCGAGCAGCAGGTGGACGCCGCACGCGCGGATCGCGACACCGTCGGCGGTGTCGTCGAGGTGCGCGCACGCGGCGTGCCGCCCGGACTGGGCGCCTATGCGACGAAGGACGAGCGTCTCGACGCACGCCTCGCCGCGTCGCTCATGGGGACCCAGGCGGTCAAAGGAGTGGAGATCGGTGAAGGGTTCGCACTTGCAGCCAAGCGCGGGTCCGAGGCGCACGACGAGATCCTGCGGGACGAGCGCGGCCTCTATCGCAAGACGAATCGCGCAGGTGGGATCGAGGGCGGCGTGTCGAACGGCGAGGAGATCGTCGTCCGCGCTGCGATGAAACCGCTCCCGACGCTGATGAAGCCCCTGGCCTCGATCGACCTGCAAACGGGCGAGCCCGCGGAGGCGCTCGTCGAACGCAGCGACACAGCTGCGGTGGAAGCCCTTGCCGTCGTCGCCGAGGCCTGCGTCGCGTGGGAGCTCGCGCGCGCCGCGAAGGACAAGTTCGGCGGCGACGCGCTCGCCGATCTCCTCGCTGCACACCGCGCTTATCTGGAGCGGATCGACTGGTCACCCAGGTAGGCGCGCTCGGGCGTCACCTCGCGCTCGTCGGCTTCATGGGCGCTGGCAAGTCGACGCTGGGCGAGAAAGCCGCGCGGCTGAGCGGGCGACTCTTCGTCGATCTCGACCGTGAGATCGAACGCCGCCATGCTCCCGTCGCCGAGCTCTTCGAGCGGGGCGAGCCGGAGTTCCGTCGCCTCGAAGAGGAGCTCGCCGCGGAGGTGCTCTCCTCGCCGGAGCCGGCCGTGATCGCGCTCGGCGGCGGAGCAGTCCTTTCCGAGCGCACGCGCGACCTACTGCGCAGTCGTGCCTACACCGTCCGGGTCGAGGTCGACCCAGCGGCGGCCTGGGAGCGCGTCCGGCGAAGCGATCGTCCGCTTGCGCGGGACGAAGAAGCGTTCAGGGCGCTCTTCGACGAGCGGCAGCCCCTCTACGACCAGGTCTCGGCTACTTCCGTGCGGAGCGTCGACGATGTGCTGCTCGCCGCACTCGAGATCGAGGTCGCGCGCGGTCGACTGGCCGGTCTCGATGTTGCCGGTCCCGTCGCGGTGATCGCCGACGAACACGTGCTCGGGCTGCATCCACTCGGCTTCAGGCCGAACCAGGTGCACGCGGTTCCGCGCGGTGAGGCCGCCAAGACGACTTCGGTCCTCGCGCAGTTATGGGCAGATCTCGACCTCGACCGCACTGGAACGATCGTCGGTTACGGCGGCGGTTCGACGACGGACGTCGCAGGTCTCGCGGCCGCGACGTATCTCCGTGGCGTGCGCTGGCTCGCACTGCCGACGACGCTGCTCGGGCAGGTGGACGCCGCGATCGGCGGCAAGACGGCCATCGACCTTGCGGCGGGCAAGAATCTCGTCGGCGCGTTTCACTATCCGGCAGGCGTCGTCGTCGATCCGGACGTGCTCGCCACTCTCAGCGAGACTCAGCGCCGCGACGGCATGGCCGAGGTGGTGAAGACGGGGCTCCTGGCGGGCCGTCCTCTCTGGGAGCTCGGCGAGGACGAGCTGATCCGCGGGGCGGCGGCGTTCAAGGCCGGTATCTGTCTCGGAGATCCGTTCGACCGGGGACGCCGTGCGATCCTGAACCTGGGCCACACCTTCGCGCACGCGCTCGAGGCCGCGGCCGGGTACGACGGACTGAGCCACGGGAGTGCCGTCGCGCTTGGGCTGCTCGCCGCACTTCGACTCTCCGGGCGTTCCACGGATGTCGTCGAGGAATTGCTTGCACCGCGACCTGTACCGGTCGACCGCGACCGTGCCTGGGCTGCGCTTCAGCGCGACAAGAAGTCGGAGCGTGGTGAGCTACGACTCGTGCTGCTGAACGAGGACGGGCCTGTTGTCGCGACCCGCCCTGAGGCCGAAGTTCGCACGGCGCTGAACGAGCTGATCGCGGATTAGAGTGCGCCGATGCAGGTCGTCGTCCTGAACGGGGTCAACCTCGACGTCCTCGCACGTCGCGATCCTGCGCTCTACGGCGGTCTCTCCCTCTCGGAGCTGGAAACGCGAATCTACGAGTGGGCTGCGGAACTCGGTTGTGCCGTGCGGTGCCGGCAGACGAACCATGAGGGGGAATACGTCGAGTGGTGCCACGACGCAGTCGAAACGGCCGACGGCATCATTGCCAACCCCGGTGCGTGGACGCACTACTCCTATGCGATCCGGGATGCGCTCGAGCTGTTCCAGGCGCCGATCGTCGAGGTGCACCTCTCCAACATCGAGGAGCGTGAAGAGTGGCGGCGCAAGTCCGTCATCGCCGACCTGGCCGCGAAGCGTGTCCTCGGCAAGGGCCCCGACGGTTATCGCGAGGCACTCGAGTTCATCGTCGGGCAAGTAGGAGCGGCTACATGAACCCGCGAATCGAGCGGCTACGCGAGTCGCTGGAAGAGCCGCTGCTCGTCACGAACCCCACGAACATCCACTACCTCTTCGGGTTCAAGAGCTCGAACGCCGCGCTTCTCGTCGAGCGCGAGCGCGCGCGGCTCTTCACCGACTTTCGCTACTCGGAGGCAGCGCGGGCGGTCGAGGGTGTCGAGTTCGAGGAGACGAAACGCGCGCTCCTGAAGGATCTCGCCGGCAGGTTGTCGGGCCCGATCGGCTTCGAGGCCGACTTCGTCTCCTACTCCGGGTACGAGACGCTTCGCGGCGGCGCGATCGAGCCGGTTCCCCGCCGTGGGCTCGTCGAGCAGCTGCGCGCAGTCAAGGACGACGGCGAGCTCGCGTCGATCAGGCGGGCCTGCGAGATCACGGACCGAATGTTCGAGCGCCTGATCGCGGAACCCTTCGTCGGCAGAACCGAGCGCGACGTCGCCTGGACGATCGAACAGCTCTTCCACGACGAGGGCGCGGACGCGGTTGCCTTCGAGACGATCGTCGCCGCCGGCCCGAATTCGGCTCGTCCGCACGGCCGCGCCACCGACCGGCCGATCGGTCGCGGCGAGACGATCATCGTGGACACGGGTTGCGTCGTCGGCGGCTACGTGTCCGACTACACGCGCACCTTTACCACCGGGTTTGTCGAGGCGTCGGTCAAGCAGGCTTATGCGGTCGTGCTCGCTGCCCAGCAGGCGGGCTTCGACGCGCTGCGGTCCGGCGTCAAGGGCTTCGATGCCGATGCCGCTGCGCGACGAGTCGTCGACGAGACGGTCTTTGCCGGGACCTTCGGGCACGGGCTCGGTCACGGGCTTGGCCTCGAGGTGCACGAGGCTCCGCGCCTGTCCATGGAGTCGTCCGACACGGTGGCCGCGGGCAACGTGGTCACGGTCGAGCCCGGTATCTACCTCGAGGGTCGGGCCGGCATCCGGATCGAGGACAACATCGTCGTGACCGAGGGCGGCTTCGAGAACCTCACCGGCTTTCGGAAGGATCTGATCACCGTCAGCTGACCGCTAGTCTTCTGCGCCGTGGCCGAGACCGTCAATACCAATCAGTTCAAGAACGGGATGCACATCGAGCTCGACGGCGCCTACTGGCGCATCGTCGAGTTTCAGCACGTCAAGCCCGGTAAGGGCGGAGCCTTCGTCCGGACGAAGCTCAAGGGGCTCGACAGCGGTTCCGTCGTCGACCGGACGTTCCGCGCAGGCGAGAAGTTCGCACGCGTCCGCACGGAGACGAAAGAGATGCAGTACCTCTACGACGCCGGTGACGAAGTGGTCTTCATGGACACCGACACCTACGAGCAGACGTCGCTGCCGCATGCCATTGTCGAGGATGCGCTCGAGTTCATGCTTCCGTCGAGCTCGGTTCAGATCATGCTGGTCAACGGCAAGCCGTCGGGTGTCCAGCTCCCTTCGTCGGTCGAGCTTGCGGTGTCCGAGACGGAGCCCGGCGTGAAGGGGGACACCGTCTCGAACGTGACGAAGCCCGCGACCCTCGAGACCGGCGCAGTGGTTCAGGTCCCGCTCTTCGTGAACCCGGGCGAGCGCATCAAGGTCGACCCGCGCGAGAAGCGGTACATCTCGCGGGCCTAGGCGAGCGCACGCTCCAGCGCGGCCGCGCCGTCTTCGAGCACCGGCTCGCCGTGCGAGACGACTACGAGCTCGACCGGAAGCTCAGCGAGGCGCTTCCGTAACTCCGGTTTCAGCTCCTGCTGGGCCCAGTCCTGTTCGCCTTTCGGGAACCAGCCCACAGGAAGCTCGATGCCTCCGCCGGCCTTCCCGATAAGGAGGTCGCCCGCAATGAGTGCGCGGTGCGGCTCGAGGAAGAAAAGCGCCTCGACCCAGTCGCTTCCCTTCACGACTTCGGCATGCACGCCGGCCGGGAGCTCGCCTTTCTCCTCCGGGCGCCAGAGCGTTGCCTTGTATCGGTCGAGCACGGCGGCGACGCTCCGCTCGTGCCAGTGCACCGTCAGGAGGACGTGCACGGGCTTCCCGACCCGCTCGACGTCTCGGTCGAGAGCCTCCCAGAAGCGGTCCTCCTCGTCCTGCGGCACGAGCGGGTCAACCATGACGAGCGCATCCGGCAGCTCGGCGTAGACTGAGCCGACTTCCGGGCCCCAGTGTTCGGCGTGCTCCCATTCAGGGTGAGCCGCTGTCCAGCGCCACAGGCCCGGCCGAAGCTCTCGTACGTCCATCGCGGGAGAAAACCTATCGCGGCGGCGCTAGGCTCCCCGCATGCCGGCGCTTGCCGACACGACTATTCGCCTGCTCGGGCAGGAGCCGCTCGCCGGGCGGCTGTCGACTGCCGAGCAGCTGAACATCGCGCGAATCCTCGATCGCGCCGGGTTCGCCTACCTCGAGGTCTCGGGTGGCGGTTGCTTCGACAGTGCGGTGCGTCGAGGTGTCGAGAGCCCCTGGGAGCGCATCCGAGCGTTGAAGGCGAATGTCGAGACACCGCTCGGCTTGGCGCTTCGAGGCCGCTTCCTCGTCGGCTCCCGGCCGGTCGACAACGACTTCATCCGCCGATTCATCGCGTCCGCCGCGGAGAACGGAATCGACGTCTTCCGGCTTCACGATCCGCTCAACGACGTCTCGAATCTCCGTGAGGCCGCCGATGCAGTCGCGAGGGCCGGCGGGGAGTTCGAGGCGGGGCTCGTCTACAGCCCCGGCCGCACCGGTGAGACGGATCCGCTGATGGAGCAGGCCGGGGAGCTTCCGAACCTCGGGGCCGCTCGCGTGCTGTTGCACGACCCGACCGGCTCGCTGCAGCCGCATCGGGCGCGCGAGCTCGTCACGGGCTTGCGCGAGGCGACCGGTCTACCGGTCGGCATCTACTGTCAGGGATCCGGTGGAAACGCGCTTGCGGCGGCGCTCGAAGCTGCGCGTGCCGGTGCCGAGCTGATGGCGTGCGCGGTGTTCCCGATCGCGCTGATCTTGCATCGCGTGTCGGGTGAGGCTCTGGCCGAGGCGCTCTCGGGCCTCGGGCTCGAGTGCGACGTCGACGTGCAGGCGCTCTGGGCCGCCTCCGACGTCGTCGACGAGCACATTGGCGACGAGCCGGTCACGCCGCTCGCACCGCGCATTGCCGCTCGCGCCGCTCAACACGACCTACCTGCCAGCCTCGTCACCGCGCTGGACTCGAACCTCCGCGCGCAGGCAGCCGGAGACCGGCTCGACGAGACGATCGAAGAGCTGATCCGAATCCGGGCCGAGGTCGGCTGGCCGCCTCTCGCTTCGCCGATCGGTCAGGTGCTCGGTTCACAGGCGCTCCTGAACGTCCTCTCCTCGAGCCGCTACTCGGTCGTGGTGGACGAGCTCCGAGCGCTTGTTGCGGGCCATCTCGGAACGACTCCCGCCCCGATCGACAAGTCGATTCAGCGCGCGATCGGTCTCACGGCCGACCCCGATTCGGTCGAGGACACTACGGCTCCTCCTCTGCAGGAAGTTCGGGCGCAGTCGGAAGGGCTCGCGTCGAGCGAGGAGGAGCTGCTTCTGCTCGGTCTCTTCGGCGACGATGCGGAACCGCTTCTGCGGACGATCCGCGGGCGATCCAGCGGCGACGAGACGCTCGCGACCGGTGGCATCGACCAGGCTCGCGCGGAGCGCATTCGCGAGCTCGTGCGCATCGTGCAGGAGACGGGCATCGGCGAGGTGACGATCGAGGAGTCGGGCATGCGCGTCTCCGTGCGGCGGACGGAAGATCGTGAAGTCCCGGCGGCGCCTACGGAATCGCTCTTCGGCGAGCCGCAAGAGGCGGAGCTCGAGCCGGTGGCCCCCTCGAACGGCATCGTGCGCGTCGAGGCGCCGATGGTCGGAACCTTCTACCGGGCACCGCAGCCTGGGGCGGACCCGTTCGTCGAGGAAGGACAGCCGATCGGCGCGGGTCAGACGTTGTGCATCCTCGAGGCGATGAAGCTCATGAACGAGGTCAAGTCCGACGTCGAAGCCGTCGTCCGCGCGATCCACGTCGAGAACGCACAGCCGGTGGAATTCGGCCAGCTTCTGTTCGAACTGGAGCCGCTGAACGGCCGTCCGCTGGACGCGCTCTAACGATGTTCTCGCGCGTGCTCGTTGCCAACCGCGGCGAGATCGCGGTGCGGGTGATCCGCGCGTTGCACGAGCTCGATATCGAGGCTGTCGCCGTCTACTCGACTGCGGACGCCGGAACGCTTCCGACGCGTCTCGCAGACCGGTCCGTCTGCATCGGACCGCCCTCGGCAACCGAGAGCTACCTCAACATCGCCTCGGTTGTGGCGGCCGGCGAGACGACCGGTTGCGAAGCCGTCCATCCGGGCTACGGGTTCCTGTCTGAGAACCCGGACTTCGTCCGCGCGTGCGAGGACAACGACCTCGTCTTCATCGGCCCCGACGCAGACGTGATGGCGCGCATGGGTGACAAGGTCGAGGCCAAGCGAGAACTGGCAGCGGCCGGGCTGCCGCTGGTGCCGGGCACGGAAGCCGTCGGAGCCGATGAAGCAGCCAGGGCAGCCGCCGAGCTCGGCTATCCGGTGCTGTTGAAGGCATCCGCGGGCGGCGGTGGGAAAGGAATGCGCCTGGTCGAGCGAGCCGATGACCTCGACGACGCGTTCGA
The DNA here is from genome assembly GCA_035573355.1 of Gaiellaceae bacterium. Lineage (GTDB taxonomy): Bacteria > Actinomycetota > Thermoleophilia > Gaiellales > Gaiellaceae > 3-1-20CM-4-69-9. The sequence goes on along the minus strand of DATMZV010000151.1, from coordinate 9,624 downwards.
GCGCGCGAGCGGTGAGGCCCAGGCGGCGTTCGGCGACGGCACGCTCTACCTCGAGAAGCTGATCACACCGGCCCGACACGTCGAGGTGCAGGTGTTGTGCGATGCCGACGGCGGTGTGCTCACGCTCGGCGAGCGCGAATGCTCGATTCAACGCCGTCACCAGAAGTTGATCGAGGAGTCCCCGTCACCGGCGCTCGACGACGCGACGCGCGAGGCGATGGAGACCGCGGTGGCGCGGGCCTGTCGCGCGATCTCGTACCTGAACGCTGGCACCTTCGAGTTTCTGCTCGCGCCTGACGGCTCGTACTACTTCATCGAGCTGAATGCGCGCCTGCAGGTCGAGCATCCGGTCAGCGAGCTGGTGACCGGGATCGACATCGTGCGGGAACAGCTGCGGATCGCGGCCGGCGAGCAGTTGCACGAGACCGGCCGCGCGGCGCGGCGCGGGCACGCGATCGAGATTCGGCTCAACGCGGAGGACCCGGCGCGCGGCTTCGCGCCGGCGCCGGGAGTGATCGAACGCTTTCGGCCGCCGCTCGGGCCGGGCGTCCGTCTCGACACGCACATCGAGGAAGGGTCCGTGATTCCGCCCTATTACGACTCGCTGATCGGGAAGCTCATCGTCTGGGACGAAGACCGCGTGTCCGCGATCGAACGCTCGCTTCGAGCCCTGAGCGAGCTCGAGCTCCGCGGTGTTCCGACCACGAGAGAGGCGGCGCTCGAGATCCTCGCGAGCGACACGTTCCGGAGTGGCCGCTACTCGACGAGCTTTCTCGACGAGACGCGGCTGGCCGCGGTCGGAGCGGGATGAGCTACGTCGTGCCCCAGTCGACGGGCGGCAGCATCACGGTTACGCCGGCGGCGCTCCACTCGCTCGTCGCACAGGCGGGCGACTCGGTCGACGGCGCGCAGATCCGGCGTGGGCGGCGCCGGCTCGACGTGGAGGTCTCGGCCGGCCACGCCCGCGTCCGCCTCGAGCTCACCGCGCGTTACGGCGCGATCCTTCCCGACGTCGCACGCGCCGTCCAGGAAGAGGTCGCGTCCGCGCTTGCGACCATGTGCGCCGTGGAGGTCGACGGGGTCGACGTGTTCGTCGAGGAAATCACATGAGCGGCGGCCGTCGCAGCGCGCGCAGGACGGCGCTCTTTCTCCTCTATCAGTGGGACGTCACCGGGCAGCCGCTCGCGTCGCTGTACGAGGGGGAAATCGACGTCTATGCACGCGAGACGGCCGAGGCCGTCGCTGCGAACGCCGAGGAGTACGACCGCCGAATCACGGAGGCGGCCGAGGGTTGGACGGCGGACCGGCTCGGCGCGATCGAGCGCAACATCCTGCGGATCGCCCTGCACGAGCTGGATCGGGACGACATTCCCGACGAGGTTGCGATCGACGAAGCGGTCAATCTGGCAAAGCGCTACGCAACCGACGATGCTGCACGCTTGGTGAACGGCATTCTTGGTCGAATCGTCAGAGAGCGCGTGTCATGAGCGCCGAAGAGTCCCTCGCGCGGGCCGAGGAGCTACTGGCTCGCCTCGAGCAGACGCGCGCAGAGCTCGAACGTCTCACCGAGGCCGACGACGCCGACAAGGCGCTCGACGTTCTGACGGAGCTCTCCGAGCTCAGCAAGGCGATCGAGGAGGAGCTCCAGAAGGCGAAGCGCGAAGCGGATGCCGGTGCAGAGCCCTGATCGGCTGCGTGCGCTGGCCGAGGGGTATCTCGGCGACCTAGCTCTGACGCCGGAGCTTCATGGGCAAGCCGACGCGGTGCGGTACGCGCTCGAAGGCGGCAAGCGGGTGCGGGCAGTGATCTGCCTTGCGACCGTCGAGGCCGCGGGTGGTGATGCCGACGCCGGGCTTCCGGCAGCAGCGTCGCTCGAGCTCGTGCACGCGTTCTCGCTCGTTCACGACGATCTGCCGTCCCTCGACAACGACGCGGAGCGCCGCGGCCGCCCGTCGGTGTGGGCCCAGTACGGTGAGGCTGTTGCGGTCCTCGCCGGTGATGCTCTGCTGGCCGAAGCATTCCGGCTTGCGCTCTCGTACCCGTTCCCGCAGGTCGGGCGCGAGCTCGCCCAGGCGACGCTCGGCATGATCGGCGGGCAATACCTCGACGTGACCGAGTCTGCGCCCGACGAAGAGACGCTGCACAGGCTCAAGACCGGTCGTCTCTTCGCGGCTTCAGTCGGGATGGCGCTCTGGGTCGCTGGGATCGCCGAGCGCGACCAGACGCCGTGGCGCGCGTTCGGAGACGAGCTCGGACTGCTGTTTCAGATCGTCGACGACATCCTCGACGGAGACGGCTACGTGCTCGTGCACGGCGAGGCGGGCGCGCGCTCACGCGCCGATGAAGCTGCGCTCCGCGCTCGCGAGCGTCTCGCAGGCATTCCTGCCGATACGTCGCAACTCGAGGAGATCGTCGCCGGTCTCGCGACGCGCACGTCGTGACGTGAAGAAGCGGCTCGACGTGCTGCTTGTCGAGCGCGGCCTTGCGGAGACCCGCTCGCAGGCGCAGGCGCTCGTGATGGCGGGCCGTGTTCGCGGCTACGAAAAGCCGGGAATGCAGGTGGACGAATCCGCCGAGCTGGAAGTCGCCGTCTCGCCGCCATACGTTTCCCGCGGCGGCGAGAAGCTCGCTAACGCACTCGACGCGTTCAGGGTGGACCCGGCCGGGCGCGACTGCCTCGACGTCGGCGCCTCGACGGGGGGCTTCACCGACGTCTTGCTGCAGCGAGGTGCCACCCGTGTTGCGTCGGTCGACGTTGGCTACGGACAGCTGCACGAACGGCTCCGAGCCGACCCTCGTGTCTCCGTCCTCGAGCGCACCAATGCGCGCGAGCTGCGCGAGCTTCCGTTTGCCCCTGACCTTGTCGTTTGCGACGTCTCGTTCATCAGCGTTCGCCTCGCGTTGCCGGCGGCTCTCGCACTCGCTGCGCCCGATTGGGAAGCGCTGGTGCTGGTGAAGCCGCAGTTCGAGGCGGGTCGAGCGGAAGTCGGCAAGGGAGGCGTCGTGCGAGATCCCGAGGTGCGCGCTCGGGTGGTGCGCGAGGTTGCAGACGCGGCGCTGCGCTGGGGGGCGGAAACGTTGGGGGCCGTAGACTCCGGGCTACCGGGGCCGAAGGGCAACCGGGAAGTGTTCCTCCATCTCCATCACCGTGAGCACCCGCAGCTCCCAGATGACATCGACGCCAAGATCGCAGCAGCGATCGTCTGACACCGTCCGCCGCGCGGCCGTCATCACGCACGGCAAGCCGGTGACGATCGGGCCGGCTCTCGAGCGTCTCGAGAAGGTCGCGCAAGAGGCGGGCGTCGAACTGCTGCTGCCGGACGAGGAAGTCGAGAAGCACGGCGTCGGCGAGCCCGAGCAGGACCTCACGGGCGCCGACATCGCCGTCGTGCTCGGCGGCGACGGGACGATGTTGCGCGCGCTGCAGCGTTTCCTCGGGACGCCGATCCCCGTCGTCGGCGTGAACTTCGGCCGCGTCGGCTTTCTCGCCTCCGTGCAGCCGAACGAGCTCGAGTCGGGCCTGTCGCGCGTGTTCGCCGGCGACTACCGCGTCGTCCACTTGACGACGCTCGAGGTCGAGGTCGACGGGGTCCGCGGTGCCGCCATCAACGACGTGGTCGTGCTCAGCTCTATTCGAGGCCGGATGGTCGAGCTCTCGTGGGCTCTCGGCGGCGAAGACATGGGCGTGCAGCCGTGTGACGGGATGATCTGCGCGAGCCCGGCGGGGTCGACTGCCTACAACCTTTCGAACGGCGGCCCCGTTCTGGCGCGCGGGCTCGACGCGATGGTGGTCACGTTCATTGCCCCGCATTCGCTCCACGCGCGCCCGCTTGTCGTTCCTCGGGGCATCGACCTCGAGATCCGCAATCAGACACTCGACGTCGACGTCACCGTCCTTGTCGACGGCCACCTGCTCACGGATGTCGGCCACGGCTCGCCGATCTCGATCCGGCTGGCAGAACAGCGAAGCCTCCTCGCCACGCTCCCCGAGGCCACCTTCTTCAGGCGCTACCGGGACACCTTCGGCTCCTAGAAGGTTTCTCTACTCAGCCTCAGGCTCGCCCTGATCAGCGTCGCGGGTTTCGTACCGCAGGTCCGCGCGACGGTCGCGTACGCGCTGAAGAGCCTCCGCGAGCAGGGCCTCGTCCTGCCAATGGGATCCAGTCGTGGTCGAGAACGAGACGCCGAGCCACCAACCCGGGCTAGGCCCGCCGTGCCAGGGCCGCAGATCCTCTTCCTCCGGGGGCGCGAAGCGCACCTGGTACAGCACGATGAAGTCTTCGATCTCGTATCCCTCGGGAAACTCCTCGTCGGTCTCGTTGAGATAGTCCCGGACAAGGGCGAGGAGTCGCCGCTCGAATTGCTCACGATCCGCCATCCGAAAGGAACTTATAACGGTGTCCCGATCTCGGCACATTTTCGACACCCGGGGGCGTGAATGTGAGGGCTAGGCTCGAGCTGAGGGGAGGGAGGTGGGGTGTCCCGAGGCTAGACGCGTCTACCTGTAAAGGGCGTGGGATTCGCGGACGATGGTGCCGCGCCGCCCCGCCGCTTACCATCTCGACGGCACCATGCTCCGCCGCCTTCGCATCGAGAACCTCGTCCTCATCCACGAGGCCGAGCTTGCCTTCGCCCCTGGGCTCAACGCCATCACCGGGGAGACCGGCGCGGGGAAGACGATTCTCGCCCAGGCAATCGGTCTCCTACTCGGGGCGAAGGGCGACGCCGCCTACATCGGCCCGGACGGCGCGGAAGCCTACGTCGAGGCCGAGCTCGATCTCCCGCCCGGGTTGCTCGAGGAGGAGGAATTCGAGTCGTTCGCGGAGCTTCGTCCCGAGGACGAGGAAGGGCTGCTCGTCGCCCGCCGGGTCTTCGCGGACGGGCGGACTCGCGCGTATGCCTGGGGGCGCGGCGCGGCTCGCGAAGACCTCGCAGCAGCCGGGGAGCGGCTGATCGCGATGTCGGGACAATTCGAGCAGCGCCGGCTCGGCCGTCCGTCGTACCAGCTCGATGTGCTCGACTCGTTTATCGGCGACGACCAGCTGAAGCTGCGCGCCGAATCGCGGGTCGCCTGGCGGGAGCTCCTTGCCGCGAGGCGACGCCACGACGAGCTGCAAACGGGCGCGGTCGCCGCGGAGGCACGCCTGGCCGAGTTGCGAGCACTCGTGGAAGACACGACAGGCTTCGAGCCCGACACGGAGGAGATGCTGCGCGCGCAGCGCGAGCGGCTTCGGCACGTCACCGAGCTCGCAGAAGGAACCGCGGCAGCCGCCGACGCTCTCGCTCCTGACGAGGGCGACGGTGCGGCCGGGCTCGTCGCAAACGCGGAGCGCGCGCTTGCGCCGATCGAGTCGTTGGCGCCGGAGCTCGCGCGTGCCGCCGACGAGCTGCGGGACGCCGAGCTGCGCCTGCGGGAGGCGGCGAGTGAGCTGCGCGGCTTCCTGACGACGCTCGAGGCCGAGCCGGGCAGGCTCGAGCAGCTCGAGGCGGAGCTCGATCGCATCGCCGACGCCAAGCGGCGATTCCGCGCGGCGTCGTACGAGGAGTTGCTTGCACGGGCAGCGGCGGCCCGAGCGGAGCTCGAGGCGATCGACGAGGGATTCGATCCGGCGGCTGCTGCCGCCAAGGCGCTGGCCGTCGCAGAGCAGAACGTCCGGGAGCTCGCCGATGCGCTCCGCGCCGCGCGCCGCGACGCGGCACCTCGCTTCGCGGCGGCCGTCGCGCAAGAGCTCATGGGCGTCGGGATGGGGGAGGGCGAGTTCGTCGCAGAGTTGCGCGACCGTGATCCCGCCTCGAGCGGGTCCGACGAGGTCGCATTTCTCGTTCGACCCAACCGCGGGCTACCGCTCGCACCTGTCGCGGAGACTGCCTCGGGAGGCGAGCTGTCGCGAGTCGCGCTCGCGATCGCAGCGGTTGCAGGCGGCGACACGATGGTGTTCGACGAGATCGACGCGGGCATCGGCGGTGAGACCGCACACCGCGTCGCCGAGACGCTCCAACGGCTCGCCGAACGAGCGCAGGTCATCACGATCACCCACCTTCCGCAGATCGCGAGTGTCGCCGAGCGTCACTTCCGCGTCGAAAAGATTCCGGGCGACCCGACGCATACGCGCATCCAGCCGCTCGACGAAGCAGAGCGCCGCGACGAGCTGCAACGCATGCTCGGCGGCCGCGAGTTCCTCTCGAGCGTGAGCGAGTGATCTTTCAATGAGTTTCGTCGAGCTCACCGGCCACGCCAAGCTCGACCGCCGGACGAAGAATCTCGTCAAGCGCCTTTCCGCCGACGACATCGCGATCATCGACCACACCGATCTCGACCGCGTGTCTGCGGAGGCGCTGCTCGAGTCCGGTGTCCGCGTCGTCGTCAATGTCGCCGAGTCCCAGTCCGGACGTTTTCCGAACCCGGGTCCGCTCGCGCTCGTGCGCGGTGGCATCCGCCTCATCGACGTCGACGGGGCCGACATCTTCGACGACGTGCACGAGGGCGAGCTTCTGACGGTGCGCGGCGCAGGGCTCTACCGCAACGGCACCTGCCTCGCCGCAGGCCGTGTGCTCGAGGAGCGCGAGCTCGAGAGCGCGCTCGCCGAGCAGCGAGGCCGCGTGACCGAAGCCCTCGAGGCATTCGCCGAGAACACGATGCGCTACCTGCGCGAGGAGGGCAAGCTGCTCGCCGAAGGGATCGATTTCCCGGCGATCGCCACGCGCTTCCGGGACCGTCATGCACTCGTCGTTGCACGCGGTCCCGGTCACAAGCGCGACCTCCGGATGGTCCGGCCGTACATCCGCGACTTCAAGCCGGTGCTGATCGCCGTCGACGGCGGTGCGGACGCACTCCTCGAGGCCGGCTACAAGCCGGACGTGATCGTGGGCGACATGGATTCGCTGTCGGACGAAGCCCTCTGCTCCGGTGCCGAGCTGCTCGTCCACGGTTACCGCGACGGCCATGCACCCGGGGAGGAGCGGGCGCAGCAACTCGGCGTTGCGTACGAGGTCGTGCGAGCGACGGGGATCAGCGAGGACATCGCGCTGCTCCTGGCCTACGAGAAAGGGTCCGAGCTGATCGTCGCCGTGGGGACGCACTTCAACCTGATCGAGTTCCTCGAGCGAAACCGCGACGGGATGTCGTCGACGTTCGTCACCCGCCTGAAGGTGGGCGAGATCCTCATCGACGCCAAGGGCGTTTCCCGGCTGGCGAGCCGGCAGGTCGGGATCTGGCCGCTCGTCTTCTTCGCGCTAGCCGGCCTGGGGGCGATCGCCGTCGCGATCCTGGTCTCGCCGGCGCTGCGGCACCTGATCGAGTACATCGCGCTGCGCTTGCGCGACCTGCTCGGCATCGGTTGAAACTACTCTTCCCCCATGCCCCGAGCCTCGGCCACGCGAGAGCTGCTCGCCTCGCGTGAGGACGTCTGGGCGTTCCTCGCCGAGCCGCACCACTTTCCAGACTGGTGGCCGGACATAGCTGCCGTCGAGCCGGACCGGCGCGGCCTCGCCGAGGGCGCCCGCTGGCACGTGCACGGCAAGGACCAGCCGACGCTTCTGCGGCGGTCCTCGTCGAGCGGAATGCTGCTGGTGACGGCGGTGCGACCTCTCGAACGCTTCGGCTGGACGCTTAGCGGTGATCACATCGATGCCGATCTGCGCCTCGAGGAGAAGGGCCCGAACCGGACGATCGCGACCCTCGACGTCGAGGCGCCCTGGCTCTACGGGTTCAGCAAGTCCCTCCCGCGTAGGGCGTTAACCCGCCTGCACGCCTTGTGCCAGACTGGCGCGGAGCTCTAAGCCGCTCGCCCCCTCATGTTCGATCTCCGCTACCACGTCGCGTCACTTGCCGCGGTCTTCTTCGCGCTCGTGATCGGCATCCTCGTCGGCGTCGCGCTCGCGTCGCACGGCCTCGGGAACACCGAGCGCAAGCGGCTCGAGGAAGACCTGCGCCGCGCCGAGAACCAGGCCGATGTGCTGCGCGGCCAGGTCGACTCACTCAGCCAGACAGGTTCTGCCGACCACGCGTTCGTCGACGCGACGTACAAGAGCGTCGTCGCGAATCGACTGAAGGGAAAGAGAGTCGCGGTGATCTTCGTCGGCTCCTCGAGCGACGATCGCCGCTCGAAGATCACGCAGGCGCTGGCCGATGCCAACGCCGGCTCGGCCCTGCGATTCACGGCGGTGAAGGTCCCGGTCGATCCGAGTTCGCTCGAGAAGGCGCTCGCGAAGAAGCCGTTCCTCGCGCACTACGCCGGTCCGGAGGAGCTCAAGAACCTCGGTCAAGCCCTCGGACAGGAGTTCGTCGCCGGGAAGGACACTCCGTTGTGGAACGCCCTGCGGAGTCAAATCGTCGAGGAAACGATCGGGCCGTCGAAGAGACCCGCTGACGGAGTGGTGATCGTCCGCACGGCGAAGGCGCAGACCGGTCCGACCGCCGTCTTCCTCAAGGGTCTTTACGCGGGCCTCTCGGACGTCGGTGTTCCCGTGATCGGCGTGGAGGGCACGAAGGACGACGGCTCTTCGCTCAAGGCATTCCACACGGCGGGCCTTTCCACGGTGGACGACATCGACCTGCAGTTCGGAAAGCTGGCTCTCATCGCCTTGCTCGCCGATCCCGCGTTGAACGGCGACTTCGGCACGAAGTCAGGAAAGCCGCGGCTGCCGCTGATCGCACCGCTGCCCCAACAGGCGGCCGGTGGATGAGCCGCTGACGATCCTCGTCCCCGCGCGCGACGAGGAACACGTCATCGGGACGACCGTCGCGACCCTGCGGCGGACGTTTCCCGACGCCGAGGTGATCGTGGCCGATGACGGTTCGCGCGACGGCACGGCAGACGCAGCCGAGGCCGCAGGTGCGATCGTCTTGCGGCTCCCGCGTCGCGGAAAGGGCCAGGCTCTGTCCGCGGCCGAGCGCGCTGCCCCGCCCGGCGCCCTGCTCCTCTGCGATGCAGATCTCTCGGGAGAGCTTGCGCCGCTCCTCGACGGCGGTGGCGATCTCAACGTCGCGGCGTTCGCGACGCGTGAGGGGGGAGGCTTCGGGCTCGCCAAACGCCTCGCACGAGCCCTGATCGAAGTTCTCGCAGGTTTCGAGGCGCGTGAGCCTCTTTCCGGCCAGCGGGCACTGTCTCCCGCTGCACGCCGCGCCTGCTTCCCGGTCGCTGCCGGCTTCGGCTGCGAGGTCCGCATGACGATCGACGCCGCACGCTCTCACCTGTCGGTGCGTGAAGTCGAGCTGCCGCTGCGGCACCGCCCGACCGGGCGGAACCTCCGAGGCTTCATCCACCGGGGGAGGCAGCTCCTCGACACGCTCTACGCCTGCGGCCCGCTCGGCGTGAACTTCCGCGGGCTGCGCCTGCCGCTCGTCGGCTGGAAGGTGGGCGTCATGAGTGGCCCTGCCGTCGCAGCGGTCGCCGCCCTCGGGGCCGCCGACGATCTGTGGAGTGGGCCCGAGCGTGGCTTTCGCGCACATCTCGTTTCCGGTCGGACCACGGGCATCCTCAAGCTGGTCGGTATCCCAGCCGTGGGCCTGGTCGCCACCCGGAAGCTCTCCGGTGCCCTGCTCGTCGGGCTCGCGGCGAACGCGCTGAATCAGCTCGACACTCGGCCCGGGCGCGCACTCAAGGCGTACCTCGCGGCGGCCGT
>DATMZV010000150.1:0-4437 GCA_035573355.1 Gaiellaceae bacterium | reverse complement strand
GACTTCGTCCTGCATCATCTCGTCGCCGGGCTCACGATCGGCCGCAAGGACGGTCATGGCTATCTCGCGGCGATGGAACGCGATGCGGGAATTCCCGGACGCTTGCTCGCGCACGGAGTCCTCGACGGACGCGTGCCTCCGCCCTGGGAGACGAGCCCGGCCGAGTTTCCGCTCGTCGGCGAGGTGCTGGCAAACGCAACCGGGCTGATCGTCCACTCACGCTATGTCGAGGAGCGCGCGCGCGAGGCCGGCTACCACGGCCCGGTGTGGCGCGTCGAGCATCCGGCCTGGCCGCCAGTCGACGTCGAGCCGGCCGCCATCGAAGGTCGTCCGCTGTTCGGTTGCTTCGGCCATCTGAATGCGAGCAAGCGCATTCCCCAGCTGGTCGAGGCATTCGGTCTGGTGCGCGAACGCCACCCGCACGCGAAGCTCCTCCTCGTCGGCCCCGCCTCGCCCGGCTTCGAAGCCGACCGCTGGGTGACCGACGGCGTGGAACGCATCGGCTACGTCGAGGAGGACCGCCTCTGGTCGCTGATGGCTGCCTGCGACGCCTGCATCTCTCTGCGTGCCCCGACGATGGGCGAGACCTCGGGCAGCGCGATCCGAGCGCTGTCGCTCGGACGACCACTCGTCGTCAGTGACCTCGGCTGGTTCTCCGAGTTGCCCGACGACGTTGCCCTGAAGGTGACCGTCGACGAGGACGAGATCGCCTCCATCGCGACTGCGCTCGAGCTGCTCGCGTCCAGTGAACCGACGCAGCTTGCGATGAGCGATGCGGCGCGGTCGTACGTCGAGCGGGAACACGACCTCGGCCGGGTTGCCGAGGAGTACGCGGCCGCGCTCGAGGACGCTGCAGGAGGGACGAGCGTTGCCGACGCCGTCGTCTCGGAGGTCGCGCGCGCTGCGGCCGAGATCGGCATCGAGCCGGGGACGCCGTTCGCCGCGGAGCTCGCGGGTCAGCTGGACGAGGTCGGGCTTGCGCGCAACGGCCGGCCCGCACAGCAACCGGTGTCGTCACGGGGTGCGACCCTCCTTGCACGCGTGCCGGTCTGGGCCTGGCTCACGGCGCTCGTCGTCGTCTCGTCGGTCTTCCGTTACGGACTGTCGCGCAGAGTCGTCGCCCCGTGGATCATGGTCGACGAGCTCATCTACTCCGAGCTCGCGAAGAGCTTCGCCGCTACCGGCCACTTCCTGATCCGGGACGTGCATCACGGTGCATACGGGGCCGTCTACCCGTTGCTGATCGCACCCGCCTGGAAGCTGTTCGGCTCGGTGCCCGACGCCTACGCGGCCGCGAAGACGATCGGTTCCGTGCTGATGTCGCTGACAGCGATCCCCGTCTACTTCCTCGCCCGCCGCGTGATCGCACCGATTCCGTCTCTGCTCGCGGCGCTGCTGGCGGTCGCCGTTCCGTCGCTGATGTACACGGGAACGCTGATGACGGAGACGGTCTTCTATCCGCTCTTCGCCTGTGTCGCGCTAGCGCTCGTCCTCGCACTCGAACGACCGACCATTCAGCGGCAGCTCGTCCTGCTTGGGCTCTGCCTGCTCGCGTTCCTCACCCGCTCCCAGGCGATCGTCCTGATCCCGGCCGTCGCGACGGCGCCGCTCCTGCTCACGTGGCTCGATCGCCGCCGCTTGCGCATGCTCGCCGACTTCAAGGCTCTCTACGGTGCGCTACTCGTCGCGGTCGTCGCCGTGCTCGTCGTGCAGCTCGCCCGCGGACACTCGCCGTACGACGTCCTGGGCAGCTACAGCGTCACGGGTCACGCGACCTACCGGCCGGGTCAGGTCTTGAAGTGGGTGGTGTATCACCTGGCCGAGCTCGATCTCTATCTCGGGATCGTTCCGTTCGCAGCGCTGCTGTTGCTCGCCATCGTCGGCCGGTCGCTCGACCGGCCGCTCCGTGTCTTTCTCGCCGCCTCACTGCCGCTGATCGCCTGGCTTCTCGTGGAGGTCGGAGCGTTCGCCTCGGCGCTCTCGCCGCGGATTCAGGAACGCAACCTCTTCTACGTCGCACCCCTGTTCCTGATCGCGCTGCTCGCGTGGATCGAGCGTGGAATGCCCCGCCCGCCTCGTGTCGCTGCGATCGCTGCAGTCGTGGCCGCGGCGCTTCCCGCGGGCCTTCCCTATCAGCGGCTGATCGACGCGTCTGCGGAATCGGACACGCTTGCGCTGCTGCCGCTCTGGTGGCTACACGAGGCCGTCGTCGGCCTCGACACGATCGCGGTTGTCGTCGGAGTCGCCGGCGTTGCCCTCGGCATCCTGTTCCTGACGCTGTCACCGCGCTACGCGCTCGTCTTACCGGGTGTCGTCCTGCTCTGGTTCGCCTTCGCGACCGAGCGAATCGAGCGTTTCGACCACGGCTTCCCCAAGGCCTCGATCGGCGCGCTCTACGAGGGCATCGCGACACCGGACCGGGACTGGGTCGATGCCGCCGTAGGCCGCCACGCCGATGTCGCCTTCGTCTTCTCCGGCAAGGATCCGACTCATCACCCGAACACGCTCTGGGAGAACGAGTTCTTCAACCGGAGCATCGGGCCGGTCTACGACCTTCGGCAGCCTTCGATGGGCGGCTTGCCCGAGACGAAGGTCACGGAGCGAAGCGACGGCGTTCTGCTCGCAAACGGAAGCCCGGTTCGGCACGCGTACGTCCTCGCCGAGGAAGCGGTGCCGATCGCCGGCGACATCGTCGCCCGCGACAAGCGCAAGGGGATGGCGCTGCGGCGCACGGACGGCCTGGTCCGGATCGGCTACCGCGTACGCGGGCTCTATCCGAACGACACCTGGTCGGGGAAACGCGTGACGTACACGCGCCTGCGGTGTACGGGTGGCACCGTGACCGCGCAGATGCTGCGCGATCCGAATCTGATCAGTGGGCCGCAGACCGTCCGGGCGGAGGACAGGAGTGTGACGTTCCGCTCCAGCGACGCTGCGAGTCTGACCGTGCCGCTTCGTCCGCGTGGCGGAGTGTGTCGGGCCGTGTTCACGGTGAGCCCGACCGCCGTTCCCGGGCCGGCCGACCCGCGCGTCCTCGGCGTGCACTTCCTCGCCTTTCTGTACTCCGCTCCGTGAGGATCGCCTACGACGTCACGCCGCTCTCGCATCCGCGAACGGGCGTCGGCAACTACATCCTGGGAGCGCTGCAGGGGATGCTCGAGGCGCCGGGCCCGGAACGCGAGATCGTCGCGTTCGGTCCCGCGAGCATCCGCGGGCGCGGCCTGCTCGACGAGACGCTCGATGGGCTGGCGGTCGAGAAGCGCCTCCTCACCGTCCCGTTCGCGCACGCGACCCGGCGCGCGTGGGGTGCCCTCGGGCGCCCGCCCGCCGAGAAGTTCCTCGGCGACTTCGACGTCATGCACTTCACCGACTGGATGGCGCCGCCTCAGCGTTCGGGCCTGCGCGCAACGATGATCCACGACCTCGGGCCGCTGCGCTTTCCGGAACACCTGCATCCGCGCACGGTGAGGATGCACTCCGCCACCGCTCGAGAGGCGGCGAACTGCGACGTCGTCTTTGCCAACTCGAGCTACACGGCGAACGACGTCATCGAGCGGCTTGGCCTTCCGCGCGAGCGGGTCCACGTTGCGTATCCCGGCGTCGACGACCGGTTCCAGCCGCACGGTGAACGTCACGACCATGGGCGGCCGTATGTGTTCACCACCGCGACCGAGGACTGGCGCAAGAACCGCGGCGTCGTCGAACTGGCAGTCCGGCTGCTCGGAGACGAACTCGCGTTTGTCGCTCTGGGTCACGAGGGGCTCGGCTACCCGGCGGACGACGAGCTGGCTGCTCTCTACCGCGGTGCGGCCGTGTTCGCGTACCCCTCGCGGTTCGAGGGTTTCGGCATGCCGGTCATCGAGGCCATGGCCTGCGGCGTCCCGTGCGTCGTGTCCGCACACCCGTCGCTCGACGAGGCGTGCGGAGACGCGGCGGTGCGCGCCGATCCCGACAGCCCCGAGGAGTTCGCAGAGGGAATCCGCCGTGCCCTCGCCGATCGCGACGAGCTCGTGCCGAGAGGGCTCGACCAGGCCCGGCGCTTCAGCTGGCTGGAAACGGGACGGATTCACCTACAGAGCTACGCTGACGCGCTGTGATGCAGGTAGCGATCGACGTCTCTCCGCTCGTTCAGACACGTGCGGGCACGGCGAGGTATCTCGAGAGCTTGATGGACGAGCTCCGAGCCAGGGACGACGTCACGCTGACGCCGCGAACGTTCGGGCGGAGTGACCGCGCTTCGACCCTTGCGCGTGACGCGGTCTGGTACCCGTTTCTGCTCGGGCGCGACGACACCGCTGACGTCCTTCATTGCCCGACCTATCGCGGCCCGACGCGCGCCCGTGTTCCGCTGGTCGTGACGGTCCACGACCTCGCGGTGTTTCGGCATCCCGAGGCCTTCAACCGCTGGACGCGCGCATATAGCCCGCGTGTCGTCCC
>DATMZV010000149.1:0-16497 GCA_035573355.1 Gaiellaceae bacterium | reverse complement strand
TGGCCGAGGCAACCGGCCTCCCGATTCAGCATGTCGACGAGGCCCTCGGCGCAGCCCAGGCCTCGGTGTCGCTGAACCAGACGGTCGGCGCGGACGACGAGGGCGAGCTGGGCGACCTGTTCGCCGACCGCGAGGCCGCCGATCCCTTCGACGAGGCCGAAGAGTCGCTCCGGCGTCAGGGCGTCCGGCGGGCACTCGACGCCCTCCCGGAGCGGGAACGCCGCATCCTGGAGCTTCGATTCGGGTTCGAAGGCGAGCCCTGGACGCTCGAGGCGATCGGCCACGAGCTCGACCTGACCCGCGAGCGGGTCCGGCAGCTCGAAGGCCAGGCCCTCGCGCGCCTCTCGGCACTACGAGATCTGATCTCACTGGCTGCCTAGCCGCAGCGGCAGTATTGATCGGAAGTGAGGGCGGCCAAAGGGCCGCCCTCAATCGTTTCCGTGGGAATTGCGTCTAAGCCTTGAGGAAGGCTTAACCTTCTGTTCATACTTGCTCGTCCGCCTGGAGGGGCGGTGCGATGAAAGGAGATTGTGTGAGGGGGATTTTGAGAAGGCTGGCACTGCCTCTCGCGGCGGTGATGGTGCTGGTAGTCGCGAGTACTGCAGGTGGTGCTTCTAGTTCAGGGACGCTCGTCTTTGCGGGCGCGTCGGATCCGACGTATCTGGATCCGGCGCTCGTGTCAGACGGCGAGTCGTTCCGCGTCACTGAGCAGATGTTCGAGGGCCTCGTCAAGCTGAGGCCGGGAACCACGAAGATCGTCCCGTCCCTGGCTACGAGCTGGAAGCTCTCAGGCGGAGGCAAGGTCTGGACGTTCAATCTGCGCAAGGGCGTGAAGTTCCATGACGGCACGCCGTGGAATGCCGCGGCTGCTTGTTACAACTTCAACCGTTGGTACAACTGGACGGGGCCGTTCCAGGATCCGTCGGCCACGTTCTACTACCAGGCGACCTACGGCGGATTCAAGAAGAACGAGGTCGCGAACCTCTCCCCGCCGTTGTTCCGAAGCTGCAGGACGGTGGGCACCTCGCGGATCGTCGTCACGCTGAACCGTGCGTCGGGTGTGTTCTTCCCGTCGCTCGTCATTCAGTCCTTCGCGATGCAGAGCCCGACGGCCATGAAGAAGTACGGCGCCGATCAGGCAACTCTGAGCGGCGGCGCTTTCCGCGCGACCGGCACGTATGCGTTCCAGCATCCGACCGGCACCGGGCCGTTCAAGTTCTCGTCCTGGACGATCGGCCAGAAGGTCGAGCTCGTCCGGAACCCGAACTACTGGGGCAAGAAGGCGCGGCTGGACAAGATCATCATCCGGCCGATCTCGGACAACGAGGCGCGCTTCCAGGCTCTGAAGACCGGCGAGATCAACGCGTTCGACCTTGCTCCGCCGCAGGACATCGGCGGATTGTCCGGTGACTCGAGGCTCAAGGTCGTCAAGCGGCCGGCGTTCAACGTCGCGTACGTGACGATCCACCAGGGCCCTGGGTCTCCGATGAACGACATCAAGGTTCGGCAGGCGGTTGCGTACGGCCTGAACCGGGCCTCCGTGGTGAAGAACTTCTACTACGGCACCGGCAAGGTCGCGAACGAGTTCCAGCCGCCGAGCCTCTTCGGCTGGACGAACAAGGTGCAGAAGTACCCGTACAACCCGACGAAGGCGAAAGAACTGCTGAATTCGTCGAGTTGCAAGGTTCCTTGCACGGTGGACTTCTGGTATCCGACGGCCGTCTCACGGCCCTACATGCCCGACCCACAGCGGAACTTCCAGGCATTCGCAGCGAGCCTCGAGGCGTCCGGCTTCAAGGTGGTCGCGCATAGCGCACCGTGGCGACCGACCTATGTTCCGAAGGTGAACGAAGGGTCTGCCGGCGATCTGAACCTGATCGGGTGGACCGGTGACTACGGAGATCCGGACAACTTCCTCGGAACGTTCTTCCGGAACTTCAACCCGCAGTTCGGGTACCACAACGCGGCTATCGAGGGCATCCTGAACAGGGCGCTCAACCAGCCGAACTTCGCCAAGCGGGTGAAGCTCTACCAGCAGGCGAACATCATGATCATGAAATACCTGCCCGGCGTTCCGTACGCGCATGCGACCCCAGCACTCGGGGCCGAAAAGCGTGTCACGAAGCTGATCGCAACGCCGGTGGGCGGCGTCTGGTTCCAGTACGCTGGATTCGGAGGTCAGTAGCAGATAGACACTCAGCCGGCGGACGACTGACCAATGCTTCGGTATGTCGTCCGCCGGCTGTTGTTGCTCGTCCCGATTCTTCTCGGCGTGTCGATCCTGATCTTCTTCTGGGTCCACGCGCTGCCCGGCAACCCGGCTTCGGCTCTGCTCGGCGAGCGCGCGACGCCTGAGCTTGTCCAGCAGTACAAGGAGCGCTATGGGCTCAACCGCCCGTTGCCGTTGCAGTACGTCGACTACCTGAAGGTGACGGTCGTCGACGGCGACCTCGGCACGAGCATCTCGTCGCGCCGCACGGTCGCTTCGGAGATCAAGCGCCGGTTCCCGGCCACGATCGAGCTTGCCTTCGCCGCAATGATCTTCGCGGTCGGCATCGGTCTGCCGCTCGGCTTCTTCGCGGCGAAGCACTACGGCGGGGTCTTCGACCACTTAAGCCTCGTGGGCTCGCTGATCGGGATCTCGATCCCGATCTTCTTCCTCGCGATCATCCTCAAGTACTTCTTCGCCGTGCGGTGGCACGTGCTGCCAAGTGTGGGGCGGGAGGACGTGCTCGCCAATAACGAGCACCCGACCGGCTTCTACGTTCTCGACGGGATCGTCACGCGCAACTGGGCTGCGTCCTGGGACGCGATCCAACACCTGATCCTGCCGGCGATCGCGCTGGGATCGATCCCGCTGGCAATCATCATGCGCATCACACGAGCTTCGACGCTCGACGTGCAGAACGAGGACTACGTTCGCACGGCTCGTGCGAAGGGGCTGTCGCCCAACACCGTCGACCGGCGGCACGTTCTACGGAACGCCTTGCTCCCGGTGTCGACGATCATCGGCCTTCAGACCGGACTCCTGCTTTCAGGTGCGGTGCTGACGGAAACCGTGTTCGCCTTCCCGGGCATGGGATCGTGGCTGCGGGACGCGATCTTCAACAGCGATTACCCCGCGCTCCAGGGAGGCATTCTCTTCCTCGCAGTCGTGTTCGTCCTCGTGAACCTCGTCGTCGACATCTCCTACGCGATCATCAATCCGCGGATCCGGTACAGCTGATGTCCGTCGCCGAAATCGAAGGGCTGGAAATTGGCCACCAGGCGCCGTCCGGGCTTTGGAGCGAGGCCCGGTACCGCCTGATCCGAAACCCGGGCGCAGTTCTCGGGGCCTTCCTCGTCTCTATCTTCGTCACGGTCGCCGTCTTCGCCCCCGTGATCGCCACCTACGGGCCTAAGGATCAGAATCTCGACCTGCTGAAGAACGGCGAGCCGGTCGGCCCGACCGCGGGCCACTGGTTCGGGATCGACCTGCTCGGCCGTGACGAGTTCTCTCGCATCGTCTACGGCGCCCGCTACTCGCTGTTGATCGGTGTCGTCTCCGTCGCCATCGGGCTTTCGGTCGGAATGTTGCTCGGTGCGACGGCCGGCTACCTCGGCGGCGCCGTCGATTCGACAATCATGCGCGCGATGGACGTCATGCTCGCGATCCCCGGCTTGCTGTTTGCGATCGGGATCGTGGCCGCGCTCCAACCGGGCTTGTGGCAGGTGATGCTCGCCGTCGGGATCGTCAACATCCCGATCTTCGCGCGTCTGCTGCGCGGCTCCGTCCTGGCGCAGAAGGAGAACGACTTCGTCCTGGCCGCCCGTTCGGTGGGAGTTCGCAAGCGAGGGATTCTCTTCGGCCATATCCTCCCGAACTCCGTCTCACCCTTGATCGTCCAGGGGACGCTCGCAATGGCCACCGCGATCATCGACGTGGCCGGTCTCGGTTTCCTCGGGCTCGGCCCACAGGATCCGGCGACGCCGGAATGGGGGACGATGCTCGCCAACGTGAACGACTACCTCGCGTCGGCGCCCTTCCTGGCGATCATTCCCGGCATCGCGATCATCCTTTCCGTACTCGGGTTCAACCTCATCGGCGACGGCTTGCGTGAGGCGCTTGATCCCAAGCTGCGCTCACGTGGCTAGAGAGCCGCTCCTCTCCGTCGAGGACCTGCACGTCCGCTTCTGGACGCGGCGGGGCACGGTGCACGCCGTCAACGGCATCTCCTTCGACATCGCCCGGGGGGAGACGCTCGGAATCGTCGGCGAATCAGGCTGCGGCAAGAGCGTCACGTCGCTCGCCATCCTCGGCCTGCTCGCGCGCAACGGGCAAGTCGAGTCCGGCGCCGCTGTGTTCGAGGGAACGAATCTCATCCACCAGAGTGACCGTGCGCTCCGTCGCATTCGCGGGCGGGAGATCGCCATGATCTTCCAGGACCCGATGACCTCCCTCAATCCGGTCCTGACGATCGGACGACAGATCAGGGAGGCACTCGAAACGCATTTCGACCTGGATCGCAAGGAGGCCGAGGCGAAGGCGGCCGAGGCTCTCGACCGGGTCGGAATCCCGAGTGCCAAGGCTCGCCTCAGTGACTATCCGCATCAGTTCTCCGGCGGAATGCGGCAGCGGGCGATGATCGCGATGGCGCTCGCCTGCAAGCCGAAGCTGCTGATCGCCGACGAACCGACCACAGCGCTCGACGTCACGATTCAGGCCCAGATCCTCGATCTGCTCCGTGAGCTCGTGACCGAGGAGGACGCGGCCCTGATCCTGATCACGCACGACCTCGGAGTCGTCGCGGGGATGTGCGAGCGCGTGAACGTGATGTACGGGGGGATGTTCATGGAGACGGGCTCGGCCGAGCAGCTCTTCGGCAGCCCACGCCATCCGTACACGCTCGGCCTGCTCCAGAGCGTGCCGCGGCTGGACGCAGGACACCGGGCGCGGCTGCACCCGATCGAAGGCTCGCCGCCGAACATGTTGCAGCCGCCTGCGGCTTGTCCTTTCCAGCCACGCTGTCGGTTCGAGGTGGACGAGTCGCGCCGGTCGGTGCCGTCGCTCGTCGAGGTGGAGCGGGGACACAAGGTGGCCTGCTTCAACCCGGTGCCGGCCGAAGAGTGGCAACGCGAGCGTGAGGCGGCGACGGCGTGACGCACGCGGCGAACGGCGCCGGCCCACTCGTCCAGCTCGAGCACCTCAAGGTCTATTTCCCGATCAAGAGCGGCATCGTTCTCGACCGGCACGTGGGAGACATCCGCGCGGTCGACGACATCTCCTTGACGATCAAGAAGGGCGAGACCGTCGGGCTCGTCGGCGAGTCCGGCTGCGGCAAATCCACGGTCGGACGCGCGATCATCCGCCTCTACAAACCGACCGAGGGAACCATCCACTTCGACGGCCAGGACATCTCGCAGCTCAATGAGGCCGAGCTGAGGCCTCTGAGACGTCGTATGCAGATGGTCTTCCAGGATCCCTATGCGTCGCTCAACCCTCGCCACAGCGTCGGGCGCATCATCGGAGAGCCGTTGCGCAGTCACGGGCTCGCCAATCGGCGCGAGTCGGACACGCGTGTGCGCGAGCTGCTGCAGATCGTCGGACTACCTGCTGACGCCGCGGGCCGCTATCCGCACGAGTTCTCAGGCGGTCAGCGTCAGCGGATCGGACTCGCGCGCGCGATCGCGGTCAATCCTGATTTCATCGTCGCCGACGAACCTGTGTCGGCGCTCGACGTGTCGATTCAGGCGCAGATCATCAACCTCCTCGAGAACCTGCAGGAGGAGTTCGACCTCACCTATCTGTTCATCGCACACGATCTCGCGGTGGTGCGACATATCTCCGACCGCATCGCGGTGATGTATCTCGGCTGGATCGTCGAGATCTCTTCCGCGGCCGAGCTCTACGAGAACCCTCTGCACCCGTACACGATCTCGCTCCTGTCGGCGGTGCCGATTCCCGATCCTGTCATCGAGAAGGAGCGGAGGCCGCTCCTCCTCGCCGGCGATCTGCCGAGCCCGGCGAATCCACCTGCGGCTTGCAGGTTCCACACGCGTTGCCCGTTCGTGCAGCCGACCCGCTGCCGGGAGGAAGTGCCGCCGCTCCGCAAGTTCTCCACCGGTCACGAGGTCGCGTGCCACTGGGCCGAGGAGATCAAGGAAGGCCGGATCAAGCCGCACGAGCGGCCGGTCGTGCTCGAGGCTCCCCGGCCAGAGCCCGTGGAAGAGCCGCCGCCAGACTGAGAATCGCCTCGCGCTCGAGCGGGGCAACGCGGAGCTCCGGCGGAGGCCGGCGCAAGAAGGTGCCGACGAGCAGGAGCTCGTCGAGCCACTCGGCTGCGAGGTGCTCCGGGGTCTCGAGTCGCGTCTCCGCAAGTCCTGCGTCGACCTCGAGCTCTGCGCCGGCGCCCGCGGGCAGCGTGCGCACGGCCGCGATGCGTCCACCGGCGACGAAGACGGCACGGACGAAGCCTGCCTCTGCCGCAGGTGCGAGGAGGCAGCAACGGGCGCGGCGCAGCTGGTCGACGCGGCGAAAGGTGCGCACGATGCTGTCGAGCGCCTCGATCCGATCGCGCAACCGGGCAGCGTCCTCGTAGCGGCGGCACTCCGCGAGGTCGCGCAGGCGTGCGCGTAACCGCGGCAACGCGAGCTCGGGTTGTTGCAGCTCTTCCGCTGTTGCTCCGTCGAGCGCTCGGCAGGCAAGTCGCGCGCGGGCGCGGCTTCGCAACGGCCCGAGTGGCGTCGGCGTTTGTGAGCAGACGAGGCTGTCGCCGCGCCGACGGAGATAGACGTAGCGGTCCGGCCGGGCATTGCGTGCGTTGGCGACGGGACGAAGCTCACGCAGCAGACGGAGCTCCTCGAGCGCCGCCTCGAGCTCGGAGCCGGTGACGCGCCACTCGATCCGCTCGAGTGCCGCGAGTGCCGCTTCGACCGCAGGACGCTGCCGGTCCGTTCTGAAGTACGACCGGAGGCGCGCGCGCAGGTCGCGGGCGCGTCCGACGTAAAGGACCTGGTCGTGGCGGTCGCGGAACAGATAGACGCCCGGCGACGTCGGCGCACCGAAGGCAAGGCTCCGCTTCGCGTACACCTTCCGCACGCGCGGCGCGGCGAGGTCGACGAGATCTGCGACCGTGCGCGCGCCACGTTCCTGCGCGAGCCCGATCAGCTGAACGAGGATCTCCGCCGTCGCCTGCGCGTCCGGCAGTGCGCGGTGGCAGGGCCGGGCTGCGGTCCCGAGGAAGTTCGAAAGCGAAGCGAGCCCCGCGCGCCGGGTACGGCCTTCGAGGAGCCGGCGTGCGAGCCCGACGGTGTCGACGACAGGTCCCGCGAGCTTCGCGCCGGTCAACCGCTCCGTTTCATGGTCGAGGAAGCCGAGGTCGAAACGTGCGTTGTGCGCGACGAGGACGGCATCGCCGGCGAACTCGAGGAAGCGCCGGACAGCGATTCCCGGATGCGGCTGGCCGCGCAGCTCTGAGTCGCGGAGCCCCGTGAGCGCGCTGATCGTCGGTCCGAGCGGCACCCCCGGATCGACGAGCAGCTCGAACTCTTCGGCCAGCTCGAACTCGCGCACCCGCACGGCACCGATCTCGCAGATGCGCGAGCTGCCAGGCCGGAGCCCGGTGGTCTCGAGATCGACGACGACGAAGGTCGCGTGCTCGAGCAACAGCTCGGCCCCGGGAGGATCTGCGAGCCCTACGGCATCGCCGCGCCACGCGAGGCGTGTGTCCTCGACGACGATCTCCTCGAGGAGCGAGCGAGCGAGTCCGACCGGCGCATGCCGTAGCGCGAAGAGCCGCCGGGCGGCCTCCTCGGCATAGACCGGCCCGCGCCGTTCTTCGACGAGCTCGACGAGACGGTCGGCGGCATCGAGGCGAAGCTGCACCGCAGGGAGCGTAAGCGAACATACGTTCGTCTGCAAGGATCGCGGCCGGATGACCCTGGCCCAGCTCGCCCTTACAGTTCTCCTGCTCGGCGCCCTGGGCGTCGGAGCCAACTGGGCGGGCATCTCGGCGATCCCGGCCTATCTGCTGGCGGGCATCCTCCTGGGGCCGAACGAGCCCCACGTGACCAGCCTGATTCACCCCTCGGAGGTGACGGAGTTCGTGGCCCAGCTCGGGCTCGTCTTCCTCCTCTTCTTCCTCGGGCTCGAATTCAGCCTCGACCGGCTGAGACGCACCGGCCGCCATGTGGGGCTCGGAGGGTCGGTCGACCTCGTCATGAACGGGGCGATCGGCCTTCTGGTCGGGATCGTGGCGTTCGGCTTCAGCTTCGGCGCGCTCGTGCTCGCCGCAGCGATCTACGTGTCCTCGAGCGCCATCACGGTCAAGGGGTTGATCGACTTTCGCCGCCTCGCGGACGATGAGACCGACCTCATCCTCGCGATCCTGCTCTTCGAGGACCTTGCGGTCGCCTTCGTTCTCGGGTTCGCGGCGACCGGCGGCGGGTCCGCGGCCGGCACCCTGGGGACGTTCGCCAAGGCGTTCGGGTTCATCGCCGCTTCACTTGCGGCCTCGCGCTGGCTCGCGCGACCGCTCGACCGGCTGCTCGACCGGTTGCCACGCGAGTTCTTCCTGCTCTTCACGTTTGCGCTTCTCATCGGCATGGCGGCGCTCGCGAAGAAGCTCGGCATGTCGGAGGCGATCGGCGCGCTCATGGCGGGCGTCATCCTCTCCGAGACGAGCGTGCGCGAGGAGATCGAGGAACGGTTCTTCAGCTTCCGGGATCTCTTCGCCGCGCTCTTCTTCTTCGTGTTCGGACTGTCGATCGACGTCGGAGCCCTCGGTCGGCTCGCCTGGCTCCTCGTCCTCGCGGTGCCGCTCACGATCGTCGGCAAGACCGTCGCGGGTTACGCCGCGGGCCGCGTCGGGGGCTTCACGAAGCGTCAGAGCTTCAACTCGGGCGCAGCACTGATCGCACACGGTGAGTTCACGATCATCATCGCGCAGCTCGCGGCCGGCAACTCGCGCCTCGGCGATGCCGTTCGCTCCGACCTGACTGCGTTCGCAGGTCTTTACGTTCTCGCCACGGCAACGATTGGAGTAATCGTGATGAAGGAGTCGAAGTGGATCGGCCGCAGGCTGATCCCGGTCCCTAGACTGGCCGAGGAGTAACGATGCCTGTCGATCTGAGAGAAACCCGGCTGCCCGGTGTCGGGGTCAAGTACGGCTTTCGCACGTCCGAGGGCGGACGGCTGGCGATCGTCTTGCACAACGACGGGATGCGGGAGATCTACTTCTTCCGCCACGAGCACGACGACGAGCCCGCAGCGGTCATCCGCCTGGACGACGACGAGGCGCGTCAGCTCGGTGCGGTGATCGGCGGCGCCTACGAGCGCCCCAAGATCGTCGAGGATCTGGAGCTCGCGCTCGGCGAGCTGACGATCGAGTGGGTCCCGGTTCCCGACGATAGTCCGCTGATCGGAAAGACGCTCGCCGAGTGTGGGTTCAGGGCCAAGACGGGGATCACCGTCATTGCGATCCTGCGCGACCCGGAGCCCGTGGCCGGCGCACAACCGACGGACGTCGTCGAGAAGGGCGACACGCTCGTGACGGTCGGAAAGCTCGGCCAGTACTCGGCGTTCCGAAAGCTGCTGGCCGAGGGCACGCTCTAGTCCGCGTGGACGTTCTCTGTTCGGTTTCCGTCGCAGCTGTCCGGGCCGAGCCCAAGGACGATGCCGAGCGGGTGACAGAGCTCCTGCAGGGTGAGCCGGTCGAGGTGGAGGAGCGCCGTGACGGCTGGGCCCGGATTCGGACCGTCTACGACTATCCCGGCTGGGTGCGCGAGGATGCGGTGGCCGGTCTTGATGGCGACGTCGTCGAGCAGGCACGCCGCTACCTCGGGACTCCGTATCTGTGGGGCGGCATGACGGAGCGAGGAATCGACTGCTCCGGCCTGGTCCACATGAGCTATCGCTGGCTTGGGAGGCTCGTGCCGCGCGATGCCGACCAGCAGGAGGCAGCCGGGGCTCCCGTCGAGGAGAGCGAGCTCCAGCGGGGCGATCTGATCACCTACGGGAACGAGACGGCGACGCACATCGCCTTCTGGTTGGGCGACGGTCGGATTCTCCACTCGACCGAGCGAGAGGGCGTCGACGGGGTGGTCGAGGAGGCTGAGCCGGACGATCTGCGGGCTCAGCGCCGACGGCTAATCCGCCTGTAAATCCCACAGGTACTAACGGCATAGCCCAAAAGACGTCTGTAAGAATCAGCGATCCGCGAGCGGGCGAGGGGGTAATCCTGCCCGCCCGTGGCAGACTAACGGGAGGAGTTCCATAGTGAGAAGCAGATTGAAGTTGTTCCGGGCGTTCGGGATGTTGACGCTCGTGGCTGCTCTTGCCGTCCTCGCCGCCGGGTGCGGCGGAGGCGGGAAGAAGTCATCCTCGGGCGGGAACGCCGGCAGCAGTGGCAAGACTTATCAGCAGCTGAAGGTCATCTGGGATGCGCCTGACTACATGGACCCGGCGCTCGCCTACACGGTGGCCGCCTGGCAGATCAACTGGTACGTGTACGAGGGTCTGCTGGGGTACAAACACGTTTCCGGCTCTGACGGCGCAACGCTCGAGCCGTACCTCGCAGAGAGCATGCCGAAGGTTTCCGCCGACGGCACCAAGCTGAGCTTCAAGCTTCGTGACGGCCTGAAGTACTCGGACGGCACCGCGGTCAAGGCAAGCGACTTCGCGGCCTCGATCGAGCGCCTGTTCAAGGTCGACTCGCCGGGCGTCGGTTTCTTCGGCGTCATCAAGGGCGTCAGCGGACCCAACGGCTACGCCACGACGAAGAAGGGACACATCAGCGGGATCGTGACGAACGACTCCGCGCGGACGATCGATATCACCCTCGATCATCCGGAGGGCGACATCCTCTACATCCTGTCGACCCAGTTCGCTTCGATTCTTCCGGCCAACACGCCGGCAAGCGACCAGTCGACTAAGGGGATTCCCTCGACCGGCCCGTACATGATCCAGAACTACGTGCCGAGCCGCAGCTTCACGATCGTTCGTAACCCGAACTACAACGACCAGATCCCGACGATGCCGACCGGGAATCCGGACAAGGTCACGGGCAAGATCATCACCGACCCTGTTGCCGCGTATCAGCAGGTCGTCAGCAACGCGTCCGACTACGACTTCCAGGTGGTCCCGAACGACCGCTTGCCGGAGGCGCAGACGAAGTACAAGGACCGGCTGAAGTTCTACACGTCACCGAACACGTACTACTACTTCCTGAACAACAAGCTGCCGCCGTTCAACAACCTGAAGGCGCGGCAGGCGGTCAACTACGCGATCGACCGCAATGCGATCATCTCGGGCGTGTACGGCGGCCTCGGCCGACCGACGCAGAACTTCCTGCCGCCCGACTACCCGCAGTACAAGAAGCTGAGCGCCTATACGTTCGACATCGCGAAGGCGAAGCAGCTCGTCCAGCAGTCCGGAACTGCGGGAGCATCGGTTGACGTCTATGGGCCGAACGAGGATCCGTCCAAGGCATCGACCGAGTACCTGGCCGGCCAGCTCTCCAAGATCGGCTACAAGCCGAAGCTGCACCTGCTGAGCCACCAGGTCTACTTCACGACGATCGGGAACCAGGCGACGAAGGCCCAGGCGGGCTTCACCGACTGGTACCAGGACTATCCGCACCCGATCGACTGGTTCGACGTACTTCTGAACGGCGACCGGATCACGCAGACCCACAACAACAATCCGGGGAACGTGGACGTCGCGTCAGTGAACAAGGAGATCAACGCTCTGAAGAAGATCACCGAGCTCACGCCGGAGGTCGACGCCCGCTGGGCGAAGGTCGACAAGGACCTGATGGTCACGTACTCGACCACGGTTCCG
Organism: Gaiellaceae bacterium; assembly: GCA_035573355.1. Lineage (GTDB taxonomy): Bacteria > Actinomycetota > Thermoleophilia > Gaiellales > Gaiellaceae > 3-1-20CM-4-69-9. Next base: position 4,679 of record DATMZV010000149.1, on the reverse strand, counting down.
TACATGAACCGGTCCCAGACCGACTTCTTCAGCACTAGGATGGACCTCAGTTGCTATTCGTTCCATGTGCTTGGGCAATGGGATTGGGGTCTTAGCTGCGTGAAGTAAGAAGCACTTCGGGGGAGGGCGCCGACCGCCGGCGCCCTCCTTCGGGATTGGTTTCCGGGCGGTAGGGAAGAGGGAAGGAACGGCAGGTGGCGACTGACACCTCCACCGATTTCACGCTCGACACCGCGGCGGTGCTCGCCGAGGACGAGGGTGGGCCGATCGAAGGCAAGAGCCCGTGGCTTTTGGCCTGGAGGCGCCTGCGCAGGAACTACGTCGCGCTCGGATTCCTCGGGCTGTTCGTCTTGATCGTCGTGGCGTGCATGCTCGCCGGCCCGTACGCCAAGCACGTCGCGCACACGACGCCGAACGTGAATCACCTCGGCGAGACGTTCACCAAGAACGGCAAACAGGTGGAGATCGTCTCGAAGGGCGGCTTTAGCGGCAATACGTTCAAGGCCGGCGGCATCCCCGTCGGCCCGCAGCTCTGGCACGCCGGCGGACGCTACGTTCTCGGCGCCGACACGCAGGGCCGCGACGTCGCCGTTCGGCTCCTCTACGGGGGGCAGAACTCGCTCAAGGTCGGGATCGGCTCTGCGATCATCTGCACCCTCTTCGCGCTTATTTTGGCCCTGTTAGCCGGCTACTACGGCGGCTGGGTCGACTGGGTACTCTCGCGCTTCTTCGACCTGATCTGGGCCTTCCCGGTCTTGCTGCTTGCGATCGCGCTCGGCACCGCGCTCTCGATCAACGGCTTCCATCACTTTGGCATCAGCATCCCGGCCGGAAGCCTCTGGATCCCGACCCTGGTCCTCGCGTTCGTCCTGATCCCGTACATCGCGCGACCGCTGCGGGGGCAGATCCTCTCGTTGCGGGAGAAGGAGTTCGTCGAGGCGGCGACGGCCCAGGGCTCGAGCTCGATGCGCGTGATGGCCAGCGAGCTGTTGCCGAACATCGCATCCACGGTGCTCGTGTTCTTCACGCTGGTCATCGCAACCAACATCCTCACGGAGGCGGGTCTCTCGTTCCTCGGGGCCGGGGTGCAGCCGCCGAATCCGTCCTGGGGGACCCTGATCGCCGACGGACAAGAGCGGATCGCGACGGCACCGTGGCTCGCGATCATCCCCGGCATCGCGATCGTCCTGACAGTCCTTTCCCTCAACATCTTCGGGGACGGGCTGCGTGATGCGCTCGACCCGCGCTCCAAGGTCAGGATCGAGCACTAGTGCTCGCCTTCGTCATCCGGCGGCTGCTCGGGGCCTTCCTCGTCCTCGTCGCGGTCAGCTTCATCACGTATCTGATCTTCATAAAGATCCCGGGCGGCGACCCGGCACAACGCATCGCGGGCAAGCTGGCGACCGATCAGAACATCGCCGACATCCGCCAGAAGCTCCACCTGAACGACCCGTTCTACGCGCAGTACTGGGGGATGATGCAGTCGCTCTTCTCGGGGAGCCTCGTGTCGTACTCGAGCCAGCTCAACGTCGTCAACGAGATCAAGAAGGGGATTCCGGCAACCTTCTCGCTCTGCATCGGCGCAGCGATCATCTGGCTCACCTTCGGCATCCTCGTCGGCGTCTTCTCGGCGATCTATGCGGGGAGGTTCTCCGACCGGTTAATCACAATCTTCGCACTGATCGGGATTTCGATGCCGGTCTTCTGGTTAGGGCTGATGTCCCGCTACGTCTTTGCGGAGGGCCATCCGTTCAGCATCTTCCCTGACGGCGAATACGTTCCGTTAACCGTTAACCCGTGGCAGTGGTTCGTCCATCTGCTGATGCCGTGGTGGGTGCTCGCCGTGCTGTTCATCGGCTTCTACGGCCGCGTGCTGCGGGGCAACATCCTCGACACGGTCAACGAGGACTACGTCCGCACCGCCAAGGCCAAGGGACTCCCGGCGAAGCGGGTGATGGTCAAGCACGTCCTGCGGAACTCCCTGATCCCCATCGTCACGCTTTTCGGCCTCGACTTCGCGGCTGTGCTCGGCGGGAGCGCGATCTTGACGGAAACGGTCTTCAATCTGAAGGGAGTGGGTCAGTACGCCGCCGACTCCGTGCAGAGCCTCGACCTGCCGCCGATCATGGGCGTGACGATCTACGCCACGTTCTTCATCGTCCTCTTCAGCGTGTTCGTCGACCTCATATATGCGTACCTCGACCCGCGGATCAGGCCGACCTAGATGGCTGAGCGACTGATCGAGGTAACGGACCTCGAGGTCAAGTTCCACACCGAAGACGGTGTGGTCAACGCGGTCGACGGTGTCAGCTTCGAGCTGCAGCGCGGCCAGGTGCTCGGCATCGTGGGAGAGTCCGGCTCGGGGAAGAGTGTCACCGCGATGACGCTGCTCGGCCTGACGCGAGACAGCAACACGAGCTTCGGCGGGGAGGTGCTCTACAAGGGTCGAAACGTCCTCGAGATGAACGAGCACGAGCTGCAGGACGTTCGCGGCAACGAGATGTCGATGATCTTCCAGGATCCGATGACCTCGCTGAACCCGGTGTACACCATCGGGACGCAGATCAGCGAGGCGATTCGAGTGCACCAGCGGGCCGACAAGAAACAGGCGCGCGCGCGCGCAATCGACCTTCTGAAGCAGGTCGGCATTCCGAATGCGGAGTCGCGCGTCGACAACTATCCACACGAGTTTTCGGGCGGAATGCGCCAGCGCGCGATGATCGCGATGGCACTCGCGTGCAACCCTGACGTACTTATCGCGGACGAGCCGACGACGGCACTCGACGTGACGATCCAGGCGCAGATCATCGAGCTGATCGACCGGCTGAAGGACGAGTTCAACTCGGCGGTGATCCTGATCACCCACGACCTGGGAGTCGTCGCGGACGTCGCGGACGAGATCATCGTCATGTACGCGGGCCGCGTGGTCGAGCGAGCTGCGAAGCGACCGCTCTTCTACGACCCGCAGCACCCGTACACCTGGGGGCTGCTCGGGTCGATTCCGCGCCTCGACCGTGAGAAGCAGGATCGTCTGCACTCGATCAAGGGCACGCCGCCGTCATTGATCAGGACGCCGAAGGGCTGCAAGTTCCGGCCGCGCTGCCCGCATGCGTTCGACAAGTGCATGGAGGAGCCGCGGCTCGAGAACCGCGTGGAGGAGCCCGGCCATCTCGACCGTTGCTGGCTGTCGGTCGACGAGAAGCGGCGGCTCCGCGTGCCGACCCTCGAAGGCACCGAGGAGGCCGCGTGAGCTCAGCTGGGAACGGCGACGCGCCGCTCGTCGAGGTCCAGAACGTCAAGAAATACTTCCCGATCCACAAAGGCGTGCTGGGACGAGAGGTAGGGGCCGTGCACGCCGTCGACGACGTCACGTTCGCCGTAAGGGAGGGGGAGACCCTCGGGCTCGTGGGCGAGTCCGGCTGCGGCAAGTCGACGCTCGGGCGCACCATCGTCCGGCTCCACGAACCGACCGAGGGCAAAGTCATCTTCGAGGGCCGCGACATCTCGAAGCTCGGGACGCGCGCGCTGCGACCGCTTCGCCGCGAGATGCAGATGATCTTCCAGGACCCTTACGCGAGCCTGAACCCGCGCAAGCGCGTCGGCTCGATCATCGGCACCCCGCTCAAGATCCACGGCGTCGAGAAGTCGGAGCGTCGAGCGCGCGTGCAGGAGCTGCTCGAGACGGTCGGCCTCTCCCCGGAGCACTACAACCGGTTCCCGCACGAGTTCTCGGGTGGGCAGCGCCAGCGGATCGGGGTCGCCCGGGCGCTCGCCCTGAACCCGAAGCTGGTCGTGGCTGACGAACCGGTCTCGGCGCTCGACGTCTCGATCCAGTCCCAGATGCTGAACCTCCTGGACGATCTCCAGAGGGAGCTCAAGCTGACCTACATCTTCATCGCCCACGATCTCGGGGTCGTTCGGCACGTGAGCGACCGCATCGCCGTGATGTATCTCGGCAAGCTCGTGGAACTCTCGCCGGCCGAGGATCTCTACCGCCGGCCGATCCATCCCTACAGCGAGGCCCTTCTCTCCGCGGTGCCGATACCCGATCCGGATCTGAGCGAGCGGCGGGAGCGGATCGTCCTCCAGGGCGACGTGCCGAGCCCGATCAATCCTCCGTCCGGCTGCCGCTTCCATCCCCGGTGCCGCTATATGACGGACATCTGCAAGGACGTCGAGCCGCCGCTGGTGGACTACGGCCGGGGGCACCTGGCGGCCTGCCACCATCCCCTGAACGTCGACCGGGAGACGCTCGAGCGGGCGAAAGTCTCCGGCCGCCAGACGCCGGCGGCCGCCGGCGATTCGGCCAAGCCACGGGATTCCTCGGGCCGTTCGGATCCCGTTCCGGGCCGCTAGCCCGCATCCCTCCATCGAGGTAGGTCCGCGAGCTAAAGCGGCTTGGGCAGGCGGCCGATAGCCCAACCATGGACGCCGCAGAGCGCAAAGAGATCCTGAGCCGTTACATGGACCACCAGCGCCGCTTCGAGGCTGTTGCGGCCAAGCGCCAGAACGGAAATGCCGAGGTCATCCCGTTCGCAGGTCCTCTCCGCGAGCTGGAGCAGGAGCCGACCATGCGGGAGATCGAGGTGCTTCAACTGATCTCGGACGGCCTCGTGAACCGTGAGATCGGAGTCCGCCTCTTCCTGAGCGAAGAGACGGTCAAGTCGCACGTCCGCCAC
>DATMZV010000148.1:0-60693 GCA_035573355.1 Gaiellaceae bacterium | reverse complement strand
TCCTCGTTCCAGGACCGCCTGTCGGAGTACCTCGACGTCCCGTTCGTGCGCTGCCTGAGCTCCTGCACGGCCGGGCTCACGCTCGCGCTGCGGGTGCTCGACATCGGCCCCGGGGACGAGGTGCTCGTCCCGTCGCTGACGTTCGTCGCCGCCGCCAACGCGGTCGTGCACCTCGGCGGCACGCCGGTGTTCGTGGACAGCACGCCCGCCGCCGGCCTGATCGACCTCGCGGACGCCGCGCGCAAGGTGACGCCGCGCACAAAGGCGCTGCTGCCCGTCCACATGCGCGGAGCCCCGGCCAACATGGCTGCGCTCTGCTCACTCGCGGAGCAGCACGGCCTGGCGATCGTCGAAGACGTCTGCCAGGCGGCCGGCGCGACGTTCCGCGGCCGACGGCTCGGCACGTTTGGTGATGCGGGCGCCTTCAGCCTGCAGTTCAACAAGATCATCACTACGGGCGAAGGCGGCGTCATGATCACGGATCGCGAGGATCTGCTCGATCTCGCGCTGGACGTGCACGACTGCGCCAACTCGGTGCGGCGTGGGGTGGGGTTGCCGAGGTTCGCGGGCTACAACTTCCGCGCCTCCGAGCTGACGGGTGCGATGGCGCGGGTGCAGCTCTCCCGTCTCGACGGCCTGCTCGAGCGGATGCGCAGGAACCATGCCCGGCTGAGCGCGGAGATCGGAGGCCTGCCGGGGCTGACCCTGCGGCGCGGGAACGACGACGACGGCGACGCGGGCATCGCGCTGGTCGCCTTCGCCGAGGATGCCGAGCGTGCACGCGACGCCGTCGACGCGCTCAACGCGGAGGGCGTGCTCGCAATGCGAATCTACGCGCCGGACACTCCCGACCTACACGTCTACCCGTTCTGGGCGCCAGTGTTGGCCGCAATCGAGGCCTCAGGGAGAGCTGCGCCCGAATGTCCGCGCACCCTCGAGTTGCTCGAGCGCTCGATCCACGTCGACGTGTCGCCTCTCTGCGAGGACCAAGACCTGGACGAGATTGCCTTCGCCTTCGAGAAGGTGGCCAAGCAGGTCTTAGCGTGAGGCTCCGGATCGGTGTCGTCGGCGGCGGGCTCGTCGCTCAGGCGATGCATCTTCATTTTCTGGCCGAGATGCGCGACCGGTTCGAGCTCGTCGCCGTGGTCGACCCCAGTGCGACGGTCCGGACCGCACTGCAGGAGCGTTACAACCTCGAGACGACGTACTCGGACTATCGCGAGCTGCTCGACGGGACGAAGCTCGACGCGGTCGTGATCTGCTCGCCCTCGCAGACCCACGCCGAGGTGACGCTGGCTGCGCTCGACCAGGGGCTCCACGTCTTCGTCGAGAAGCCGATGTGCATCACGCTCGCCGATGCAGACCGGATCGCCGATGCTCGCGAGACAACCGGCAAGGTCGTGCAGGTCGGCTACATGAAGCGCTTCGACCGCGCCTGGGAGCGGATGCTCGAAAACCTGCCCGAGTCCGCCGAGTCGCTCCGCTACATCCGCGTCATGGTGCACGACCCGGAATTCGTGCCGTTCTTCGCGCCGGGCGAGATCGTTCGCGGCTCGGACATCCCACCCGACGTGCTCGAGGCAGGTCGCGAGCAGATGCGGACGCAAGTGAAAGCAGCGGTCGGCGACGACAGCCCGGCGGTGATCACCGCATTCGAGGGCGCGTTCCTCGGGAGCCTCGTCCACGACGTCAACGTCGTGCACGGCTTGCTCGAGCGGCTGGGCGAACCGCTGCCCGCCGAGGTGCTCGACGGTGATTGGTGGAACGAAGGGCAGGCCGTGACCGGAGCCGTGCGCCTCGCAAACGGCGCGCGCTGGGACAGCGCCTGGATTCAGCTCCTCGAGGTGTACGAGTACCGCGAGTCGGTGGCTTTCTATTTCGCCGAAGAGGTGCACACACTCAGCTTTCCGTCACCCTGGCTCAAGCAGTCGCCGACGCTGTACGAAGCCTCGCGCGCGCAGGACGACGCGCGAGTCGTCGAGTCGTTCGAGTCGTACGAGGAGAGCTTCGCCCGCGAGCTGGCGCACTTCCACGACTGCGTCGTGAACGGGACCGAGTGCCGCACCCCACCGGAGCAGGCCCGTCTGGACATGGCCGTGCTGACGGAAATGTTTCTGAAAGCCGGCTCCCGCGACTTAGTGGCCCAGAGCCGCTAAGTCGGTGACTGAGCTCCGCACCGCGATCGTCGGCTCCGGGTTCGTCGCGCGCGTGCACGCCGCCGCCGTCCGCGACCTCGGCGGCACGGTCGTCGCCGTCTGCAGCCGGACCACCTTCGGCGCGGAAGCGCTCGCCGCGGAGATCGGCGGAAGCGTCAGCGCGTACGACTCGCTCGCCGAGCTGCTCGGCGAAGGTGGGGTGGACGTCGTGCACGTCTGCACTCCCAATGTGCACCACGCGGAGCAGACGCTCCTGGCACTCGAGCACGGCGCGAACGTCGTCTGTGAGAAGCCGCTCGCGACGAGCGTCGAGGAGAGCGCGCGCATGCTGCAGGCGCTCGAGGCAAGCGACCGGGTGGGCGCCGTCGCCTACCACGTGCGGGGCTACCCGCTCGTCGAGCACATGCGCGCCGTCGTCGAGGCGGGAGACCTGGGGGAGTTGCGCGTCGTGCACGGGCGTTACGTCTGCGACGACGCGCTTCTCGTCACGACAGGCTGGCGACTCGAACCACAGAGCTCGGGCCCGACCTACGTGACGGCAGACCTCGGCGCGCACTGGTTCGACCTCGCCGAGCATGTCACCAACGCCCGCATCGTGGACGTGCTCGCAGATTTCCGGACGTTCGTGCCGGGCAGGGCGCTCGAAGACCATGCAACGGTGCTGCTCCGGTTCGACAACGGCGCCACCGGCAGCGCCACCTTCAGCGCGCTCGGCGCAGGACGCAAGAACCAACTGCTCTTCGAGCTCGAAGGCAGCCGCGCCGGGTTCACCTGGGATCAGGAGTCGCCGAACGAGCTTCTGTACCGCCACGCCGAGACGCCGACCGAGGTCGTCGTGAAGGACCCTGGGACGAATGCCGGCCGCGCGCCGGAGTTCGCGCGGTACCCGGCCGGGCACGCAGAAGGTTACGGCGACGCCTTTCGCGTGATCCTGCTCGACGCGTACCGCGCGATGGCCGGCGAAGAGCACGGTCCGTTCCCGACCTTCGTCGACGGTCACCGCGGCATGCAGATCCTCGCCGCGACCCTCCGCAGCGCGCGTGACGGCGGCTGGATTCCGGTCGACTCCTAGCCCGCGCGCCGGGGCACGAGGCGGAGAGCCCTGCGCACGATCCCGGGCAGCACGAACGCCAGCGCCATCAGGCACAGCGACGCGGCGAGCAGCAGCGCCGCGAGAGCGTTCACCTCGGGCGTGATCCCGAACTTCACCTGCGTGTAAATGTAGATCGGCAAGGTGTTGTGGCTGCCGATCAGGAACAGCGTGATGATGAACTCGTCCAGCGACAGCGTGAACGCGAAGAGCGCGCCTGCGAGGATCGCAGGGGCGAGCAGCGGCAAGACGACGTAGCGCAGCCGCTTGAACGTGTTCGCGCCGAGGTCGCTCGCGGCGCGCTCGAGACTCGCATCGAAGCCCTGCAGCCGCGCCGCGACCAGCAACAGGACGAACGGCGTCGTATAGACGCTCTGCCCGATGACCGCGGTGGTCGGCGAAAGCTGCTGGTGGAACACGTTCGTGAACAGGACGAGGAGGCTGACCCCGATCAGGAGGCCGGGGATCATGATCGGCAGGACGAGAGCGATCCGGATGCCGCTGCGGAACGGCAGGCGCGAACGCACGAGCGGGAACGCGGCGGCCGTGCCGACGATGGTGCTGATAAGCGTGACCTCGAGCGCGATCCGAATTGTCGTCGTCAACGCGTCTCGGATCTGGTAGTCGTGGAATACTTGGCCGTACCACTTGGTCGTCCAGCCGGTGATCGGAAACGTGCCGTAACGGTTGGCGTTGAAGCTGAACACGACGAGCAGCACGATCGGCGCGAAGAGGAATACGTAGATCAGAAGCGCCCAGACGCTGAGCGCTCCCCGCGTCAGCCGGCCGCGGCGCGAGACGATGTCGAGGTCACGTGCCATACGGGTCCTCGACCTCGAGCGAGCGCCGGAAGACTGCGAGCAGGACGACGATCAGCGCCGCGATGAGCAGCGCAGCCGCGGCGCCGCGTGTGTACTGCGCGCCCTGGAAGAAGTTGACGATGAGATTCCCGATCATCACGCCCCTCGCGCCGCCGACGAGCTGAGGCGTCAGGTATTCGCCCAGGATCGGGATGAAGACGAAGATCACCGCGGTCGTGATGCCGGGCTTCATCTGAGGAAGGAGGATGCGCCACATTGCCGTCCCCGGAGTCGCGCCGAGGTCCATCGCCGCGCGAAACTGGTTCCAGTCGAAACGCTCGAGCGATGCGTACAGCGTCAGCGCCGCGAAGGGGAAGTACAGGTAGACGAGAACGAGGATGACCGCCGGCCGGTCGTAGAGGAAGAACGAGACCGGCTTCGACGTCACACCGGTCCACTGGAGGAACCGGTTCATCGCTCCCTGCGGACCGAGGATCGTCAGCCACGAGTAGACCCTGAGCAAGTAGCTCGTCCAGAACGGCAGGATCACGAGGATGAGCAGAAGCTTCTGGTAGCTCTTCGGCACGTACCGTGCGAGCCAGTACGCAAACGGGAACGCGATCACGAGCGTCAGCGCCGTCGCCGCCACCGACACCCAGACAGTCGCCCACAGCGTCCGGACATAGGTCGGAACGCTGAAGAAGTAGCGGTAGTTGTCGAGCGTCCAGTCGTGGACGACGTTGTAGTCGACGGTCTGCCAGAAGCTGTAACAGACGATCAGCCCGAGCGGGACGAGGAAAAACAGGCCGAAGAGGACGAGGGCGGGACCGAACCCCGCGTATTCACCGAGCCGGCTCGTCCACGCCCCGCGCCCGGGGCGACCCAGCGGCAGCGCGGTGTCTGCCGACTGGGCCGCCTCAACACCCGGGCTCGAACCGGGCGCAGCCATCTAGGCGCCGAACACCTCGTTGAAGGCGTCGGTGTACGCCTGCTCGTTGCCCGAAGGGCCCTTCAGGGTCATTGCGAGCGCCTTGTCGGGCTGGTCGTAGAGCAGCCTGTGTGCGCGGTCGCCGTGACCCTGGTCGACGAGCATCTTGTACGCCTTTTCGTTGAACAGCGGACGCCCGTTCGTCAGGAAGTTCTGTGCGATGAACGGGGCCTGCTGCATGGCGTTGATGAAGCGGGCGAAGGAGTCCTTGTTCTTGGACGCCTTCACCATCTGCTCGGAGTCGATGAACCCGACGGTTCCTTCCTTCGGATACGCCGGCTTGACCACCGGGCCGCCAGCGTCCTTGACGCGGTCGTCGGTGCCGAGGTTCGTGATCCCGATCCACGCGGAGCCGTCCGCGAGCGCGCGCACCACTTCGTTGTTCTGGGACGCGAGCTTGAGGACGTTCGGCTTGAACTCCGTGAGCCAGCCCTTCGCATCCGCGATCTCCGCGGTGGTCATGTTGTAGGGATCCTTCGCACCGGTGGCTTTTCCCGCGATCGCCATCATGTCCGTCGGGATGTTCTCGAGTGAGATCTTGCCCTTGTACTTCGGGTCGAGGACCGCGTGCCACGAGTCCGGAACCGTCTTGACGTACTTCGGGTTGTAGTAGATCTGCACTGTCGACCACGAGAACGGATAACCCATGTAGTTCGAGCCGTCTTTCCAGAACGGGAAGGTCCGTGCGATCGAGTACAGCTGTGACGAGACGGGAAGCGACGAGAGGTCGAAGGACTCCGTCAGCCCGTCCTTGTTGTACTTCGGGACCCAGAGCGCATCGCCGGACACGATGTCGAACTGGCTTCCCGTCTGCTTGATCTTCAGATAGGCATCGGCGTTGTCGCTGAACAGCTGCGGCCTGCCTTGCTCGTTCGTCGTGTTCTTCACGGCTGCGAGCTGATCGTTTGCGTAGTGATCCGACCAGGTGAGCCAGTTCAGCGTTACCGCGTTGTCACTTCGGCCGGTTGCCGTTCCCGCTCCACTCGAGCTCTTCGAAGAGCCGCCGCAACCTGCCGCGATGACTCCGACGGCGCCGACTGCCCCGAGTCGCAGCACGCGACCTCGGCTCATGCGCTCGTCGAACAAGCGCTCTTCAATTGACGTCACTAACGTCGTCCTCCCTTCGGTTGGACCCCTCCAACAGCACCACGTCCGCCGGGTCCCAGATCAAAACGACCTCGGTCTCCGGTTGCAAGTCGCTCGCGGCAGCACCCTCGGTGCCGAACAGCGCTGCGGTGACAGGCGCCGAGACGCCTTCGCACATGACCGCTACGCGCGTGTGACTGCCGAGAAACGACGACTGGGCAATTCGTCCCCGCAACCCCGTTCCGTTCGAGTCGGCCGGACGCTGGATCTGGATCGATTCAGGCCGGACCATCAGGGTCGCCCTTCCGCTTGTCTTGGGCGCAGGGGCAGGGACTTCCGCACCGTTGTCGAGCGCGGCCTTGCCGCCGGCTCCGACCTCGACCTCGATGAAGTTCGACTCGCCGATGAAATCGGCGACGAAGGCGCTCTTCGGCTGGTGGTAGATCTCGTGCGGCGTGCCCACCTGCTCGACGCGACCCTCGTTCATGACGGCGATGCGCGTCGCCATCGACATCGCCTCCTCCTGATCGTGCGTGACGTACACGAACGTCGTGCCCACGTCACGATGGATCTGCGCGAGCTCGATCTGGAGCCTCTTGCGGAGCTTGAGATCGAGCGCTCCGAGCGGCTCGTCGAGCAGGAGGACGGCCGGGCGGTTCACGAGTGCGCGCGCGACGGCGACACGCTGCTGCTGTCCACCCGAAAGCTGCGCCGGCAGGCGGTCCGCGAACTCGTCGAGCCCGACGAGCGCGAGCGATTCCTCGATGCGACCGCCTGCATCGCGCTTCGGCGTGCGCGCCATCTTGAGCCCGAAGCCGACGTTGTCGCGCACGGTCATGTGCGGGAAGAGGGCGTAGTTCTGGAAGACGGTGTTCACCGCGCGGCGGTAGGGCGGCAGCCGGTTGACGTTCGTGCCGCGGATCAGGATCTCACCTGCGCTCGGCGCGATGAACCCGCCGACGAGGTTGAGCGTCGTCGTCTTCCCGCAACCCGAAGGCCCGAGCAGGCAGAAGAACTCGCCCTCCTCGATGTCGAGGTCGGTCGGCTGCAGGGCCTCCTGCGTCCCATAGCGTTTCGTGACGCCGCGGAAGCTGATTGCAGGCGATTCGCTCATGCGGCCCTTTGGCCGTTGCAGCCGCACGACCGGCGGCGAACGAGCTCGACCGGAATGCGTACTTCGCGCGGCTCCGCCCCCGACCGCATCGCATCCACGAGCAGATCAGCGGCGCGCGAGCCGATCAGGCGCGGGTCGTACGCGACCGCGGTGAGAGAAGGCTCGAGCAGGTCACCGAAATACGGATCGTCGAAGGCAACCAGCGCGATGTCGTCGGGAATGCGCACGCGCTGCGCGGCGGCGGCCGACATGAATCCGAGCGCGAGCTCCGCGCTCGAGGCGATCACGCCGGTCGCTCGCTCCGGGTCTGCGAGCAGCTCGAGCGCGGCCCGCCGTCCGTCGGCGATGTCCCATTCACAAACCTTCACGTAGCGCTCCTGCCGAATCACGCTGTGCGCCGCGATCGCTTCGTAGAAGCCGTGCAGACGCGCAGCCCCGGCGCTCTCCCGCTGCGATCCTGCGAGAAGGCCGATCCGCTCGTGCCCGTGCTCGACGAGATGCTCCACGAGCAAAGCGATTCCGACCTCGTTGTCGAGCGTCACCGCGCCGTCGCCGGCGTCCTCGATGACGCCGTCGAAGAAGATCGTGGGTGTTTCGCGCGAAACCGTGGTCTCGAAGAGGGCGCGTGGCATCCCTACGCTCGCGACGAGGAGTCCGTCGACCTGGTGCGAGAGCAACGTCTCGACCGCGGCCAGCTCCCGCTCGACATCCTGATTCGCGTCCATGAGCATCACGCGGTAGCCCGCCTGTTCGAGACGGCCCTGCGCTCCCTTCAGCGCGGCTGCGTAGAACGGGCTCGACACATCGGGGACGACGAAGCCGACGGTGAAGGTCTGCTGCGTGCGGAGCGAGCGGGCGAGCGCCGAGGGCTGAAAGTTCAAGATGGCCGCTGCATCCTCGACGGCGGCTCTGGTTGCCGGGGCGAGCCCTGCGTGTCCGTTGAGGGCGCGGGAGGCGGTCGAAGTCGAGACGCCGGCCCGCTCCGCGACATCGGCGAGCGTGGCCTTGCGTCGGGGTGCGGGCGCGGTCGCAGGCGACTCCTGCAGCTCGCTGGACGCCAGGCTTGAAAATCGATTGCGCAAGCGATTGCGACGCTGCCATACTCGCTCTTGCAGTGTCAAGGGCCCGGCCTCCTCTGCGGCTCGGCGTGGCCGGCCTCGGTGGGATGGGGAGGGTCCACGCCGAGAACGCCCAAAGGGCTCCGGGGGTCGAGCTCGTGGCGGTCGCGGCGGCTCGGGAAGGCCGCGCCGAGGAGCTGGGGCGCGTCCTCGGAGTCGCCCATTGCAGCTACGCCGAGCTCTTCACGAGCGAAGAGGTCGAAGCGGTCGTTCTGGCGGCCCGTTCGGTCGACCATGGGCGTCTGGCTGTCGAAGTGCTGCAGTCGGGAAAGCACCTCTTCCTCGAGAAGCCGGGCGCGACCACGTTGGCAGAGCACGACGCCCTTCTCCGGGAGAGCGCAGCCAGGCCGGATCAGGTCGTGCAGGTTGGCTACATGCGCCGCTACGACTCCAGCTTCGTCGATGCCAAGCGGCGGGTGCGGGCCGGCGAAGGCGGACAGCCCCTGGTGATCCTGATGACGAGCCGCGACACGGAGTGGCCGGCGGGCGAGGATCCACAAGACACGGGTGGGTTTCTGCTCGACATGGCGTCGCACGACTACGACGCCGCGTGCTGGCTGTTCGAGGACGAGCCGGTCGAGGTGTCGGTCGCCAGGCAGGCGCTCGTATACCCGGAGCTCGCGGACCTCGGAGACCTCGACAATGCGCTCGTGACGATCCGCTTCGCGCGCGGCGGCCTCGCGGTCACACACGTGTCGCGGACCTCGCCGTTCGGCCACGACATTCGCTGCGAGGTGGTGGGGACCGAGGGTTCCGTCTTCGTGCGCGGGCCCGGCGACGGTGCGCTCGAGGTCATCGACCGCACGGATGCGATTCGCTTCCCCGCCGACTATCGCGCCCGCTTCAAGGACGCATACGTCGCCGAGCTCACGGCGTTCGCCCGTGCCTGCGGGGGTGAGGGTCTCGCGGGGCCGACGCTCGAAGACGACCGGAAGGCGGTGGCGATCGGAATCGCGGCTCGTGCGAGCGCGGTTGCGGGGGGCCGTCCGCTCGAGGTCGGGACGGACTGGCCCTGGCCGTGAGACACGGCTCCCGTGGCCAGAAGCTGGGCACAGCGGCGCTCCTGCTGCTTGCGATTGCAGTCGTCGGTGCCGCCGTTACCGACTCGATCGGCAAGTCGCTCTCGCATGGACGTTCGAGTGAGCAGAAGGAGATCACGCCGGCAGTGCGTGGTGTCGTGCTCCCGGATCGAGCGCAGCTCGCCGCGAGTCTGCGCGGTAGCGGTGTCGACGGCGTGCTCTATTTCGTCGACCGGTCGTGCCGACTGCACGGCCTGCGCCTTCCGGGGCTGACGACCGCGCCGGCTCCCCGCGGTGGAGGGTGCCGCGCGCTCGTCTCACCGGCGTCGGCACCGCCGGGCTGGTCGCTCTGGCCTCGTAAGACGCCGCTCGTGGCGCATTGCGAGCATCGGCGCGTGATCGTCAGCGCCACCGCCGGGCTCGCCCTTCCGATGATCGGTGGCTGCGCGCCGGCGTGGCGGCCCGACGGGTCGATGACCTACATCCGCCGCGGGGCGATCGTTCAGTTTCCGCGCACCGGACGTGCGGAAGTGCTGCGCAGCCGCGAACAGCTCGCCCGAGCGCTCGAGCTTGCTCCGGTGCTGAAGGGAAGCACGGGCTGGCGCGCGAGCCGCGTCGCGTGGCTCGCCCCCGGGCGCTTTGCGATCGTCGCTTCGGCCGGCCCGAGGACGATCCTCGCGGTCTTCTCCGGTCGGCGCATCGTCTCAATCAGGACGCACGTCTCCGATTCGGTCACGGAGCTACGCGCGAGTCCGAGGGGCGATTACCTCGTGCTTCGAACACCGGGCGGGCTGCGGGTGTACGACGTACGGGGCAGCACGTTGCCGCGCGTGCTTCGTTTCGGCACACCGACCGCGATCGCGTGGTCCGGCGACGAGCGGTGGGTCGCGCTGGCGAGATCCGGTCGTGTGATCCTGCAAAGCGCCCGTCGGCGAGTACCGCTACGGCTCGCTGCAGTCGACCTCGCGTGGACGCAGGCCCTGGACTAGAGACCCGCGTGCTCGGCCAGCCAGGCACGGTTGCGCACCTGGGAGGCTTCCGCGTCGGCGGCGTCCTGCGGTGACTGCGGCACCATGTCCTGCTCGACGACGAGCCAGCCCGAATAGTCCGAGCGCGAAAGCTCTGCGAAGAAGCTGTCCAGATCGACGTCACCGGTCCCGAGCTCGCAGAACACGCCGCGGCGCCAGGCCTCCGGCATGTCGGCCGCGTCTGCGATCACGCCCGCCAGCACCTCGTCGTGCACGTCTTTGATGTGGATGTGGTTGATCCGACTGCCCCATTCGCGTAGCGCCGTCGTCGGATCTCCGCCGCCGAGCCTGAGATGTCCGGTGTCGAGCAATAGGCCGACGTCGGTGAGGTCGAGGACGCGCTCGATCTCCCACGGCGCCTCGACGAACGTCGCAGTGTGGTGGTGGAACGTGGGCTCGAAGCCACGTGTGCGGGCGAGGTCGCAGGCCCGTGCCATACCTTCGGCAAAGCGCGCCCATCCGGCCTCGTCGAGGCCGATCGAGCGGTCTGCCGCCGCGCGACCGGGAAAGCGAATCCGCTCCGCCGAGCCTCCGTCTGCGAGCACCGGCTTTGCCTCACTGCCGTCTGCGGCCGCAAAGAGATCGAGTGTGGCGTCCATGGCGGCGAGGTCTTCGGTCCAGTATTCCGGCTCGCTGAACCGAATCGGAATGTAGCCACCGACGAGCGCGAGATCGTGGTTATCGAGGATCTTGCGGAGTGTGAGTCGGTCCCCGAGATAGCCGGGCGGGCCCAGTTCGGTCCCCTCGTATCCGGCGCTTGCAATCGCGCTCAGCACTCTCTCTGCTTCCGGCACGTCGGGGAGCACGCCGACTGTGATCTCGAAGGCGCCGTAGCTGCACGGCGCGTTCGCAACGCGGATGCCGTTCAGCGCCGCCGTCCTTCGAGCGTGACGAGCGGTACACGCGGATCCGGCTCGAGGTCCGCCCAGGCCGGCCTGATCCATGCGAGCGCCGGATCATCCGCGGAGGCCATCGAACGGCGATCACCCGCAAGCCCGTTGAGGTAGTACAGGTCGTAGCCGTGCGCCGCCGCGGTCGTGTGGTAGCCGTGCGGCACGAGCATGATGTCGCCGTCGCGCACCGTCTCGGTCAGGTCGGTGCCGTACTGCGGGCTGTACAGCCGCTGCACCGCGAACGCCCCGGGCGGCTCGCTCTGCGTGCGGTAGTAGTAGACCTCCTCGAGCACGACCTCGACAGGTGAATCGTCCACGTCGTGCTTGTGCGGCGGGTAGCTCGACCAGTTCCCTGCGGGTGTGAACACCTCGACGACGAGAAGACGCTGCGCGGGAAACTCGGGCTTGAGGATGTGGTTGATCTGACGCGTTGCGTTGCCGGAGCCGCGCACCTCGATCTCTACGTCCTCGGGCGTGACGAGCCGAGGCTCCAGACGCTCGTCGGCGAGCGCGCCGGAAACTGCGACCTCGACGTCGCCGAGCGCCGTCATCGTGTACTCCGTGTCGGGGGGTAGATAGAGCGCCCAGGGCATCCCGTCGAAAACGCTTGCGCGTCCGCCGAGCTCGTAGCGCTCGCCGCCGGTGTCGACCGCACAGCGGCCTCCGAGCGGCACGAGTGCCATCTCCTCGCCGCCGGTGTTACGGGTGACACTCTCGCCGTCGCGCAATCGATCGACACGGAACGACAAGTAGCGCCAGCCGGCGGACCCGGGATCGACGACGACCCACTCACCGTCTCGGAGGAGCAGATCGCTCACGTCAACTCAGCTTCGAGCTCGTCGAGTCGCGGCATCGCTTCCGAGCATGCCAGCTGCGACGCAACGATCGCGCCCGCGACCGAGCCGCGACGGACTGCTTCCTCGAGCGGCTGTTTCGCGTGCAGGCTCTGGACGAAGGCAGCAACGAACGCGTCGCCGGCGCCGAGACCGTTGACGACGTCCACCGGATGTCCCGGGACGTCGACCTCCCGACCTTCGTGGAAGAGCAGCGCGCCGCGCTCACCACGCTTGAGGACGAGAGTGGGCACGCCGAGCTCGAGCAATGTGCTCGGATCACCAGCGGCCGCTTCGACTTCCTCCTCGTTGCCGATCACGATGTCCGCGTGTCCGGCTGCGGTTCGGGCGAGCTCGCCGTATTCGTCTGCCCGCTCCCAGAGCGCCGGGCGCCAGTCGAGGTCGAAGATCGTCGTGCCCTGGTGTTCGGCGAGCGCCGCGAGGGTCGTCTCGCGACTCGGTGACTGTGCGAGGCCGGTTCCCGTGGCGAGCAAGAATGGTGCAGCGGCAACCTCGGCGCCGTCGAAGTCTTTCGGTGCGAGCTGCCAGTCGGGCGCCGTCGGATACCGGTAGAACGTGATCGGGAAACGGTCGGGCGGCCAGACCTCACAGAACGTCGGCGGAGTCATCAGCCGTTGGTCGACCGCGAGGAAGCGCACGTCGACGCCTTCCCCGGAGAGGAAGTCCCGCACGAACTCGCCGTGCGGGTCGGGCCCGACACGAGAGACGATTGCCGGTGTCAGTCCGAGGCGCGCGATACCCGTCGCGACGTTGCCGGCGAAGCCGCCGACGAAGCGCGTGTACGTGCGGACCTCGCGCAGTGGCGTTCGCAGCTGGTTGGGGTACAGGTCGATGCCGACACGGCCGAGGACTGCGACGTCGATCATGCGGTCATTGTCCTTGGGACCAAGAAGCGGTGCTGCGACAAGGCGGCGAAACACGTCACGCATTTCCTTCTGCGTTTTGCGTCGCAACGGGATTACCGTTCGTTAGATCTTCGTTTGGAACTCTTGCCATTGTCCGATCTTTGCTCTATCCTGCGATCCGGCACTAGCCACACCATGATGATGCTCAAAGCAAACAGCCAAACATTCCTTGCCGAAGCGGCCGCCGCCGTGCCGGCTTTGCCGTGCCTGCATCGCTCGGATGCGATTCGCCGGCCCGGTTACGTCGTAGCCCTCGCTGGGAGCTCCTTGCGCTAGATCCTTAGCCGCAGAAGCAAGCCAGACGAGGGCGACCCAAAGCGGGTCGCCTTTTTTGTTTGAAAGGGCGGCCGGACAACGTCGAACAGAAGGTGATGCTCAGCTTGAAACAGTTCTAGATCGAATCGAGGCCCCGCCTGAGAGAGAAAGATCTCTGCAGCGTGTGCTGGAAATACATCGGCGAATTAGCGTCAGCTTTAGCCTGCGAATTTCCAGTCGGCGAACAAGGATCGGGCTCCAAAGCCCCTCCACGTAGGACGACGTTCTGTTGGACGGACCGTCGATCCAGGGTCGAAGGGTAGGCGAGAGGCTTGGAAAACATCGTTTGGCTCATGCCGAGCGAGACATAGCGACGAAGAGACAGACTTTTCGGGATCGTCTAACGGCAGGACGTCACGCTCTGAACGTGGAGATCGAGGTTCGAGTCCTTGTCCCGAAGCCTCGCACGGGCGGGTAGCTCAGTAGGCCGAGCGCCTCTCTGATACGGAGGAGGAGGCTGGTTCGATTCCAGCTCCGCCCATCTCTCATACGCGGGCGAGTGGCTTAGACGGCTAGAGCGCTTGTCTTACAAACAAGAGACCGCTGGTTCGACTCCAGCCTCGCCCATTCCGCGTGGTCGTAGCTCAAAGCAGGTAGAGCGCCCGCCTGAAACGCGGGGCGTTGCAGGTTCGAGCCCTGCCGACCACATCCTGGCTCCGTAGCTCAATTCGGTAGAGCGCCCGACTCTTAATCGGGGTCGTGCAGGTTCGAGTCCTGCCGGGGTCACCTGTTGGAAGGACTGCCATCTGGCGCGGTATCCCGTCTCGAAAACGGGTCGGCTTCGGCCTTGGGGGTTCGACTCCCTCTCCTTCCGCCTTTCGTTCCGGTGTAGTCGAGCGGTAAGACACGCGACTGTTAATCGCGAGGCGCAGGTTCGATCCCTGCCATCGGAGTAGCCAATCGAAGTCCGGCCCCGCTTCGCCGAGCCATGATGACTTCGATCAGGGCGGATCGAAACGGCTGTGGAAGCCGCGTCACATTCTCGTCACCATGTCCGACACCGGGACGTGGCCGTAGTAGCTCCCGGGAAACGCCCGCCCCGACCCGATTCCCGGAGCCCCGCAGCGCTTCGGTGACACCAACGTCACTTTGTCCGACACCTGGACGTGGTTCGACGAGTCGTGACGACTTCGGCCCGTTCTTCACTTCTGCCTGTAGGGGAGACTGGCCACCCCGCCGGCTTTGGGCGCCGGAGATCGCTGGTTCGACTCCAGCCGGGCAGACTAAGGCGCTGGCTTGCGGCGCCGACCAAAGGCCGTCCCGGCTTTGCCGGCGCGGCGCCGACCAAAGGCCGTCCCGGCTTTGCCGGCGCGGCCGACCTTTGCGCCGTAGGGGAGAGGCTGTCCCCGCGAGCCTCATGAGCTCGAGACCGTGGGTTCGAATCCCACCGGCGCTACTTCACTTGGGGACGTAGCTCAGCGGCAAGAGCAGTCGCTTGTCAGGCGAAAGATTCGCCGGTTCGAGTCCGGTCGTCCCCGCTTCACGTGGTGGTCGTGGTGTAACGGCGAGCATCCGAGGTCGTGATCCTCGAGGTTCCGGTTCGAATCCGGCCGGCCGCCCCTTTTCTCGCGAACGCTGAGCATTGGAGAGCTCTCTGCGCTGTAAACGCAGTGCCTCGCGCTGTGGTGGTTCGACTCCATCCGTTCGCATCAACCCGGGGACGAAGCTCTGGTGGCAGAGCGCCTCGCTTGCAACGAGGAAATGTGGGTTCGACTCCCACCGTCTCCATCAACGCCTCCGTAGTGTCAACGGCAAGCACGCGCCCTTTGTACGGCCGAGGTGCGGGTTCAATTCCTGCCGGAGGCTCTTTGAGGCATGACCCAGGGACTGTCCCTGGAACGTGTCTTGCTCGGTCACGACCGAGGGACTGTCCCTGGGAACGTGTCTCGTTCGGTCACGCTCGCGGACGTAGCTCAGTAGGCAGAGCACCGGGCCGCCAACCCGGTTAGGCCCGTTCGATCCGGGTCGTCCGCTTCAGAGGTCCGTGGTGTAACCGGTAGCACGGCGAGCTCCAACCTCGCTGGTCCGGGTTCGATCCCTGGCGGACCTGCTGGAAACAGATCGTCGCGGGCCGGAGCGGCTCGGTTATCTCATCGGTAGGAGCGGCCCAGGTTCGTCTGGCCGTTGCGGTTCGACTCCGCGATCCGACCGCGCACCACGACCGCGACGAACGACCTGCTGCGGGCCGGAACGGTTCCGGTTATCGACTCCTCATCGACGGTCGCGGGTTCGAATCCCGCCCGGAGCTTCGTGCTCCGGTAGCTCAGTGGAAGAGCAGTCCGGTCCGTGCAAGCACGACCGCAGCAGTTTCTCGCAACACCACACGCCTGACCTGCGGGCCGGAGTGGAGCGGTTATCGGGTAGAGCGCCCCGCCAGACGGGGAGGTCGGTGCGTTCAAGTCGCACCCGGAGGTCTCGACTTCCGTAGCTCAGTAACTCCGCCCTGCGACGACACGACCGCAGGCTCTCAATCACCAAAGGAGGTGCTCGTATGTCGTATCTGAAGCGTCACGGCACGCGTCGCGTGCCACAGTGGGCACCGATCCCGGGCTCGGATCAGGTGAAGAATAGTTCGTGCGGCTTCGCCTGGACGGTCGACCAGTGGACACGTCTGCGTCGATTCCTCGTGCTCGGCTCCGAGGGAGGCAGCTACTACGCCTCCCAGTGGAAGCTCACACGGGAGAACGCAAAGACAGTTGAGCGGTGCGTCCGCGACGATGGTAAGCGTGCGGTCGACGAGATCGTGCGGGTCAGCGACGAGGGCCGTGCGCCGAAGAACGATCCGGCGCTCTTCGCACTCGCGCTCGCGGCCGGCCTCGGCGACGACGAGACGCGCAAGGCCGCGCTCGACGCGCTGCCGCAGGTGGCTCGAACGGGCACGCACCTGTTCCAGTTCGCATCGTTCGTCGAGGGCTTCCGCGGCTGGGGCCGCGCGCTTCGCCGGGCGGTCGGTCGTTGGTACACCGCACAGTCCGTGGACGCGCTGGCCTACCAGGCGGTGAAGTACCGGCAGCGCGAGGGCGTCACTCATCGTGACCTCCTGCGGCTGGCGCACCCGGCACGCCACGTGTCAGCGGGCAACCCCACACTCGATGTGAGCCCTCAGCATGCGGGTCTCTTCGAGTGGATCGTCCGTGGTACCGAGAGTGACGGTCTGCCGCGACTGGTCGAGGGCTTCCTCCGCGCGCAGCGCGCAGAGAAGGCTTCCGAGACGGCAGCCCTCGTTCGTGAGTACCGCCTGCCGCGCGAGGCGCTCGAGACGGAGCACCTCACCTCGGCCGAGGTGTGGGAGGCCCTGCTCGAGAACATGCCGATGACGGCGATGGTCCGCAACCTCGCGACGATGACGCGAGTCGGCGTGATCGCACCGGCATCGGCGGGCACCGCGAAGGTCGTCGCACGGCTCGGCGACGTGGAGCGAATCCGGCGTGCACGAGTGCACCCGATCGCGCTGCTCGCTGCGCTGCGGACGTACCAGGCTGGCCGTGGCACACGCGGCCGCGGCGAGTGGAACCCGGTCCGCGAGGTCGTGGACGCTCTTGACGCTGCGTTCTACGCGGCGTTCGAGAACGTGGAGCCAACGGGCAAGCGACTGCTGCTCGCGCTCGACGTGTCGGGTTCGATGACCTCCGACTCGCTCGCGGGTGTGCCGCACCTCAGTCCACGTGACGCGTCAGCGGCGCTGGCGCTGGTGACCGCGGCCAGCGAGGAGCAGTACGAGATCGTCGGCTTCTACGCGGGCCGGCGAGGCTGGAAGTCGGATCGGAAGGGCCCTTGGGACTTCCTGAACAACGGTCTCACGCCGCTGGCGATCAGCCCGCGGCAGCGCCTGGACGATGCGATCAAGACAGTGGCGGACCTTCCGTTCGGCGGCACGGATTGCGCGCTGCCGATGCTCTATGCGCTGGCAAAGGAGCGGGAGGTCGATGCGTTCGTGGTCTTCACCGACTCCGAGACGTGGGCGGGTGAGCCCCATCCCGCTCAGGCTCTGAGCGACTACCGACGTGCGTCGGGCATCGATGCCCGACTGGTAGTGGTCGGCATGGTCTCGAACGGCTTCTCGATCGCCGACCCGGCGGATCCGGGAATGCTGGACGTCGTCGGCTTCGACACCGCGACGCCTCAGCTCATCGCGCAGTTCGCAAGCGGCGTGCTCTGAACGGGCGCGCCGCCTGGGGCTGCGCTCGTTCACACAACGCCGGCCGACCGGCCGGCCTAGAAGGAGCACGACATGGGACTGCCGTATCGCGCTCGCGTCAACGAGCGCTGGTTCCTGAACCTGCCCGGCTTCCACGGCGGCGCCTACGTGGTCGCTTACGTCGAAGACACGCGCGAGCGCGGTCTTCAGCACTGCGGCGGCTGCAGAGACGATCAGTGCCGGGAGTGCCCGTACAACTTCGAGCCGCGGATGATTCTCGAGATCGCCGACTGTCAGGACCGGATCGAGCTCGAGTTCGACATCGACTCGGAGGCGGCGCGCGCAAACTCGCTCCACAAGCTCGACACGCTGATCACCGCTCTCCGCGTCTTTCGCGAGGGGATGGTGGCGGAGTACGAGCCGTACGACGAGCGAGAGCGCGAGCTCGCGGAACAACGGGAGTGAAGCTGGACAACGGGACGGCGGCGAGAAAGCTGCCGTCGTCCCGGCTTGCGGGCGTGGCGCAACCGGCAGACGCACCGGTCTCAGAAACCGGACAGTGGGGGTTCGACTCCCTCCGCCCGCACTTGCCTCCGTAGCTCAGCGGAATCAGAGCACCGGGCTTCGACCCCGGGCGCAGAGGTTCGAATCCTCTCGGGGGCTCTAGACACCGTGGCCGAGCGGTGAGGCTCGCGCCTGCAAAGCGCGCTACGGCGGTTCGACTCCGCCCGGTGTCTCTCGATCGCCAACAATGGAAGGGAGTGAGCTCGTGAGCACGATCAAGACATTCGGGGACGTGGACGCACGTAGCCTCGCGCAGCTCGAGCGCTGTATGGATGCCGGTGACGCCGACTTCGGGGTCCTCTGCGCCGACCACCACCCTGGTTACAGCCAGCCGATCGGCGGCGGCATCGCGTACGAGGATTACGTCTCGCCTTCCGGCGTCGGCTACGACATCGGGTGCGGCAACAAGGCGGTGCGCACGGAGCTGACGCGCTCCGATCTCGACGCGCTGGGCGGGATCGCGTTCGTCATGAGCGAGATCACGCGACGAATCTCGTTCGGCATGGGCGTACCCGCGCAGGAGCGCAGCGACCATCCGGTCCTCGACCGGATTCGTGACGCGGACTTCGCACCGCAGCGGAAGCTGCTGCAGACCGCGCAGTCACAGCTCGGCACCGTCGGTTCGGGCAACCACTACGTCAATCTCATGGAGGACGACGACGGCCTCATCTGGGTCGGCGTCCACTTCGGCTCCCGCGGCTTCGGCCACAAGACAGCTTCCGGCTTCCTAGCGCTCGCGCAGGGGCTGCCGTTCGACGGCCGCGCCCGTGAAGGCGAAATGGACTCGCCGCCCGTTCTGTTCGACGTGGGCTCCGAGCTCGGTGAGTCCTACGTCGCCGCGATGCAGCTCGCGGGAGACTACGCGTACGCAGGTCGTGACATCGTCGTTGGCAAGGTGCTCGAGATCCTCGGTGCCGAGGCGGTGAAGGACGTGCACAACCATCACAACTTCGCGTGGCAGGAGGAGCACTTCGGGCGGACGTACTGGGTGATCCGGAAGGGCTGCACACCGGCGCGTCCGGGGCAGGAGGGCTTCGTCGGCGGCTCGATGGGAGACGACTCGGTGATCCTCGA
Organism: Gaiellaceae bacterium; assembly: GCA_035573355.1. GTDB lineage: Bacteria > Actinomycetota > Thermoleophilia > Gaiellales > Gaiellaceae > 3-1-20CM-4-69-9. The sequence continues at coordinate 41,551 of DATMZV010000148.1, read as the reverse complement.
AGGCGTCGAGAGCTCGGATGCGGTGGAGTCGCTGTACTCGACCGTGCACGGAGCGGGCCGGGTGATGAGCCGCACGCAGGCTGCCGGACGTATGCGTCGGCGCAAGCGCTGGGCGTGCCGGGATCGTGATTGCAGTCGTGTCTTCGAGCGCGACGGCTCGTGTCCGGATCATCCCGGCCCGGGGCTCAAGAAGGTCTGGGTCGAGGAACAGCTCAAGCCCGGTCTCGTCGATTGGCACGCTGTCCAGACGCGTCTACGAGCTCGGGGCATCGTGGTGCTCGGAGGGGGCGCGGACGAGGCGCCGGAGGTGTACAAGCGCCTGCCGGATGTCCTCGCCGCCCACGCGGGCTCGATTCGGGTCAAGCACACACTGCGTCCGCTCGGCGTCGCCATGGCCGGCCGTGACGTGCACGACCCGTACAAGGACTAACGGGAGCCCGGCCCCTGTGCGGCAGAGGGGCCGGGCTCATGATCTCGGAGGTCAACCTCCGAGTGCTCTAGTTACTTCTTCGACCAGTTCTCAGCGTTGAAGCTGGGGCCCTGGCTACTCGGGTTGTCGACCATTCCGCTGATGTTCGACTTGTAGACGAAGTACGTCGGCCGCTGGAACAGCGGGATCATCGGCACGTCGTTGCCGAGGATCGTGCCGACCCTTGCGATCAGCGCGAGCCGCTTGACCGGGTTCAGTTCCCGATCCGACTGCGCCAGGAGCTTCGTCGCCGTGCGGTTGCAGTATTCCGTGTAGTTCCCCGGAAGACCGCACGAGAAGACGCTCACCACGTAGTGCGGGTCGACCGTGACGAGCTGCGTGAACATCGCCAGGTCGAAGTTGTGCTCCGGCAGGTGGCTGCCGAACAGCGTCCCCGCGGGGATGAACCCGTTCCTCAGCTGGATCCCTGCTCTCGCCGCCTGATCCTGGAAGATCGTGAAGGCGAGCTCGCGGAGCCTGTTCCCTACCGTCGACTCGAGCAAGAACGAGACCTTGGTGCCGTTGCATGAGTAGATGCCGTCCGAGCCCTTGGTGCAGTTGTGGGCGCGCATCATGTTCCCGACCTTGGTCGCGTTGTAGTTCCACTTGCTGAAGTTCTTGGGGTTGTAGGTCGGCTCGTTCGTCAGGCGGACGAGGCTGTTCAGCACGCCGACCTTCGGGTTGAGCGTGCCGTAGAGCGCCTTCGCCGCCGCCTGGCGGTTGAGCCCGGTGATGAGAGCCTGGCGGAGCCACTTCTGCTTTGCCAGCGGATTGCCCTTCGACCCTTGCTGGATCTCGATGTGCTCCCAGGAGAGGCTCAGGTGCGTCTGGATCTTCAGGCCGGCCTGACCCTTCAAGTCGGCGAGAGCGAGCTGCGGCTGCGGATAGATCGCGTCTACCTCGCCGCCACGGATCGCCTGGATCTCGGAGTTCGTGTTCGTGATGAAGCGGAACACGATCGAGCTCAGTTTCGCGGGCTTGCCGTACCAGCCACGCGTGTTCTTCTCGAGCGTGATGCCGGAGCCGCGATCGAACTTCGTCAGCAAGAACGGCCCGTCCGCGATTGGAGCGTTTCCCTTCTTCGGGTTACAGATGCAGTCGTTCCAGACCGTGAGCATGTCGGTGCCTGCCAGCGCGTGCTGGGGAAGCACATAGCCGAACAGCTGTTGCCACGCGGCGAAGTTCCGCTTGAACGTGACCGTGACGACCTTGCCATTCCCCTTCACGCTGGAGATGTCCTGCCAGCCGAGTGGGTCGATGTGGTCCTTGTATTTCGCGTTCATGGCGGTCTGCCAGGTGAAACGCCAGTCCTTGCCCGTGACCTGCACGCCGTCGCTCCACTTCGCGTTCTTGCGGATGTAGTACGTCACGCGTTGTGGGTTGTGCTTGAGCGTGTACCTGCTGATCAGGTCGGGCTTGTACTTGAAGCTGGGCGTGAACAGGAACGCGCCGCGGATCACAGGCGTCTGGAACACGACGTTCCAGAACGCGTTGCAATCGACGTCCAGGATCAGGTTGAGACACCAGTCCGGACCGCCGCCCTGCTCGGCTCCGAAGATGAGCGTCCCTGCCTTGGCGGCCGAGACGCTGCCAGCTCCATTCACCCTCGCCGAGCCGGTGGCCGCGAGCGCAAGCGCTGCGAACACCACCCCGGCACAGAGCCAGAGCTTCCGTCGATGCATCGATCCCTCCTTCTTAGGCTTCGATCTGCGAGCCCGAACGACGTGGCTCCTTGCGAGCACCAGAACTCACAGCTCTCCGCATTGCACCAACCGAGACTTGAGAACCGAACGCGAGTTAGCGGCGATTTCGAGAACGAATCACGTGATCAGAAAACGCAGAGCACATCGTGATGAGCGAAAGAGACAGCTGAAGACGCCCGAATCGGGTGTGCGCCTTCAGCTGATGAGTAGATGCGTCGACGGTCCGAGGTAGACGCAGTCACTCGAACATAACCCAACGCAAGAGTCGTGCCGTTGCGTTTTCGTAATCGCCGGTTTTCAGATTGCGATCGTTCTGTCTCTGCGTGCCGCGACTTCATCCTCGGGAGTGATTGCACGATCGGCCCACAGTCGAGCGACGACACTCCGAGTAGACGAGACGAACGCAGCTGCCGGCGACGACACCTCGAGCTCGCGAACCCACGCAAGCCCGATGACCCGCGGAGGCAACGGCGACTCGAAGCTCAGCACCGCGAGGTCGCGGGAAAGAAGGTCGGCTGCGAGGCCGGGAATCAGCGCTGCGCCGAAGCCCGCGGCGACAAACCCCTGGATCATGCTGTTGTCGTCCGAGCGAAGCGCGAACTGCAACTCGATGCCTCGATTGCGCAGGTGGGTGATGACCCGCTGCGTGCTGCCCGACGACTTGAAGCCGATCAGCTTCAGCTCGCTCAGCTCGGCGAAGCGAATCGGCTCGGCCTGTGATGCGCGCTGCGAATTGCGCGGCAGCACGAGGACGTAGTCGTCCTTCGCCAGTGCTTCGGTCTTGAGCTCTCCCTGAAAGCGGAGCGGCAAGTCGACGAACGCGAGATCGAGCTCGCCCTGGTGAAGAAAGCTGACGAGGCGCTCGTCTCCCGGCGTGTCAGTCAGCACGACGTCGACGCCGGGCGCCGTCTCCGAGAGCTCGCGCAAAACGTGAGGCAGGAGGTGTGCTGCGATCGTCTGGTACGTCCCGATCCTCAGGTGTGCAGCGGCGGTGGCGCCGAGGTCGGCTTCAGCGAGCGCGAGATTCGTCTGGATGGCGCGGGCGTGCACGAGCAGGCGCTCGCCCGCATCGGTGAGGCTCAACGGCTGAGACGCTCGGGGGCGGTTGACGAGCTGTCGTCCCACGATTCGCTCGAGGGCCGCGAGCTGCTGGCTGACGGCCGGCTGCGAATACCCGAGGCGTCGCGCCGCCCGGTTGAACGACGACTCTTCCGCAAGCGCAAGCAGAGCAGCGAGATGGCGGACCTCGATTCCCTGCCATGCGCTGCGCCCGCCCTCTGTCATCTCGTCTCCCGAGTGACGCTGCTATTACGCGGAGGCCTACGTAACCGCGATCACAACCTTGGACGGCGGCAGGGCAAAATAGTTGGTCGGCTATCGGGATCGGAGGAATCGAGCATGTCGAAAGAAGGACGCCAGGCCCGCTTTCGGGCGCTTCACGAGAGGGAGAAGTTGTTCGTGATGCCGAACCCCTGGGACGCTGGCTCCGCCCGCCTCCTCGAATCGGCCGGTTTCGAAGCCCTCGCGACAACGAGCGCTGGATTCGCTTGGTCGACGGGAAGGCTGGACCAGCGGGTGCCGAGGGACGAGCTCGTGGCGCACGTTTCCTCGCTAACCACGGCCACCGAGCTCCCACTCAACGTGGACAGCGAGCGCTGCTACCCGGACGACCCGGGCGGTGTGACCGAGACGGTCGCCATGCTTGCCGCGGCTGGAGCGGCAGGCTTTTCGATCGAGGACTACGACCCGGCGACCGGTTCGATCGACGACATCGACCTCGCCGCGGCGCGGGTGGCCGAGGCGGCCGAAGCCGCACACGCTCTCGATGAGCGGCTCGTGCTGACCGGCCGCGCCGAGAATCACATCCGCGGCGTCGACGATCTCGACGACACGATCGCCCGCCTGAGCGCCTACCGAGACGCCGGCGCCGACGTCGTCTACGCGCCTGGGCTGACCCGATCGGCCGACATCGCGAAGATCGTGGCGCTCGGCATCCCGGTGAACGTGCTGGCTCTGCCCGGTGGCCCGAGCCTGCGAGAGCTCGAGTCGATCGGCGTGCGGCGGGTCTCCACCGGAAGCCTCCTCGCCGGTGCGGCCTATGGTGCGCTCCTTGCCGGCGCGCGGGAGCTCCAGCAGGATGGGACTTCGCACTATGGCGCGAACGGGCCGTCGCGTGAGACGCTCGAGGGGGCCTTTGGTAGAGAAGGGAGCGCGGAATGACCTACGTCGCGGCAGAGAGTCGTTACGAGCGGATGGATTACCGCCGCTCCGGCCGGAGCGGGCTCAGGCTCCCCGGCGTCTCGCTCGGGCTCTGGCAGAACTTCGGACACGACCGCGCGCTCGACACGAGTCGCGCGATCGTGCGGCGTGCCTTCGACCTCGGCATCACGCACTTCGACCTGGCGAACAACTACGGGCCTCCCTACGGCTCGGCCGAGGAGAATTTCGGCCGGCTGCTGCAACAGGACCTCGGCCCGTACCGCGACGAGCTGATCATCTCGAGCAAGGCCGGCTACGACATGTGGCCGGGCCCGTACGGTGAGTGGGGCTCGCGGAAGTACCTGCTGGCGAGCCTCGACCAGAGCCTCCAGCGAATGGGCCTCGACTACGTCGACATCTTCTACTCACACCGCTTCGATCCGGAGACGCCGCTCGAGGAGACGATGGGTGCGCTCGACTCTGCGGTTCGCCAGGGAAAGGCGCTCTACGTCGGAATCTCGTCGTACTCCGCGGCGAAGACTCGCGAGGCGCACGCGATCCTGCACGAGCTCGGGACGCCGCTCGTTATCCATCAACCCTCCTACTCGATGCTCAACCGCTGGATCGAGCCCGAGCTCCTCGACGTGCTCGGTGAGCTGGGCGTCGGCTGCATCGTGTTCTCTCCTCTCGCACAGGGAATGCTCACCGACAAGTACCTCGATGGGATCCCGGAGGGCTCACGGGCGAGTCGTGACGGTTCGCTGTCACCGAGCTTGATCGACGAGCAGGCCCTCGCCAAGATCAAGGCCCTGAACGAGATCGCGGCCCGTCGTGGCCAGACGCTCGCGCAACTGGCGCTGGCCTGGACGCTTCGCGACCCGCGAGTGACGTCGACACTCGTCGGCGCCTCAAGCGTGGAGCAACTGGAAGCCAACGTCGCCACGCTGGAGAAGCTCGACCTGACCGAGGACGAGCTCGCCGAGATCGACCGCTACGCGACCGAAGCCGACATCAATCTCTGGGCTGCATCCAGCCGTACCTGACCTCACAGCAGAAGCTGCCACCCTGTTTCAGCAGATGTGCAGCGCATCGTTCAGCTTCGCGGGGGCGAGGCTCCGGCGCTCGTTGCTGCGCTCGGCACAGTCGTCCTGTGGTCGTCGGCGTTCGTCGGGATCCGTTCGGCAGGCCGCTCGCTCTCGCCTGAGGCCCTGGCGCTCGGACGGCTACTGGTCAGCAGTGTGGCGCTCGGCGTCTTCGCCGCGGTTCGACGCGAAAGGCTGCCGGCCCGGCGCGATCTTGCGCGGATCGCCTTTTACGGCGTGCTCTGGCTCGTCGTCTACAACATCGTTCTGAACGAGGCAGAGCGGCGCGTCGACGCAGGCACGGCGGCGATGCTCGTGAACATCGGGCCGATCCTGATCGCGTTGCTCGCGGGCCTGCTCCTCCGCGAAGGCTTTCCGCGCGGCCTGCTCGCCGGTTGCGTTGTCGCCTTCGCCGGTACCGCGATCATCGCCCTGGCAACCTCCGACGGAGGTAGCGCAGCGAGCTGGGGAGCAGTGCTCTGCGTCGTCGCAGCCTTCGCATATGCCGCCGCCGTGATCGTGCAGAAGCCGGTGCTCCTACGGGCCTCCGCGTTCCAGGTGACGTGGATCGCGTGCACCGTCGCGACGATCGTCTGCTTGCCGCTGGCGCCGCAGTTGCTTCACGACTTACGCGGTGCTGACGGCAGTTCGATCGCCTGGACGGTCTATCTCGGGATCTTCCCGACTGCCGTCGGCTTCGTGCTCTGGGCCTATGCGCTCGGGCGAACGACCGCCGGCCGCATGGGCTCGATGACGTATCTCGTCCCGCCGATCGCCATCGCGCTCGGCTGGGCGTTCCTCGGTGAGACGCCGGCTCTCCTGGCGGTCGCGGGCGGAGCGCTCTGTCTAGGCGGTGTCGTTCTCGCGCGGCGCTGACTAACCCGACCTTGTCAGCGTCCAGGAGCGCGGCCGATCCCGGCCGCGAGTCGGGAGACTCTCGGTCCGTGTTCGTCCGAACAAGCCGGCCGACAGAAAGGCCAGGGGAACCGACACCGCGCACCAGGTCCCGAGCCCGACAAGCATCCAGAGCAGCCAACCGGGCATCAGTGCCTCCCCGTCGTGTTCGTACGCTCGATCTGACTGCTGAACATCGGCTCCTCCTCTGACTGCTGTATTAGGGAAGAGGGCGCAAGGACAACAAACCCTGCGCGGGATCACTCGAACGAGGGACGTCTACTGGGCCGCGGGCACTGCGAGCTGCGTCCACACGGTGCCGTCCTCGACAGGTGCGGGGCATTCGGGATCACGCGTCGAGATGCTGGCCACGACACAGACGTCGGAATACGCGCGCCCGACGACCACCGCCAGGCTGCGGTCGAACTCGCCGCCCGCGTTCGGGGCGAGCGACCACTCGGCGAGGTTTCGTCGTGGCTGGCCCGCCGCGATGCCGAACACCCGCAAGGTCATCGACCGCGCCGGGCGCTGCGGCAGATTGCGGGCCTTCAGCCTGACGAGCAGGCGCGGAGCTCTGACGAACGTCTCCCAGACGACCGACAGCTGCGGCCGCTCCTGTGGTCGCGGGACATGTACGCGGACGCAGCCGGTCGTGTTGCCGCGCGTGTAACAGGGACGGGGCTCATCACCGACCCAGGCCCGTGCGCCGACGTCGTCGAAGTCGCCTGCCGGGAGGGTGAGGTTCACGGTCTGGTCGATCTCACCGGAGCTGTTCGGGCCGAGTGAAGCTCCGTAGAGCGGTTGGCCCGGCTCCCAGCTCTCGTGCCCGGCTCCACCGGAGGTGTGAAGTAACTGCTCGACCTCGACGACGATGTGGTCGGTGGAGCGCAGGCCGATCCCGTGGACGGAGACCGCCACGAGCGATCCCGACTTCGGCGTCACCGTGATGCTCGGCTGTGTCCGGTCGCCCCAGGTGGCGACGCCGGCGTAGACGCCGAACACGAGCGCACCGCCGAGCACGAGGATGCCCGCCGCGACGACGCCGCGCTCCTCGTGCGAGCCCTCCTGCAACCCATATGCGGCGACTGCCCCGAGGAACACCGCAATCGCGGCGCACCCGAATGCGCCGAAGCTCGCGAGCGGATGGTTCCGCGCCATTCGTCCAATGAGATCGCCGCTGATCGCAAGTGCGGTCAGCAGGGCACCCAATGCTGGCAGTGCGGCGAGAAGAAAGCCTGCTGCGCCCTTGGCCTCCTTCCCGATTGGGAGGAACCTCGGCATGACGGCCCAGGTACCGTTGCGCGCTTGCCGGGGGAAGTCAATGTGGCCGAACGAACCTTTTACACCGGGGTTACACGCCGCGAATACGAGACCGTCGTACAGCGTTCGAAGAGAGGATGCCGACGATGAGCACCAGACCAGACACGAACCGCTGGCTCGTCCTCGTGATCGTCTGCGTGGCGCAGTTCATGGTCGTGCTCGACGCGACGATCGTCAACGTCGCACTCCCGTCGATCCAGCAGTCACTTCACTTCTCGCCCTCGAGCCTGCAGTGGATCGTCAACGCCTACACGCTCGTCTTCGGCGGCTTTCTCCTCCTCGGTGGACGTGCTGCGGATCTCTTCGGGAGGCAGCTGCTGTTCGTCGTCGGCGTGATCGTGTTCACCGCAGCATCGCTCCTGAACGGGCTGGCGTCGACGTCGAACGTCCTCATCGGCGGTCGAGCCCTGCAAGGACTCGGCGCGGCGCTCGTCTCACCGGCAGCACTCTCCATCGTGACGACGACCTTTGCGGAGGGCCGCGAGCGAACGCAAGCGCTCGGCGTCTGGAGTGCAATCGCAGCCGGCGGTGGCGCGGTCGGGCTCGTCGTCGGTGGGTTTCTCACCGACGTGCTGTCGTGGCGTTGGGTCTTCTTCATCAACCTGCCGATCGGAATCGCTGCGGTCCTCCTCGCGCTTCGTTACGTGCCGAACTCGCGCGCCGCAAAGCGGCCCGAGACCATCGATGTCGCCGGTGCGGTGTCGGTCACGGCCGGGCTGCTCGTCCTCGTGTACGACATCGTCAAGGCGCAGGAGTACGGGTGGACCTCGGGCCGTACGCTTGGGCTTGCGGCGCTAGCCGCGCTCCTGCTCGCCGCTTTCGTCGCGATCGAGCACCGCTCGCGGGCCCCGCTGATCCGGCTCTCCATCTTCCGCACTCGTTCCCTGACGGCAGCGAACGGGGCGATGCTCTTCGTCATCGCGGGCCTCTTCGCGATGTTCTACTTCGCATCGCTGTACGTGCAGGATGTGCTGGGCTACAGCCCGTTGAAGGCAGGTCTCGCATTTCTGCCCGTGACCGCCGGGATCGTGATCGGCGCGGCGCTTTCGCAGGTGGCGATCAAGGCCATGAGCGTGCGGTACGTGCCGTTGATTGGGATCGCGCTGGCCTCGGGCGGTCTCTTCCTGTTGGGGCGGGTCCCAACCCACGGTTCGTATCTGCCCGATCTGCTGCCCGGCCTCGTCCTGATGTCGATCGGCATGGGCCTCGTCTTCGTGCCGCTGACTCTGATCGCGACGACGAACATCGAGTCGGAGGACGCCGGGCTCGCCTCGGGGCTTCTGAACACGACGCAACAGGTCGGCGGTGCGCTCGGGCTCGCCATCCTCTCGACCCTCGCCACGAGCAAGACCAACAGCGTCCTCGCTGCGCTCGGGCATCCAGCTTCGACGGCCGAGCACACGGCGGCGCAGGTCGACGGCTATCAGACCGCGTTCACGACCGGCGCGTTCCTGATGCTCGCCGCCGGCGCGGTCGTGATCTTGCTCATCCGCCGGACCGACGTCGCGACGATCGACGAAGGGGAGTCGATCGCCGTTCCCGCCTAGAAGGGAACACGCGCCGGCAGAAGATAGGCGGCGACGGCGACTGCGAGGATTTGGGCCGCAGCGTCCTCTTCGACGGCGGCCAGCGCGATCGGCCACGTCGCATACCACGGGAGGAGCCACGGGGTCGTCAACACGAGCAGGCAGGCACCGAGAGCCAGGCGTGGCCGACCGTTGCGAGCCTGCCAAAAGAGCCAGAGAGCGCCGAGAACCAGAACCGCGAGTGCGAGCAGATGCGCCAGGGAATCGGGCACGCCGAATTGCTCCAGGCGCACCGGAATTGCGTAGCGCGCCTCGTGCCGGCCGATCCGGCCAAGCGCCGTCAACCAGGCGCTGCCGAACAGCGCCGAAGCTGCGATGGAACCTCCGACGGCAGTCAGCCCGACGCCGAGCCAAAACCGACGGCGGCCGCGCGCGAGCTGCAGAGGGACGAGCAAGAGGGCGGGAGCCTTCACCGCTCCCGCCAGCACCCAGAGCGCACCGGCTCCCACGTCGCGTTTGCGGAGCGCGAGCCCGAGGGCGCCGAGCATCAGGACCAGCATCAACGCGTCGTTGTGGCCGCCGCCCGCGAAGCTCACTGCGAGCAGAGGGTTCCACCCGACGAATGCAGCCGCGAATGACTTCGCTCGCGCGATGCTTGCGGCCAGAACCGTCGCACCGATTGCCGAGAGCGCGGCGGTGATCCTGAAGATCAGGGCGACTCTCTCCGCTGACCCGCCCGCCGCTTCGTCCGCCGCTATCGAGGAGACTGTGAAGCCAGGGCCGTACACCGACGTCGTTCCGCGCCAGCCCGGTGCCACGGCCCGCGTGGCCGGATCGGCCGGGAAGCTCGCGGGCGGGACGGTGTACGGATCCTCGTTGTGCTGCGCTGCGATCCGCGCGTAGGCCCAGTAGCTGTAGACGTCGTGGGAGAGCAGGAGCGGGCCTGCGAGCGGGATGAGTTGAATCGCTGCGGCAATCGCGCACACCGCGAAGAGGCGGCTGGAGTGGCGGCGAAGCAATAACAGGCCGGCGGCGTAGAGAACGAAGGCGGCGGCCAGCGCAGCGACGAAGACGATGCTTGTCCCATCGCCGCGCTCCACTTCGCCGACGCGGACCGGCGATCCGGGCAGTGAGGCAGCGGCGATTGCAACGGCAAGCGCGGCGGCGGTGGCTGCGCCGAATCCAAGCGGGGGGATCCTCGTCATCCGGCCGCGGACGGCTCGGCGTAGGCCAGGGCCGCAGGCAGCTGCCTGCGGCCGAAGCCGCCGAGCCCGGGAGGCTGCGCCCACAGCCGCTCGGTGATCCCGAGTGCCCGCAGCTCACGGGCGAAGTCGAACGTCCAGCGACGTTTCACCGAACCATGGCTGCCGCCGGTCGAGAGGAAGAAACGCACGCGGTGCGACCGGATCGCGGTGGCTTGCCTGCGAGCGAGGAGGGAGGGGTCGTGAGCTGCGAGCGTCGTGCGCGATGCGTGGACGAACGGTCCATCGGGGAAGGGATGGAAGTACCCCTCCCATGACTCGGCCGTTGCGAAGACGCCGAGATGGCGCAGCGCGATGTCGACTGCGCCGTAGCCTCCTGCCGAGACGCCGGCAATTGCACGCCCAGCGGCGACTCGTTGGGTGGGGAGATGCGTGTCGGCCCACGGGACGACCGTCCGGACGACGAAGTCCTCCCATGCTCCGGCCCATTCGCTCGCCGCACGCTCACGCTTCGAACCGACGGGGAGGCCGCCCGGAGGCATGACGGCGATGAACGGGCGCGCGGTTCCGGCCCGAATGAGGGAATCCGCTACGTCGGCGAAGCGGAGGCTGATGACGAACGAGGACGGCGCTCCCCAGAAACCGTGCAGGAGGTAGAGGACCGGATAGTGCGTCGACGGCGAGTAGTCCGGCGGCAGATAGACATCGGTGTCGCGTGTGTCGGACGGGACGAACGGATTCGGGATCCGCCCCGACCAGACCGTTCCGCCGGCGGAACCCTGGTCGATCTGCCGGAAGTTCGCGAGCGGCGGATCCGTCGAGGCCCGAACAGTCCCGGCGGAGACGAGCAGGATGACCGCCGCGCCGACGCCGGCGACGATGCGTGGGCCCTTGCGTTGCGGGTCCGACGCCTTCGGCGCTTCCTCCTCTCCCGACCGGGCGAGGAGCGCGGCACCGACGACAACGGCGACGAACGCGGCAACACGCGCGACACCGCGCGCTCCACCGGGCAGCGGCTCGCCGAAGATGATCATCCCGGCAAGGATCGGCAGCGCGTTGGTCCAGAGCGTGGCGATGCCGGCAGTCGCCAGTGCCCCGCCGCGCTGGAAGGCGAGCTGAAGCGCGACGAAGGCGAGGCCGTGGCACGCGAGCAGCGCGGGCACGAACGCGATGTGAAAGCCGTTCGTCAGCGCAGCCTTCGTTCCGACGTCACCTGCCGCATAGAGAACACCGGCTGCAGTCCCGAGGCCTGCGCCACGCGCGAAGGCATCTGCCGCCGGTCCGGCCGCAACGGCGGCGGCTGCGGCGGAGACGAGTATCCAGACGGCGGCGTCCCGGAGACTCGCGTGGTGCGAAACCGTGACGGCTCCGGTGAGTGAGATCGCGAGCAGACCGAGGCCTGCGATCGACATCGCCACCGCGAGCCGTTCCCTGCGCGACCGCATGCCCGCAAGCGCCGCAAGGACCGCCAGGCCCCCCGCGGCACACGCCTGGACCAGGGAGAGCGGTGCGAGCGTCAGCGCGAGCACGTACAGAATCCAGCCGCCGATCCCGGTCCAGAAGCCGACGAGCCAGCGCCGGTTCCCGAAGAGCGAAGCGAGGGAACGAAGCGGCCGGCGCAACGACAGCGCCGGGAGCGCCGCTGCCGCGCCGTGCTGGACGAAGTAGCTCCAGTTCAGGGCGGCCGCCGACGCCAGCGCGAGCACGAGCCCGCCTGCCTGCCCCCAGGTCACTCGCGGTCTCGTCCGCTGAAGGGCAGATACGCCTCGGCCGCAAGCGCCGCGATCCCGACGCGCGGAAGGTCGAGCCGCTTCTCGTAGACGACGAAGCGGCGCTGCCACCGCGGGAAGAACTTCCGGTTGAAGAGCAGGAGATTGTCGAGCTGGAAGTGCCCCTTGAGCCGCAGGAGCGCGCGGCGCTGGAGCCGCTGCACCCCCGAAAGGTCGGCTTCAGGCGCGAGCAGCGCCGCAAACGGCGCGAAGTTCAGCGAGACACGCTCGAACCCCTCTCTTTGCGCCCACTCGATCGCGACGCACACCAGCCACTCGTTGAAGCCGTTCGGCGTCGTGCGAAGGCGCGGCATCGACGAGAGGGAAAGAGCGGAGCCGCAGCGACAGACCGCGAAGTGCAGGAACCCGGCGACTGAACCGTCGGGCGCGCGGCCGACCACGAACAGCGCGTGGTCGTCGTCGAGCCGAAAGAGCGTGTCGAGCGCCATCACGAAGCCGCGCTCCGGCTGCGCCCCTCGCCAGGCTCGTGCCAGGTCCTCGAGCTCGTCGCGAAGCGACTTGTCGATTTCACTCGGGCGAATGGCAGCCGCCGTGTATCCCGCGCGTTCGAGCCGGTGGACCGACTGCCGGACTTTCCGGATCGGGCGTCCCTCGAGCGAGAACGTCGCGGTGTCCACCACGGCCTCATCTCCGTGATAGAGCGCGTGCAAGCCGTGCGCGCGGTAGACGTCGAGGGCCCCTTCGGACGCACCGAGGATGGCGACGCGCCAGCCGCGTGCATGCGCGAACAGCAGGAAGGAGCCGATGAGCTCGCCGAAGCGCTCGCGGGGACCGATCGGGTCCCCAGACACGATTGCCACCCCGCCCACGACCTTGTAGGCGAGGAACGCGGCTTCCTCGTCGTCGAAGAAGTACGACTTGTCTCCCCGCAGGACGAAGGGCGCCAGCGTGTCGACTCCCCAGACCGCCACCAGGTCGCGTGTCAGACGGCGGTGGTGTACCTGCAGCGCATGCCGGTAGCGCCACGGAGCAAGCCACGCCACGAGCAGGAGACCGGCGCCGAAAACCGTGAGCAACAGGACGGACAGCGGAAACCACTCGCCGAACGTGCCGGAAAGGTGCCCGGAGCCGCCGGTATTGATTCCCGCCGCTGCGCGGCCCGTCTCGCGCAACGCGAATCGGAGCGTGAACGGCTGGTCGGCCATCACACGGTTCACCCAGAGTGCGATGAACGCGTAGCCGAAGATGACGCCCCCGAACAGCAGCGCGCGAGCTGCAAGGCGGGGATGGACGTCCGGATCCCCCGGCGCGTCGAAGTCGCTGCGTCTGGCAAGCAATGCCACCGCGACGAGGGCTGTCGCGATCGCGCCATAGCCGAAGCGATGTTGCAGATGGAGTGCGACGAGCGACAGGAGCAAAACGATCGCTACCTGCCAGGCCCGCCGCTTCCTGCGTGCGAGGCCACGTGCGGCCAGGAGGAGAGCGAGACCGAGCGGCGCGACGAGTGCCTCCGAGATGCCGTGCACATGCTCGGGCGCGAGTGCGGACACGAGGACCGACCGTCGATCCGGAACGATCGCGTCGATGAGCCCGAGCGCTCCGGCGGCAGCGACGAACCACGCCAGCACGAGCGGGCTGCGCGGTCGCGGCAGGTCGTGCGCGCGGCCGCCGAGCGCGCCGGCGAGCCCCGCGAGCGTCGCCGGTAGATAGACCGCCTTCTGTCCGGCCGCGGCGTGGAGGGCCTGGTGCGCCGGGATCTGGCGCACGATCAGCAAAGAGAGGCCGGTTTGCAGATAGGCCCAGCCGCCGACGCCGAGGGCGAGCAGGAGCCCGGCAGTCAGGCGTTCGGCTCGCATGATGCGCGCGATCAGCGCGAGCGAAAGCGCCGCGATTGCCCAGACTCCGAGGAAGACGATCAGCGGCACGGCGGATCGCCGTGACAGCTCGTCGAGCGGCAGTGCGTCCGTCACCGGCGGCCCCGGCAGTGCCGAATGGGGCTGGATCACGTACAGCCATCCGGTCGCAGCAAGGACGACGCCGAACGACAGGAGCGCTGCGCTCGCGATCTTTGCGGCCCTAAGCATGTTCCAGCCTCCGTGCTGCGGCGAGATACGAGCGCCGCGCCATTCCACGCCACAACGCCCAGTTGTGCCCGCCTTTCAACTCGAGGTAGGTGTGTGCAACGCGAGCCGAGCTGAGAGCAGCGGCGAACGCTCGGTTCTGGTTCCGCAACGAATCGTCGGTGCCGGTGTAGAACCAGAAGTACGTGTGCGCGTCGCGCAGGGTCCCGGCCTCTTCACTCAGCTGGTCGAGTGGGGTGTTCGATGCGACACCCTGCAGCCGGTGTCCGAAGATCGAGTGGTTGTGCGGGGCCACCTGGTAGCCCGACCAGCTCTCGACGAGCGAGAATTCCAGCGGGTTGTGCAGCGCGATGTTGATGGCGCCGTAGCCGCCTTCCGAGAGGCCGCCGATTCCGCGCCCCGCGGGCGAAGCAATTGTCCGGTAGCGCGCGTCGACAGCCCGCACGACATCACGTGACACGAAGGTGGCCCACCCCTCGTAGGGCCCGAGGCCGTCGGCCCATTCCTTGTCCGTGAACGTGCCGGTCGAGCCGAAGGGCATCACGAGGATGAGCGGCTGCGCCACGTGCTTCGCGACGAGCTCGTCCTCGACGACACCCATCCGAACTGTCAGCAAGAAGGCGAGCGGTCGCCCTGGAAACCCGTGTAGGAGGTAGAGGACCGGGTAGCGCTGGTCCGGGTGGTCCCCGTAACCGGGCGGGAGATAGACGTACACCGGCTGGCTGCGGCCCCCGAGCGCGGCGCTCGCGACCTTGAACTGCTGGGTGCTTCCTTTCTGGGTGACGTACGCCGGGTCATGCGGCGGCGGAAAGCCACGGTAGAGCCAGTAGTTCCTTCCGTACCGGTTGACTCCGACGAATCCGACGGCGATGAAGACGCCGACAAGCGCGGCGGCGACGGGAGCGAATCGGCGCGCGGCCGAGCGCGGCGAGCGACGCGCAATGGCCATTGCGCTCGTTCTACTCGACCTCTGGTTAAGACCTGGTTAAGCGATGGAGAAGATCGCTACCGTCAAAGGGTGCGCGTTCTCGTCGCCCTTCTCGTCGTCGTGACGCTCATGGTTCTCCCGGCCGGGGTCGGCGCCCGGGTTCGAAGCCAACCGGATCAGCTTCAGCGGACGATCTACTCGCCGGCAGTCGAGGGCAGGTTGCGGCTCGCGGTCTATCTGCCGGACGGTTACTCCGAGAGCGCCAAGAGATATCCCGTCGTGTACTTCCTGCACGGGCTGCCGGCTGCCGCGACGTCTTATCGTGGCGCCGACTTCCTTGCGCGCGCGCTGGAGTCGAGCGGACGCAAGGCGATCATCGTCGCACCCCAGGGCGCTCGCGATGGAGACTCCGACCCCGAGTACCTCGACTGGGGGACCGGGCGGAACTGGGAGACGGCGATCACGCGTGACGTCGTGCATTACGCCGACAGTCACCTCCGCACAATTCCGAACCGGCGTGGGCGCGCGATCGTCGGCCTCTCCGCAGGCGGATACGGCGCGGTGATCCTTGCGCTCCATCACCTGGAGGCGTTCTCGGTGATGGAGTCATGGAGCGGTTACTTCCATCCGACCGACCCTGCCGGAGAGCAGGCGCTCGATCTTGGATCGGCGCAGGCCAACGCGAAGGCGAGTGCACACTCCTACGTCGGCACCTTGCGAAGAGGCTTCGCGCATCACCGGACGTTCTTTGCGTTCTACGTCGGCCAGGGCGACGCCCGCTTCCGCGCCGAGAACCGGCGTTTCGACCGGGAGCTCACAGCTGCGCGTGTCCCGCACCTCTTCCGTGTCTATCCGGGCGGTCACGAGCAGAGCGTGTGGTCTGCGCACGCGCAAGCCTGGCTTGCGCTCGCCGTCGACCATCTGGCCAGCGGCTGAAGAGGCGTCTAGGCCGTGACGATCTCGGCGGCGACCTGCTCTTCTTCCGTCATTCGCTCGTCGACGTAGCGCTGAGCGTCGCCGAGTGCCGTGAAGAAACGGAAGAACGCGGCGATCGCGATCGTCAGGACGCCGATGATCCCGTAGACGAGCGCAACGTTTCCCGTGGCGCTGACCACCCAGCCGCCGACGAGCGCGCCGGCTGGGATCGCCGACCACGCCAGCACGCCGGCGATCGACAGGACTCGCGACAGCATGTGGTTCGGGACGATCGCCTGCCGCAGGCTCCCGGTGTTGATGTTGAAGAGGATTCCCAGACCGCCCGCGGCGGCCCAGAACGGCAGTGCGACCCAGAACCAGCGCATGCCGGCGAAAACGATCAGGCAGAGGCCCATCAGCATCAGCGAGGTCATCGCGAGTGCCGTGAAGCTGAAGCGCTTCCGCAGACGTCCGGCGAGGAGGCCGGTCACGACGACGCCGGCGCTGCCTGCGGCGAAGAGCAGGCCGATCTGGCGTTTGCTCGCGTCGAGGCGGACGTCCGCGAAGAGCACGAGCTGCGCGTACGTCGACGCTCCGACGAAGTTGATCAGCGCAATCATCACCGAGATGTTCCGCAGGACGGGATGCGACAGCACGTAAGCGAGGCCTTCACGGACGTCGTGCAGGATCTTCGTCGGCTCCTTGGCCTCGTCGATCGGTGCGTTGAAGCTCGCGCGAACGAGCGCTAGTGACAAGGCGGAGACGGCGAACGACGCGGAGTCGAACGACATCACCCACGTCAACGGCATGACCGAGAGGAGTGCGCCGGCGAGGAGCGGCCCCGCAACCTGCGCTGCCGAGAAGGTCGCCTGGATCCGACCATTTGCGGTGACGAGATCGTCGGTGGAAACGAGGCTCGGGATCGCTGCGAACTCTCCCGCGCTGAAAGCGATGAAGATCGTCGACTGGATGAACGTGACGACGTAGATCCACCCGACCGTCAGGTGCCCGAACTGTGCGACCAGCGGAATCGAGAGGATCACGAGGGCGTTCACCGAGTCGAGCACGATCATCACCTTCTTGCGGTCGACGCGGTCCATCCAGGCGCCGATCAGCAGCCCGAACAGGAGGTAGGGAATGAAGGTGAATGCCGTCGCGATGCCGAGACTCAACGCCGAATGGGTCAGCTGGTAGACGAGCAGCGGTATGGCCCACTGCGTGAACGAGCTGCCGAGGTTCGAGATCGTCTGTCCGATCCAGAACTTCTTGAAGTCCGAGCTCACGAAACCTCACGCAGGATCTCGAGAAACTGGTCTTGCTGCTTCGGCGCGAGCGCGTGGATCGCCGGGTCCTGCGAGATGCAGGCGACCAGACGGCGACGCAGCCGAATACCGTCGGCGGTCAGGCGGACGACTCGGATGCGCTTGTCGTGCGTCGCCGGACGGCTCCGGACGAGGTTCCGCTCGGTGAGCTGGTCGACGACGCCGGCGAGGTTCGAGGGATCGACGCCGCAACGCTTGGCGAGCTCCTTGAGGGAAGGCGTGTCGTTTGCCTCGAGGCGCCAGATGAGCTTCGCCTGCGAGTAGGTGAGGCTGAGCGTCTGGAGACACGTTCCCTGATGGTCGAGCAGTCGCGCAAAGAGATCCATCAGTCGGCTCATGATCTCTTCCTGCGGCTCCGATTCGCCACTCATTACCGGTACTTTACCGCTGATTCGGCGGCTGTCTAGCTGCGCTGCTGGCTCTGCCGCCAGCGGTGGAGCACCTTGGACTTCGTCGCCGACTTTGGCGGTTGCGGCTTCGTTTTCGGATCATGCTCATCGAGCCAGCGCGCGGCATCGTCGTCCGGCTCGAGACCGACCGAGCGCTCGCGTTCCGCGCGCTTCTGCGCGCCACGATGCGTCAATTGCTGCTTCCGGGGCACGGCCGAAGCCTAGCGGCCCGCTTGCCCGTCTCTTAACGGTTCGCTAACTAATCCGGGCGGCCGCGCGTCCAACCTCCTGCGCGACCCCCCTACAATCGAGGAGGCCATGGAACCTACGGAGGTTGCTCGTCTAGAGGGGTCGGACCTGTTCCAGCGCGCGACCGCGACGGCGGATCGCTTCCTGGAGAACATCGAGACCGTGGTCCACGGCAAGCGCGACGAGGTCAAGCTCGTCTTCGCCGCCATGATCTGCGGTGGGCACGTGCTCTTCGAGGACGTTCCCGGAACGGCCAAGACCGTGCTGGCGCGTGCGATCGCCCAGACGATCTCGGGGGCGTCGCCGTCGCGCATCCAGTGCACGCCCGACCTGCAGCCGACCGACGTCACCGGGCTCTCCATCTTCAACCAGCGGGAGCGGGACTTCGAATTCAGGCCGGGGCCGATCTTTGCCAACGTCATCCTCGTCGACGAGATCAACCGTGCCATGCCGAAGACGCAGTCCGCGCTGCTCGAGGCGATGGCGGAACAGCAGGTGACGGTGGATGGACAGACGCGCGTGCTGCCCGATCCGTTCCTCCTGCTCGCGACCGAGAACCCGATCGAGTACGAGGGCACGTTCCCGCTCCCGGAGGCGCAGCTCGACCGCTTCTTTCTCAAGACCGCGCTCGGCTATCCGACCATCGACGAGGAGATGCAGATCGTCGAGGAGCAGCGTCACGGTCACCCGCTTCGCTGGCTCGAGCCGGTCGTCGACGTGGACGACATCCGCGCGGTGCGCGATGCAGTCACGACCGTCTACGTCGATCCCTTGCTGCAACGCTGGATCGTCGAGCTCGTTCGCGCCACGCGCAACCTCGACGAGGTGGCGGTCGGCGCCTCAGTGCGCGGCAGCCTCGCGCTCGAGCGCGCCGCTCGTGCGTGGGCGTTGCTCGACCATCGTCCGTACGTCGTCCCCGAGGACATCGATCGGCTCTTCGCGCCGGTGCTCCTGCACCGTGTCGTGTTCCGTCCGACGTTCCTCGCCGAGGCGCGCCGCGTCGGCTGGAACGAGGCCGTCGAAGGGATCGAGCGCAAGTGCTTCGCAGCCGCGCCTCGGCCTGAGCCCGAGCCGGTCGAGGTGCAGCCGGCTCCGGAGCCTGTGCCGGTCGCGCGTGACCAGCACTGACGTCACTTTTCCGCTGGCACCGCGCCGGCGGTTCGCAGGTCTCCCGTTCGGCGGCATGAACAGCGTTCGTCGCGGCTCGGGCTCGGACATCGCGGGGTCGCGCCCCTACCGCCCCGGCGACGATGCGCGCTCGATCGACTGGAACGCGTCCGCGCGGCTGTCCTCGGCGCACGGCGCCGACGAGTTCATCGTCCGCGAGTACATCGCGGAAGAAGCGCCGCGGGTCGTTCTGCTTTGGGACCGCCGCCCGGCAATGTCGCTCTTCCCGAGGCCGTTACCGTGGCTCGCGAAACCCGAGGCCGTGCGCGTTGCGGCGGATCTCGTCTCCGAGGCGACTCTCGCAGCGCGCGGCTTTCTCGGCTACCTCGATCTCGACGACGAGAAGGCGACGTGGGTCGCGCCGCGGTCCGAGCACGAGCTGCCGGACGCGGCACGCGGCGGAGCCTTTCGCGCATCCGAGGACAATCTCGCGCACGCGTTCGACTTCCTCGCGCGGCAGCACCCGCCGCTTCCAGGTGGAACATTCATCTTTGTCTTCTCCGATTTTCTCGCACCGGTCTCCGACGACACCTGGGTGTTCACGCTCGAGCGCGGCTGGGACGTCGTTCCGGTGATCGTGCAGGACCCTGTCTGGGAGCGAAGCTTCCCGCAGGTCGGGGGTGTAGTCGTGCCGTTGCACGACCGTTCGACGGGGCGTTTCGTCTCGGTCCGGCTGACCGACCGCGAGGCAATTCGCCGGCGTGAGGAAAACGAAGCGCGCTCCGAGGACCTGCTGCTGCGCCTGCGTGCGCTGGACCTAGGCCCGGTAGTCGTCTCGACCACCGATCGTGAGCAGATCTTCCAGTCGTTCCTCGAATGGGCGGACGAGCGCATCATCTCGCGGGGTCGCTGGTGGTGAGCAGGCCCCGTAACTGGATCATCGTCGCCGTCGCTGCGCTCGCGGTCGCCGCCGCGATCGTGCTCGCGGTCGTGCTGACCGGCACTTCGACCCAGACGGTCCCGGAGCACGCGCTGACGGCCGAAACCTCCCTGTCGCAGTCGGGCGCGCTCTTCGCCGACCCCCTGCGCGCGACGATCGAGGTGCTCGTCGACCGAAAGCGCGTCGATCCTGCGCGCGTCGGTTTCAGTGTCGGCTTCGAGCCTTACTCGCGCATCGGTATCCCGCGTCTCGTCCGTCACGACACCGATCGGTTGACCCAACTCGTCTTCAGCACCAATGTCGTGTGCTCGACCGACGCCTGCCTGCCGAAGGGCCGGAGCAGCAGCATGAGGATCCGCTTCGCGCAGGCCCAGGTCTTCTACTTCCCGCGTGACGGCAGTGGACGGAAGACGCTCAAGCTCAACTGGCAGCCGCTGACGCTCGGCACCCGGACGACCCCTGCCGATCTCGCCGGCGACGATCCGTTCTCGCAGCCGATCTGGCACGCCTCGACCGATCCGCTCGCGGTGTCGTACCGTTTCTCACCGTCCGTGCTGAAGACCGTGCTGCTCGTGCTCAGCGCGCTTCTCTTCGCAGGCGCGGCCTTCGCCCTCTGGCGGGTCTTGCGGGCACTCCAGGGGCGGCTGCGGCTGCCGCTCCCGAGCGCGCTCGAGCGTGCGGTCCGGCTCGTCGAGCGGACCGAAGCCAGAGACGACGCAGCTGCGAAACGCAAGGCACTCGAGTTGCTTTCACGCGAGCTGACGCGTAGCGGCGAGAGCCAGCTGGCCCTCGCCGCCCGTGAGCTCGCCTGGGCGGAGCCGACGCCGATCCCTGCAGCCACTCAGCCGTTGACGCTGGACGTCCGGCGTCTGATCGAGCAGCGGTCGAACGGACATGGCGCGTAGCCCGCTTCCAGCGCGCACGCGCGGTCCGGCGATCCCGCTCGCAACCACTGCCGAGCTGGCCGGCCCGGCGCGCCGCACGCTCGTTCTGCGCGTCGCCCTCGCCGTGGTGCTGATCGTGCTCGCGCTGCTCGCGAGTGAGACGGGCCGCAGCAACGCGGCGGCAGCACGCGGGCTCTTGCCAGGTGGGGGAACCGGCATGCTCGTGCTCGACGTGTCGCGCAGCATCAAGCCGGAGGCCAACCGCACGATCACCAACGTGTTGCAGCAGTTGATCAGGTCGCACAGCCGGCTTGGGCTGGTCGCATTCTCGGACATCGCCTACCAGTTGCTGCCACCTGGAACGCCGTCGCGGGAGCTGCGCTCCCTGCTGCGGTTCTTCGCGCCCGCACTGCCGCGGCCCGGACCCGACGGGCCTCCGCCGAATCCGTGGTCGAGCAGCTTTTCCGGAGGTACTCAGATCTCCCTGGGGCTGATCCTCGCGCATGACGCGCTCGTTCGAGCCGGCAATCCTCGTGGCTCGATCCTGCTCGTGAGCGATCTCGACACGGCACCCGACGACGTCCCGCGCGTCGCCCAGACGTTCAACACGTTCCGAAGTCAGGGCGTGAAGTTCCGGATCGTCGCGCTTACGCCTCGCGCGGACAACCTGTCTCTCTTCCAGAATCTCGCGGGACGCGACGCATTCGTGCCTCACGTCGGCTCTGTCGCAAGCGGCGTGGGGGACACGGAGGGTGCTTTGCAGGGCCGGACTCCCTGGTCGCTCATCTTCATCGCCGTGCTGGTGCTGGTCGCGCTCGCCGCAAACGAACACTGGAACGGGCGCCTACCGGTGCCGAGGACGCAGTCATGATCCGGTGGGCCACGGCCTGCGTCGTCGCCCTGACCGTGGCGATTGTCGCTCTGCTGCTCGCACTCGACGTCGGGCGCTGGCAGACGACGATCTCGCGTGACGACGTGCGCTTCAAGGCGACGCCCACCCGCGCAGATCTCTGGCAGCCCGACGAGCTCCTCCCGTTTCACGCGGCGCGCTCACTGTTGCGGCTCGACGACGACATCGAGTACCGCCAGACGCTCCGGAACTTCTGGCTCGCCCGCCCACACGCGAGCTCCCTCACGCAGCTGAATCTCGACGCTTTGCGTAGCGAGGCGATCGTCACGCTCGCGAACTTCGCACGGGAGCAGAAGGAACCGCTCCGCCGGGGCCAGACCGCGAATCTCCTCGGCGTGATGGGACTGGGCCTCGCAACGACCGACGACCCGGGCCAGCGCCTTCGCTTCCTCCTCTACGCGTCCCGGGCCTTCCGCGGTGCACTCACTGCAGATCCGAACAACGAGGACGCCAAGTTCAATCTCGAGCTCACGTTGCGCCTGCTGCAGCGCCAGCCCACGCGGACCGGCGGCGGCACCGCGCACGGGCCGGGACGCGCGTCGGGCGCAGCCCTCGCGCAACCCGGCAGCGGCTACTGATGACGTTTCTCACGCCACTCGCGGCCCTGGTCGCTCTGGTCGTGATCGTGCCGCTTGTCGCGTACGCGCTGCTCGAGTTGCGCGCCCGGCGCGTTTCGCGCGTCTTGAAGTTGACACCGCCGTCGTTTCGCTCGCGGCCGGGCATTCCGCTCGCGATCGTCGCAGTGGCCGCGCTGCTCGCCTTTGCGGCCGCGCAGCCCGTCGTCGCAGGCACGCAGAAGCGGGTGGGCCGGTCGGACGCAGAGGTCTTCTTCATCTTCGACACGTCGCGGTCGATGCTCGCCAAGCAGACCTTTGACTCGCCCACGCGTCTTGCGCGCGCCAAGGATCTTGCCCTGCACCTCCGCCAGAGCCTCGCGGACGTCCCCGTCGGTATTGCCTCACTGACCGATCGCGCGCTCCCGGATCTCTTTCCAACGCTCGATGCGCAGGTCTTCGCGTCGACGCTCGAGGACTCGATCGGAATCGAGCGGCCTCCGCCGAGCGGCACGGAGAAGCTAGCGACCGATTTCGGCGAGTTCGGCTCGATCGGCGCGAACAGCTACTTCAAGCCGGAGGTGTCGAAGCGGCTGCTCGTGATCTTCAGCGACGGCGAGAGCCGCTCATTCGACGCGAACAAGCTGGCCGGGAAGCTGCGCGCCGGGCACGTCCGCGTGCTGTTCGTTCACGTCTGGGACCCGCGCGAGAAGATCTTTCTCACCTCGAAGGCGCAGGATCCCGGCTACCGGCCGGATCCGGCGAGCCAGCGCGAGGCGGCCCAGGTCGCAGCCGCCGGCGACGGCAAGGTGTTCCATGACGGCGACGGCGACGCGCTTGCCTCGGCGGCAAAGGGCGTGCTCGGCAGCGGTCCCGCCACGACAACGAGAGAGCAGCGCACGCGCGTCTCCCTCGCGCCCTACGTTGCGCTGTCGGCTCTGTTCCCGCTCTCGTTCGTGCTCTACCGGCGGAACTTCGCCTAGCTCAGAACGACTCGTCGAGCCATGTCCAGGTGTCGGACATGGCGCCGTTGGTGTCACCGAAGCGTTGCGGGGCTCCGGGACTCGGGTTGGGGCGGGCGTTGCCGGGGAGCTACTACGGCCACGTCCCGGTGTCGGACATGGTCACGGAAGTGTGACGAACTTTCCACAGTGGTCTCGATCGGCGGGGTCTACCATCACCTGTCGAGGATGACCGGCCGGACGGCCAGGGGGCTCGGAGCCGCTGCGTGCATCGCGGCGATGCTCTGCGTGTCGCCGCCGGCTCACGGCGGCGTTCGCGACGACACCGCGTGGCTCCAGGCGAAGCTCGACGCCGGCGGCAGTCTCTTTCTGCCGCGCCTTCCGAACGGGGAGTGCTACGAGACACGCGGCCTCTGGGTCTCGCACGACGACACGACCGTTACGTCCGACGGAGCGTGCGTGATCGCACTCGGGCCCGGCGAGGGTCGCATTCCGAGAGGCGACGGGACGTTCGTTCGCGCGAACGCGGTCTTCTTCGTCGATCACTCCGACGTGCGCAAGCCCTTGCCCGTCAGGATCTCGATCAGCGGGCTGCATCTCACCGTTCCGGCGGCAACGCGCATGCACGGGATCAGCGTGCTCGGCCACGAGGTGACGCTCAGCGGCCTTGCGATCGACGGCGCTCCGCTCACCGATGTGCGCATCGGCGCCGGCACGAAAGGCTCCGGGGGAATGTCGGGCCGCGTCGACCTCACCGACTCGGCGCTGTCAGGAGGGCAGCGCGACGTCGTCTCGATCTTCGGTGCAGTGGGACTGCGGGTCGCCGGCAATCTCCTCTCCGGTGCACGCGGGGCGGGCGCCGCCGGCCTGCATATCCGGGCGGCCGATCGCGGCCAGCCGACACTCGACGTGCACGTCTCCGGGAACAAGGTCGTCGGCAACGCAGGCCCCGGGATCTTCCTGGACCTCGCGCCGGCGAACGGCCTACCGGTCATCGCATCCGGGATCGAGCTCGTTCGCAACGAGCTCGTCGGGAATGCGCGGAAGGTCCCGCCTGACCGCCGCGCCGGCATCGTGATCGCCGGAGGACAGAACGACGGGAAGGGCCAGGTCGTTCTTGCAGAGAACCTGTTTCGCGGCAACCGCGGCCGGGCGCTTCTGAGGCGCAAGGGACGGGTGGTCGCCGTCGCTGCGGGCCCGCGGACCACGGCGCCGACCGCGGGCGGGGCCGAGCGCGACGACACGGCGTGGCTGCAGGCGCGACTCGACCGCGGCGCGGGAACCATCTTCTTGCCGAAACTGCCGAACGACAGCTGCTACGCAACCCGTGGGTTGTGGGTGTCGCACGACCGGACGACGATCACCTCGGACGGCGCGTGCATCGTCTCGCTCGGCCTCGGGCCTGTTCGTCTGCACTCGATTGACGGCGACCCGATCGCCGCGAGCGCCGTGTTCTTCGTCAACCGGTCCAAGCCGTCGAGGCCGGCGCCCGTGGGGGTAACGATCTCGAACCTGAAGATCGTCGTTCCCGACGGTCAGTCGATGTACGGCGTCGCGGTCTTTGGTCACCAGATCACGCTGAGCCACCTCGACATCGGCGGAGCTCCGAAGGACGACGTCACGATCAGTGGACGGGGCAACGGCAACTCCTATGCGGCCAACGTGTCGATCCTGGACTCGACGCTCAGTGGCGCGAGCCGCAACGCGATCTCCGCCACCGCCGTGATCGGGCTGCACATCGAGCGCAACACCATCGTCGGCGTGCGAGACTCGCCCCCCGGACAGCCTGCGGCCGGCATCGACATCGAGCCGGACGACCGTGGCCAGCCGGCCCTCGACGTGCACATCGTCGGGAACACGATCCGAGGAAACGCGGGCCCGGGCGTCATGCTCGAGCTCGAGTCGAACGACGGCCCGGCCGTCGTCGCGACGAACCTCGAGATCAGCGGCAACACGATCGTCGAGAACGCGCTCAAGCGCTCACCGCCGAAACGCGCCGGCATCGTCCTCGCAGGCGGGCAGGATGGAGGCCAGGGAACTCTGGTGCTGAAGGACAACACCGTGCGGGGTAACGGTGGGCCTGGGATTCTCGGCAGCCGCCTTCGTCTGCTCGTGCAGGCGAGCGGTAACGATCTCGGCGGCAACGAGGGCGGTCCTTCGCGCGGCTTGTAGGTAGGTCGCGCTTACGCGGTAGCGGCGCGCGGCCGGTTGACGAAGACGTTGTCGAGTGCCGAGCGCAGGCCGACGGCCAGGGCACCCATCAGAACGGCCGACTCGCCGAGCGTCGAGATCTCGACCCGTGGCGCATAGGGAATCCAGGCGGCCAGCAGTCTCCGCACCGGCGCCAGGAGCAGATCGCCATTCGTTCCCAGACCCCCGCCGAGGACGACAAGGGCAGGGTCGGCAACGGCGGCGATCGGAGTGATGTGCGCTGCGATGCGGCGGGCGACTTCCTCGACGATCGTGCGCGCGAGTGGATCACCGCTCCGTGCAGCCGTGAAGATCGCACGCGGGTCGTACGGCGGCGTCAGCGAGGTCGCGGTCGAGCCGGACGGCGCGATGCGCGCCGCCAGCGCTGCAACGCCGTCCGCCGAGGGATCGACCTCCTCCGCCATTCCGGCCAGTGCCCAGTCGACCTCGCCGGCCGCGCCGTGATTGCCGCGATGAAGCTCCCCGCCGAGTACCAGCCCCATACCCATGCCGGTGCCGATGGAGAGAAACGCGAAGTCGTCGACCCCCTGTGCGACACCGGCCCAGTGCTCCCCCACGGCCGCGAGGTTCACGTCGTTCTCGAGTGTCGCGTCGATGCCCAGCTGCTCGCGAAGCTCGTCGCCGAAGGCCCGACCTTCGAGCCCGGGGATGTTCGGCGTCGTCAGTTGCAACGTGCCCTTCTTTGCGTCGATCACGCCTGGAACGCCGAGAACGACACCATCGATGCGCTCGACGGGAAGATGCGCGGACGTGATCAGGGATTCGTGCAGCCTGCAGATCGCCTGCAGCGCCCCGTCGGCGTCGGCGCCGCGCAGCTCGACGTCCTGGCGCGCACGAACCTGACCGGCGAGGTCGCAGACAGCTCCTCGCAGGAACCGCGTACCGAGGTCCAGGCCGAGCACGTACGCCGCGTCCGGGACCGGCTCGAAGAAGACGGCCCCGTAGCTCGGCCCCCCGGGGGCGTCGGCGGCCTCCCGGACGAGCCCCGCGTCGAGCAGCGACTGGAGGGCCAGCGAGACGGTCGGCTTCGAGATGTTCGCGCGGCGGGAGATCTCGGCCCGTGAGATGGGGGCGAGGGCACGGATCGTCTCCAGCACCGTTCGCTCGTTCAGGTGCTTGAGCAGCGGCGGCGTCGCGCGGGCTGGTGGGGCAGTTTCCGCCATCTTGTCAAGGAAGTTAACTCGGCAAGCCTGATTCTCGTCAAGCTTGACTCCATTTCGAGACAGTCGTAGAGTCCTCGTTCGGAAACCTTACGAGATCCAGGATGCCGGCTAGAGAGAGAACCGGGACTGGAGCGGGAGACCGGGGTCGACGACAATCACCCCAGAGGAGGCAGGGTATGAGACGCGTGGGGATCGGGTTGCTCGTGGCGCTTGTGCTCGGAGCCGCCGTCATCGCGGCAACCGCGAGGACCTCGGCCAACGCCGGTACGTCTGCGGCGAAGGCCAAGAACATCACGATCTGGGTGGGCTGGAGCGCTGCGGAGCTCAAGGCCTTCAAGGGCGTGGTGGCCGAATACGACAAGAAGCATCCAGAAGTGACGGTCAAGGTCGTCGGCGGCATCAACGACGACAAGATCACCGCCGCGATCCGCAGCGGCAAGGTGCCGGACGTCGTCAGCTCGTTCACATCGGCGAACGTCGGCAGCTACTGCAACTCGGGTGCGTGGATCGACCTGAAACCGTTCCTGTCGAAGGACAAGATCGACGTCAACATGTTCCCGAAGACGTCGCAGTACTACACGCAGTACAAGGGCAAGCGTTGTGCCTTGCCGCTGCTCGCCGACGTCTACGGCTTCTACTACAACAAGAAGATGTTCAAGGCGGCCGGGCTCACGAGCCCGCCGAAGACGATGTCGCAGCTCACCGCGTATGCGAAAAAGCTGACGAAGAAGAACTCGGACGGCTCGATCAAGGTCGCCGGGTACAACCCCTTCCTCGGTTTCTACGCAGGCAATGCTCCCGACCTGAGTGCCTACGCGCCGCTCTTCGGCGCCAAGTACGTGGACGGAGGCGGCAAGTCGACGATCTCGCGGGATCCGGCCTGGAACCGGATGCTGAAATGGCAGAAGAGCCTCGTCGACTGGTACGGCTACAAGAAGCTCCAGAAGTTCAACGCGGGGGCGGCGGACGAATTCTCCGCGTCTCACGCTTTCGAGATCGGCAAGCTCGCGATGATGATCGACGGTGAGTGGCGGGTGGCGTTCATCGGACGTGAGCATCCGTCGCTCGACTACGGCACGGCGCCGGCGCCGGTCGACGATGCCCATCCCGAGCTCTACGGGGCCGGTTACGTGAACGGCACGATCATCGGCATCCCTAAGGGCGTGAAGAACAAGGACGAGGCGTGGGCACTCGTCAAGTACCTGACCACCGACAGCCACGCGCTTGCGATCTTCTCGAACGGCGTGCGCAACGTTCCGACGACGAAGGCATCGTTGTCGTCGAAGGACATCAAGCCGGACGCGCATTTCAAGACGTTCCTGAAGATCTTCGCCAACCCGAACTCGAAGACCACGCCAATCACGGCGGCCGGAAACGCGTACGGATCGCTGATCCAGGCGTTTGCGGTCAAGTATCAGGCCGGTCACGCAGGTGACCTGCAGGGCGGCCTGAAGAAGCTCGACAAGCAGATCGACGCCCAACTGAAGCAGGCACAGGCGGGCGGAGTGCCGTAATGGTGAGCGTCGTTACGGCTGCTGCTGTACCGACCTCGGGGCGCGCGGGCTTTGCCCGCGCGCCCCTTTCCAAATGACCGGGATAACCGTTCCGGCAGCCCGGGCACAACCGGTCGACCGGACCCGGGCGAAGCGAAAGGCGGCCTGGCGTCGACGTCGCCTCGTCCTCGTGCTGATGTCGCCGTGGCTGATCGGCTTCTCGGTCTTCTTCGGTTACCCGCTCGTGATGAGCATCTACCTCTCGTTTACGCATTACGACCTGCTGTCCCCGCCGAAGTGGATCGGTACCGCGAACTACCGGTACCTCTTCACCCAGGACCCCCAGGTCGGACAGGCGGTGAAGAACACCCTCTGGATCATCGCGATCATGGTCCCCTTGCAGGTCCTCTTCGCCTTTGGCGTCGCGACGATGCTCGCGCGCGCGCGGCGCGGCGTGGGCTTCTTCCGGACGATCTTCTATCTCCCTGCGCTTGCGCCGCCCGTCGCCGCGACGCTCGCGTTCGTCTACATCCTCAACCCTGCAACGGGGCCGGTGAACATCCTGCTCCAGCACCTCGGCATCGACGGCCCCCTCTGGTTCCAGTCGCCGGGGTGGTCCAAGCCGTCACTGACGATCCTGGGACTCTGGGGCGTCGGGAACATCATGATCATCTTTCTCGCCGCCGTCCTCGACGTCCCGAGACACCTGTACGAATCGGCGGAACTCGACGGTGCAGGCCCGTTCCAACGCATGCGCTGGGTGACCCTGCCGACGATCAGCCCGGTAATCCTCTTTTCGGTCGTGATCGGGGTCATCGCCGGCCTGCAGTACTTCACGCAGGCCTACGTCGCGGCGAACGTCGCGTCAGGCCAGGCCTCCCAGGCCGGTGACCAGACCGTCAACAACCTCGGCTATCCGGAAGCCTCGACGCTGTTCTATCCGGTGTTGCTCTACCAGCACGGATTCCGCTACTTCAACATGGGCTACGCCTCGGCGATGTCCGTGATGTTGCTGCTCGTCGCTTTCACGGTCACCGTCCTGATCATTCGCAACTCCCGGCGCTGGGTGCACTACGTGGGAGCCGCCAAGTGACCAGCGCCACGGTCCCCACAACGGCGACGGCGCTGGCGAGGCGAAAGCCTCCGGCCGCTGTGCGGAGGCGCCGCTTCCTGCTGGCGGTGGCGAACCACAGCCTGCTCATCGTTGCGGCCATTGCCTTCCTGGCGCCGTTCGTGTTCATCGCACTGACCGCGCTGATGACGAACAGCCAGGCGCTGTCCTCGCACATCTGGCCGCATCCGTTCCGCTGGCAGAACTTCGTGGACGTGTTCCACCAGGCGCCGATTTGGCGCTGGGCCCTGAACACGATGATCTACGCCTGTCTCGCCACGCTCGGCGTGCTCGTGTCGAGCATTCCCGTTGCGTATGCGCTCTCCCGCATCCGCTGGCGTGGGCGCAACATCGCGTTCGGGACCGTGCTGATCGCCCTGATGCTTCCGCCCGTGGTGTCGGTGGTTCCGCTCTACGTCATGTGGGCGAAGCTGGGCCTCGTCGGCGGCCTCGGGCCGCTCATCATCCCCAACTGGTTCGGGGACGCCTTCTCGATCTTCCTGCTCCGCCAGTTCTTCATGACGATTCCCGAGGAGTACCTCGACGCCGCCCGTGTCGACGGTTGCGGCGAGCTGCGCATTCTCGGCACGGTCGTTCTCCGGCTCGCGAAGCCCGCGATCGCTGCGGTTGCGCTGTTCTCGTTCCTGTACACGTTCAACGACTTCTTCCTGCCACTGCTGTACACGCGCGAAAACCCGAGCAGCTGGGTGCTCCAGATCGGCCTTTCGGAGTTCCGCTCGCTCCACCAGGTGCAGTGGAACCTGACGATGGCGGCCACGCTGCTCGTGATGGCGCCCGTGATCATCGTCTTCTTCCTCGCGCAGAAGGCTTTCGTCGAAGGCGTAACTCTCACGGGAGTCAAGGGCTAGTGCCCCTCCCAGCAATACATGCCGGCTTCTGGCCCGCGATCACGCGGCGCCAGAGTCCACCCTCGTCCTTACCAAGGCTTCGCCAGCCTTGGCTGCGGACGAGTGCGGCCTCTGGCTTGGTGCTCGCGACCCAGAAGCTCGGCGGCATTACTGGGAGGGGCACTTGAAGATCGCGGTCATCGGCGGAGGCTCGACCTACACGCCGGAGCTCGTGTCCGGCCTGTCGCGCGAGCGGGGCCGCATCGACGTCAGCGACCTCGTCCTCCACGACATCGACCCGGAGCGGCGTGAGATCGTCGGTGGGCTCGCGCAGCGGATGCTCGACCGGCAGGGGTACGAAGGCAGGCTCGAGATCACGGACGACCTCGATCGTGCGGTCGACGGTGCGGATTTCGTCCTGATCCAGATCCGGGTCGGCGGGCAGGACGCCCGGCTCTCGGACGAGACGGTGCCGCTTGCCTGCGGCTGCATCGGTCAGGAGACGACAGGTGCGGGCGGCCTTGGCAAGGCGCTCCGCACCGTTCCGGTCGTCCTTGGGATCGCCGACCGCGTCCGCGAGCGTGCAGCCGACGACGCCTGGATCGTCGACTTCACGAATCCGGTCGGCATCGTCACACGGTCGTTGCTCGATCACGGCCATCGCGCCGTCGGTCTCTGCAACGTTGCGATCGGGTTTCAGCGGACTTTCGCGAAGATGCTGGGAGCAGAGCCGGAGCGTGTGCAGATCGACCAGGTCGGGCTCAACCACCTGTCCTGGGTCCGCTTTGTCCGCCTGGACGGGGAGGACGTGCTCACGGAGCTCCTGGCAGCGCACGGCGATGAGATCGCCGAGATGTCTGGCGTGGCACGGCGGCTGATCGACGAGCTCGGCGTGATCCCGTCGTACTACCTGCACTACTTCTATGGCCACGACCAGGAGCTCGCCGAGCAGCTCGACGGAGTTCCCCGCGCGACGACTGTCGCGGAGATCGAGCGCAAGCTCCTGGAGATGTACCGCGACCCGAACCTCGTGGAGAAGCCCGCACTCCTGGAGCAGCGCGGCGGCGCGTTCTACAGCGAGGCTGCCATTGGGCTCGTCGGCGCGCTCGCCACAGACAGCGGTGAGGCGCATGTTGTCGACGTGCGAAACAACGGAACGGTCGAGGGTCTCGCGGACGACGACGTCATCGAAGTGCTGTGCGCCGTCGGCGCGGGCGGCGCGAAGCCGCTGCCTCAGCCGGCGGTCGCCCCGGAGCTGCTCGGGCTGATGCAACACGTGACCGCCTACGAGCGTCTTGCTGCAGACGCGGCCGTGACCGGCGATCCGGCAATCGCGCGCAAGGCATTGCTGACGCATCCGCTGATCGGCCAGCACCCGTTGTCGGAGGAGCTCGTCGACCGCCTGCTCGAGGCGGGCTCGGAGCATCTCCCGCAGTTCCACGCGGAGACCCGCGCATGAGCCGCGCGGCGGTGCTCGCCGTGGATGGCGGCAACTCGAAGACCGACCTCGCGCTCGTGGAGGCGGATGGCTCGGTCCTGGCGCTCGTCCGCGGCCCGCTCAGCTCCCCTCACCATCTCGGCATCGACGGAGCTCTCGCGGTTCTCGAAGGCCTCCTGGCGGAGGCGGTGCGCGAGGCGAGGCTCAGCGATCACGCTGGACGCGTTGCACAGGTCGCCACGCTGTTGATGGCCGGCGTCGACTTCCCCATGGAGGAGGACGTCGTGCGCGATGCGATCGAGGAGCGCGGCTGGGCCCAGCGGGTCCACGTCGGCAACGACACGTTCGCCATCCTGCGAGCGGGGACGGAGCGCGGCTGGGGCGTCGCGGTCACGTGCGGCGCCGGAATCAACTGCGTCGGTGTGTCGCCGGACGGCCGCCACGCACGCTTTCCCGCGCTCGGTGCGATCACCGGGGACTGGGGCGGGGGCTACGACCTCGGCCTCGCCGCCGTGTCGGCCGGCGCACGAAGCGAAGACGGCCGCGGGCCGCGCACGAGCCTGGAGCGCGCGGTGCCGTCCCACTTCGGCCTCACGACGCCGAGTGAGCTGGCCGAAGCGATCCACGCCGGCCGGATCGAACAGCGCCGCGTGATCGAGCTCGCGCCCGTCGTGCTCGCCGAAGCCGCGGACGACGCTGTCGCGGCGGAGATCGTCCAGCATCTTTCTGCGGAGGTGGTCGCGCTCGCCCGGGTCGCGTTGTCCCGCCTGGATCTGCTCGACGAGTCGGTGGAGGTCATCCTGGGCGGAGGAGTCCTGCAGGATGCCGCCGGCGCGCTGCTCGCCGCGATCGCTGAGGCGTTGCACGAGGTCGCTCCCAACGTCACTGTTCGGCCCACCGCGTCCGCGGCGATCGTCGGCGCAGCCCTGCTGGGTCTCGACCAGATCGACGCGGGCTCCGACGCGCAGGCCCGGCTCCGCCGCGAGCTCGGCACGGCGTTTTCCCAGCTCGAAGGAGTGGCGAGCATTGGCTGAAGTCCGATTCGTCCAGGCGACCAGGGTGTATCCGGGAACGGACGCGCCCGCAGTCGACGCACTCGATCTGGACATCGCGGACGGGGAGTTCATGGTGCTGGTGGGCCCATCCGGCTCCGGAAAGACGACGGCGTTGCGGATGCTCGCCGGCCTCGAGGAGGTCGACGCCGGGTCGGTCTTCATCGGCGACCGCGACGTCACCGACCTCGCGCCGAAGGAGCGCGACGTCTCGATGGTCTTCCAGAACTACGCGCTGTATCCGTATCTCACGGTGGCGGCGAACATCGGCTTCCCGCTTCGGATTGCGAGGGTGAAGAAAAGCGTCCGCGAAAAGCGCGTCAAAGAAGTTGCCGCCTTGCTCGGGCTCACCGAGTTCCTGGAGCGCAAGCCCGGGCAGCTCTCGGGCGGGCAGCGCCAGCGGGTCGCAATGGGACGCGCGATCGTGCGCGTCCCGAGGGTCTTCCTGATGGACGAGCCCCTCTCGAACCTCGACGCAAAGCTTCGCGTCCAGATGCGGGCGGACATCGCGGCCCTGCAGTCCGACTTCGGCATTACAACGGTGTACGTGACTCACGACCAGTCGGAGGCGATGACCCTCGGCCACCGGGTCGCCGTCCTGCACGAAGGCCACCTCCAGCAGGTCGGTCCGCCACGTCAGCTCTACGAGCGTCCGGCGAACGTCTTCGTCGCGGGCTTCATCGGCTCGCCTGCGATGAACCTCTGCACCGTGCCGCTCTCGAACGGAACCGCCTCCTTCGGCGGTGTCGACGTCCCCCTGCCGACCGGCGTCGCGGGCAACGGGAGATCGACGCTCGTGATCGGCATGCGACCCGAGTCACTCGATGTGGCGGCGGACGGAATCCCCGCGAAGGTCGACGTCGTCGAGGACGTCGGAGCCGATGCGTTCGTCTTCTGCAGCACCGAGCTTGCCGGGGAGACGATCAAGCTCGTCGCGCGCACGGAGGTGCGCAAGGCGCCGAAGCAGGGTGAACGCGTGACGCTGCGTCCGCGTCCCGACGAGGCACACCTGTTCGACTCCGCGAGCGGCGAGCGGCTGGATCACTGATGGCGCCCGCCGCCGTTCCGCAGCCCGACCCGCACACTCCGGGCGAGCTGTTCCGCGGCGAGATCAGGGAGCAACCGGCAGCGCTCCTGCGGCTGCTCGAACACGAGGCGGAGTTTGCCGCCGTGACGAAGGCCATGGTGGACCGGGCCCCCTCTGTCGTGCGTCTCGTCGGCCACGGCTCCTCGGACGCCGCGGCGTCGTACGGCGTTTACGCGTTCGGCCTGCTGCCGGGCTGGACCGCAATGCGCGACTCGATCTCGCTCACCGTGTACTACGACGCGAAGCTCGATCTCTCGGACTCGGTAGTCATTGCTCTTTCGCAGTCGGGCGAGACACCGGACGTCGTCGAGTACGTCAAGCGTGCGCGTGCGAGGGGTGCGCTCACCGTCGCGATCACGAACGGGGAAACCTCCGGCCTCGCGCAGGCCGCGGATGCGACCTTGCCGCTCGCGGCCGGCCCGGAGCGCGCCGTCGCCGCATCGAAGACGTTCCTCAACACGCTGGCCGCGCTTGCGCTGCTCGCCGGAGGGGCTGCGGGCAGAGGCGCCGAGATCGGCGCCGGCCTGCGGCGCGTGTCAGAACAGCTGGCGGAGTCCCTCGAGCCCCTCGAACGCGCAGTGACCAACGTCGCGATCGCGTTCGCCTACGTGGGCAGGATGTACGTGATCGGACGCGGCATCGAGTTCGGGACAGCCCGTGAGGTGGCCTTGAAGCTGACGGAGACCTGTCGCGTCGCGGCCGAGCCTCTGACTGCAACCGATCTCGCGCACGGGCCGATCGCCGCGGTGGACGCACTGTTTCCGGTCTGGACGATCGCTTCTCGCGACGAGAGTCTGCCGATCGTGGTCGATGCGGCCAACCGATTGCACGAGGCCGGCGCAACCGTTGTGGCGAGCGGCAATGCCGCTGCCCAGATCGAAGGCGCTGCCTACGTCCTGCCGGTCCCCGAGCCGCCGCACGCGATCCTCTCGCCGCTCCTCTCGGTCGTGCCGGGCCAGCTCTTCGCGGGGGCGCTCGCCCATGCCAAGGGCCTCGACGCGGACTATCCGGTCGGGCTCAGCAAGGTCACGCGCGCTCGCTGAACCCTGGGCCAAAGCGGCCTTTGGCTCCAGCCGTGCGGCTATCCCCTCAATTGAGGTAGCTCGATCGGGGGTAGACGCGCACCCCAGATCTGACGACTCTGTCAGAGGAGAACTGCGGCACCATGACTATGTTCGAGACCAGCCAAGCGGCGTCGGCGACGCCCACCGCGCCCCCGTTCAGCTCTGCAGAGATGCGGAGCTATCCACTAGGCACGCTCGTGTACCGGTCTGGCCTGATGCCGCTCGAAGCCGTGAACCGCGCGCTGGCCGAAGCGGCGGAGAGCGGACGGCGGCTTGGCGAGGTCCTGCTCGAGTACGGCCTGCCGGAGCGAGACCTCACGCGCCTGCTTGCGGCTCAGCATGGGCAGGAGTTCGTCGACCTCACCGAGGTTCCGATCGACCTCGAGGTCGTCCAGCTTCTGCCGCGCACGGTCCAGGAGATGTACTGCGCGCTGCCGCTATGGCGCGAAGGCGACTGCACCATCGTCGCGGTCCCCGATGCAGACAACGCGTCGCATCTCACTCGGTTGCGCGAGGCACTGCACGGGCCGATCCGGCTGGTGACCGCCGCGCGCTCCGACATCAAGGATGCGATCCAGCGCGCAAGTGAGCCTCAGGGGATGATCACGCAGATGGCGCTCGCCGAGGCGAGGACACCGCAGGTGCCCGAGCCGGAGGCCGTCCCCACCACGATCTACCGCGTCGAGGTGACGCTCGCGAGCGGCGCGACGCTGCTCGTCGCCGAGGCGACCGATTTCGAGTACGCCAAGGAAGTCGGCATGCGCGTCATCGACGAGGCCGAAGCCGGCGGGACAGTTGCGATCGGTGACGCGACGATCGACGGCCGCCAGGTCGTCTCGGTCGACGTGCTGGGACGAAACGGCGCATGAACTTCCCTCTTGCCACCGTCCGTGACCTCGTCTCGTCGGTGAGCAAGGACGGCAAGCCTGTCGTGCGGCTGAGCTGCGCCGACTACGGGTCGGAATGGGTCGTTGCGGCGGACGTCTATCCGGTCGACCAGCTCGAAGTCGAACCGCGGAGCGCCGGCCCCTACGTGTTCGGCTCCGCGCAGGAAGCACGGAGCTTCGTCGAGAGCTCGCTCGTCGCACTGCAAGTTCTCGGCTGCGAAGTCGCCTAAGCCTCTTTCACGGGCGGCTCTTTTGGCGCGCGACTGACGCCACCTCCTTCCAGCGCTTCTTGCGCGCGATGCGGAGTCGATGGTCGGTGCGTGCGGCGATCATTTCGAGCTCTCGCTGCAACTTGCGCCACGAGCGAAGCCGGTCGAGCTCGAGCGAGCCGTTGTCGACCGCTTCGAGAACGGCACAGCCGGGCTCGCTTGCGTGCGCGCAGTCGCGGAAGCGGCACGTCATGCCGAGGGCTTCGATGTCCTCGAAGGCCGCACTGACGTCGCCCTCCCAGAACTGGAGCTCGCGCAGGCCGGGCGTGTCGACGACGAGCCCGCCGCCGGGCAGCTGGAAGAGCTCACGGTGAGTCGTCGTGTGACGCCCGGTACCGTCGGCCGCAACGGCACGCGTCCGCATGACCTCTTCTCCCGCCAGCCGGTTGAGCAGCGTCGACTTGCCGACACCGGACGAGCCGAGCAGCACGACCGTTCGACCAGGTTGAACGTAGCGCTCGAGCGCATCGAGCCCTTCGCCCGACACGTTCGAGATGGGATGCACGGGCACGCCGATCGCGACGGACTCGACCGCCAGCACGGCGTCCGCGACGTCCGGACAGAGATCGGCTTTGGTCAACACGACGATCGGTGCGGCGCCGCTTTCCCAGGCACTGGTGATGTAACGCTCGAGCCGTCGCAGGCTGAAATCGTCGTCGAGCCCTGCGAGCAGGAATGCGGAGTCGACGTTCGCCGCCAGCACCTGTTCGGTGGAGTCCTTGCCCGCGGTCTTGCGGATGAACGCGCTTCGCCGCTCGAGGATCGCCGTGATCGTCGCCGGCGGAGCCACACCCACCCAGTCGCCGACAGCGGGGAGCTGTCCGCCGACCTCGTGGTCGTGGAACATGCGGCCGGCCGCTCGAGCGCGCAGCTCGCCCTCCTCCGCGAAGAGGACGTATTCACCGCGGTGCTGCGCGGCGACCCGGGCAGGTAACAGATTGTCGTCTTGCAGTTCGTCGAATGCGGCCGCGAAGGCGGCGTCCCATCCGAGGGAATCCAGGGGAAACAACGCGAGTCTCCTTTGTGAGTGAGTGAACGACGAAGCACCACCGCCCGTTGCGGTGGTTCAGCTCACGGGACTCGCGCTAGTCGAAAGTAGGTGCCGGCTAGCCGACGAGCCGCGTGGCTCTTCGGGCGGAGGCAAGCTCAATCGTCATTTCTTCGACCTCCTTGTCGCCGGGAACGAACTGACCGTAGCACGCGGTCACGGACAGCACCAGCCCGCGATCCTGGAATCGGCGCCGAAGTTCGCGCGGATGTTCGAGACCGCGAGGACCTTCTGCACCGGCGAGTGGATGAACAGCCACTGGTCGGCACTGCTCCAATCGAGCAGCAGCCAGCGACCGTCGGGCGACCAGTCGATGTTCGCAAAAGTGCCCGCTCCCTCGAAGATCGGGCCCGTCGGGCCACCGGGGACACCCGTCAGCTGGAGTGTGCTGCGACCACCTCGTGTTTCGACGAAGGCGATTCTCTTTCCATTGGGCGAGACGGCAGCAGCGGACACTTGCGCTATTCCCCTGTCGAGCCCACCGATCCGCGGGCCACGCTTCGAGAAGACTTCGACGGCATGCGGCTCGACGGCGATGAAAGTCTTTCCATCGCTCGCCCAAGCGAGCTGACGTGGTGCCGCGCGGGTCTGCACGATTGCGCTGCGGTTCCGTTTGTCGACGTTCGTGATCTCGATGTCCCCGGCTCGGTTGACGTACGCAAGGGTGTGTGCGTTCGGCTGCCACGCGGCTGGTCCTGGTCGCACGTCGCGGGTGAGCAGCCTGTCCCCGGTGCCGTCGCCGTTGACGACTCGGAGGGAGCGGCCTGCGAAATACGCGATTCGGAATCCGTCGAACGACCAACGCGGGTTGCGGAGCCGCCCGGTGCGCCCGAGCGACCAGTGAACTCGCCCGTTCGGTTCCAATGCGCGAAGTTCGTTCCCGTGAACGGCGGCCACGTAGAGACCGTGCGGCGACCACGCCGCGTCTCGGTAGCCGGCGAGCAGTCGCTTCGACCCGTCGTTCTGCACGACCCAGATCCCCGAGCTCGACTCGGCGAGGAGACGCCCCGGTGCCGGTAGTGAGGCGAGAGCCGGTTTCGCGTTCTGCTCGCCGCGGACCGCATCGCGCAACGAGCCGAAGACCGCGTTGCCCGGCGGACTGAAAGCCGCAGCGAGGATTACCGCCGCCGCCGCCGCGAGCGCGAATGGACGCCAATCGCGCTTCCGCGGGCTGGGCAGGCGTTCCTCGAACGCTGCGCGCACGACCTCCCAGGTCCGCTCGCCCGCCTCGCGCTCACAGGGTGCCGAGTAATCGAGATGCTTCACCTCAGATCCTCGTCGAGCTTTCCGGCGAGCTCGTCGAGCCCGCGGCGTAGCCTCGAGTTGACGGTGCCGCGTGGCAAGCCGAGCGCCTCCGCGATCTCCCCGGGCGTGTAGTCGAGTAGATGCCGCATGACGATGACGGCGCGATGCTCGGGTGAAAGGTCCGCAAGCGCAGCTGCCAGGGGTTCCGTGTCGTCGCGTTCCGCTGGTGCGGCGGCCGCGACGAGCGCCAATGCCGCGTCTCCGGATTCACGGCGCAACGCCCGCGACCGCGACCAGTCGATCGCACGGTTGACGACGATCCGATGCAGCCAGGGTCCGAAGGGACGGCGCCGGTCGAAGCGGTCGAGGCTGCGCACCGCCGCGAGGAATGCTTCCTGTGCGATGTCCTCTGCGGCGCCGGAGTCGTGCACGACGAGATACGCCGCCCGGTACGCACGCGGCCAGTGGTGCTTGAACAGGGCTTCGAGGTCGGGAACCGATCCCGACTGTGCGCCCCGAATCCAGGCGCGCTCGTCGCCTCGAGAGCCCGCCACCACGCACCGACTCTACGAGCCCGAAACGCCTTGAGGTCCACGCCCGGGTTACGCGACAGGGAGCCGAGCAGGTCCCGGCGGCCGCAGCACCGCGAACTGATCGGTGATCTCGAGCTCGCTTGCACGGAAGCGGAAGACGGACCCGGGACGGCCGCCTGTCGGGCCTGACGCCCGCCGGCGGCCCGTCTGTTCGAGCACCTCGCGCCGGAGCAGGACTCGCTGGAGATTCGTCGCCGAAACGTCGTGTCCGAGCGCGGCCGCGTAGAGGTCGCGGAGCTCGGAGATCGTGAACTCGGAAGGCGCGAGCGCGAAGCCCAGGTTCGTATACGACAGCTTTGCCCGCAGACGTTCTCGTCCGGCGAGCACGATCGAGTGGTGGTCGAACGCGGGGGTGGGGAGGTCGTCGACCGGGTGCCAGGCTGTGTCGCCGGGGAGCTCGGGATCGGCATCGCTCGGCACGAGCCCGAGGTAGGCCGTCGCCAGCTGCCACTCCTGCGGCGAGCGCTTCGGATCGCTCAGCGTCTCGAGCTGCTCGAGATGAGAGAGCTCCCGCACGTCGACCTTCTCCGCGAGGTGCCGGCGGATCGAGTCCTCGAGCGTGTCGCCCTGGTTGAGGTAGCCGCCCGGCAGTGCCCAACTCCCCTTGAACGGGGCGCGCGCCCGCTGCCACAGGAGCGCTTGCAACTCGCCGTCTCGCACCTGGAGGACGACGGCCAGGGTCACGTGGGCGGGCATAGGGTGCCTCGTGTTAGTCTCCGTCAGAGTTTTCGCCCCATAGTCGTAAACCTTAGCGGAAAGGCTCGGGATGAAGAAATCGCTCGCAGTGATCGGCCTCATCGTGCTCGTCGCCGCAGGCTGCGGCGGAAGCGGCAAGAAGTCCTCCGCCAACACCACGACCTCCTCCTCCGGCAAGAGCGGCAAGAAGATCGGGCTTGTCACTGACATCGGCGGCCTGAACGATCGCGGCTTCAACCATCTCTCGTACGTCGGGCTGCTGCGAGCACAGTCCGAGCTCGGGATCCAGCAGCAGGTCTTTCAGGCGAAGTCGACGCAGGACTATGTCCCGAACCTCTCGACGTTCGCGCGCCAGGGCTATGACCTGACGATCGGCGTCGGCTTCACCGAGGCGACGGCGATCGACACCGTCGCGACGACCTTCCCGAAGTCGAACTTCGCGATCGTCGACGTGGACCAGACAGAGGAGCCGCACAAGCCGGCGAATCTCCTGGGTCTCCTGTTTCGGGAGCAGGAGACCGGCTATCTCGTCGGTTACCTCGCGGGGCTCGAGGAGAAGCGGCGGCCCGGCAAGGACGTGATCGGCTCCGTGGGTGGCCAGAAGCAGCCGCCGGTCGACCGCTTCATCGCCGGCTACCAGGCGGGCGCGAAGGCCGCCGATCCGGGGATCACCACGTTGAACGGCTACTCGGAGGACTTCTCGGATCTCGCGAAGTGCAAGCAGATCGCGCTGAACCAGATCGAGCAGGGCGCGGGTGTCATCTTCCAGGTTGCGGGCGGGTGCGGTCTCGGCGCGCTCGACGCCGCGAAGGAGAAGGGCGTCTGGGGCATCGGCGTCGACGCCGACCAGTCGTTTCTCGGCCCGCACATCCTTACGAGCGCCGTGAAGCGTGTCGACACCGCAGTGTTCGACGCGATCAAGCTCGTCGTCGACGGCAAGTTCAAGGGCGGCAACATCGTCTTCGGCCTCAAGGACAACGGCGTCGGCCTCGGCAAAATCAGCCCCAAGGTGCCGAAGTCCGAGGTCGCCAAGGTGATGAAGGTCCGCGCCGACATCATCGCCGGCAAGATCAAGAACATCCCGACGGAAGTGCCCTAACAACCCTCTAGGGGAAACGGCTCTGCTGCGGACGAAGGTCCAACGCGCCTCCGTCGCGGCACTGCGACGACTGGTATTCCGCGGGCTCGTTCGGGTAGCCCCGCTTGTAGAGCCAGGCCTGGATCACCTCGGCCTGTCGTGTCGGCACGCCCAGCCGCTCCGCGACGTACGCCGTGTTCTGCAGCGCATAGCACTCGGTGACGCCTTCGTCCTGGAACCCGCGCAGATGGAACGCCTCGTGGGCGAGCGTATGCGCCGCCCAGCCGGCGCTGAATTGCGAGAGACCGCAGTCGCCGCGCTCGAGGCAGCCGAAGTCGACACGGTCGAGATGCCGGAGCGCCTTGCACGTCTCCGGTGAAAGGTCTGTGTGGTCGGCGGGGCGACCGGAGTCGTCGAACTGGACCCGACCGGCCTCACCGTGCACGTCAACGAGTCCCGCCAGAAAGCTGGGGCAGCGAACGGCGACCTTGCGGCCGGCGAGGTCGCTTGCGATCGACGCCAGTTGATCCTGCTCGCGGATGCGTTGCTCGTGCCGAGCGAAGCCGAGCGCCGAGAGAGCGCCGACGACGACGAGGAGAACGGCAATGCCGCGCACAGGCAGAGAATCGGCAGCCCTCCGGACGGCCTTGATTCCGACTTAGTGGCTCAGCGCCACTAACTCCCTCCGGCGACGGGCTGCCACGAGCCCTCTTCCCGCTCCCGACGGGTAAGGAGCGCGGCCATCGGGGAAGACGGAAACCGCTCCAGTCGTTGCAGGTCGAAACAACGGGAGGTGCGGAATGGCAAAGCTCGAGGAGAAGCAACGGAAGTTCCTGGAAGAGAACCCATTCGTCGGCACGGCGACGACATTGCGCGCGGACGGCTCGCCGCATTCGACGATC
>DATMZV010000147.1:0-3234 GCA_035573355.1 Gaiellaceae bacterium | reverse complement strand
GGTTCCGCTGCCACAGATGGAACATGTTCCCTTCACTGTCCTTACAACCAGCGAAGCGACCATGCAGCGCCGCCGATGGCAGTTCTGCCGTAAGTAGACCTGGGATGTCCCTTATCTCACCGGCTGCGCCGCCCAGTTCCTTCACGCGTTCCAGCGCCGATTCCAGGTCGGGCGTCTCCATGTAGACGTTCGGTCCCTGTTCCACGGCTGGCGTGATCGCAACTGCCGCGTCGGACGCGATCTGCGCCATCCGGTAATCAAACTGTTCGAACACACCAGATCCGAAGTTCCATCCCATCACGCCGTTCCAGAAGCGCGTCGCGCGGTCAACATCCAGGGACGGGAACTCCATGTAGAAGACCCTGCCTTCCATTAGCTCCTCCAGTCGTCGGTTCGCCGCGACTCTAAGGCGTGCGTGTACCACTCCCTCGGCGAGGAGGTCTAGGAAGCGGTCGGTCGATCGGTAAAGGCCCCGAAGAGCACGATCTCCGGGCGCTCGGGTTTCGATTCGGCGCGGTTGCGGCCGACGCCGGCACAGCCGGCATAGGCGGCGGAGGATGATTCGGCTTGCCGTTAGGGTTGCTGTCATGGACGTCACCGCTCGCATCGTTCGACTCGAGCTGGCCGAGACATTCGTCATCTCACGGGAGTCCACTGATTTTCAGGAAGTGGTGCAGGTCGAGATCCGTCACGGGCAGGTCTCTGGTTTTGGGGAAGGGGCGCCCATCGACCGCTATGAGGAGACGGCCGAGTCCGCGCTTGCCTACGTCGAGGAGCACGCTGAGGCGCTGGGAGACGATCCGTTTGCTCTCGACGAGATCGAGCACCGGCTGCCACCCAGGGAATGGGCTGCGCGTGCTGCGATCGACGGAGCGTTGCACGATCTCCAGGGCAAGCTCGTCGACCTGCCGGTGTGGAAGCTGCTCGGTCTCGAGCGTGAAGGTCCGCCGACGTCGTGGACGATCTGGCTCGGAGATCCGGACGACATGGCACGGCGTGCGGTCAAGGCCGTGGACTTCTCCCGCCTCAAGCTGAAGCTCGGAGCGCGCGACGGCCTCGACGTGGAACGAGTGCGTGCCGTGCGCGCAGCCACGCAGGCGTCGCTGCAGGTCGACGTCAACGAGTACTGGACGTTCGACGAGGCGCTCGACGCGCTGCCGCAGCTCGCGGAACTCGGCGTCGAGTACTGCGAGCAGCCTCTGCCCGCCGGCGACCGCGACGGTCCGCGGCTGAAGGCCGCGTCGCCGCTTCCGATCTACGTCGACGAGGACTGCCATCGCCTCGCCGACGTTGCAGCCTGCGCTGAGCGTGCGCACGGCATCAACATCAAGCTCGCGAAGTCGGGTGGCATTCGGGAATCGGTGAGGATGGCGCACGCGGCGCGCGCGCTCGGTCTCGGCGTCATGCTCGGCTGCATGGTCGAGTCGGGTCTCGGGATCGCCGCGGCCGCGCAGATCGCGAGTCTCTGCAACCACGTCGACCTCGACGGAAACCTTCTCCTCGCGGACGATCCGTGGCCCGGTGTGGAGTTCGACGACGGCATTCAATTGCCGTCGGAACGACCGGGGCTCGGCGTCGCCGCCGCGGCTCGTGCGTGACCAGCTCGTAGCCGGCCTGTCGCAGGACTACGGCGTTCATCCGTACGGCAAGTGGCGCGGCGCGTTCTGGCGGCTGGCCTCGCTGGTCGAGCTCGGGGTGACGAGGAACGACTCGATCGACGCCGCCGCTGACAGCGTCCTCGCGTGGCTCGGGAATCCGCGACGACTGCGCTCGTTCCCGACGTTCGAAGGCCGGGTCCGCCGTTGTGCGTCGCAGGACGGGTTGGCGCTGTACGTAATGAGCACTCTCGGTCTCGAGGACGAGCGGCTGCAGATCCTGGCCGCCTCGCTCGTGGCGAGCCAGTGGCCGGACGGCGGTTGGAACTGCGACCGGCGGCCGGCTGCGGCGCATTCCTCCTTCAACGAGACCTGGGGGCCGACGTTGGGTCTCGCCGCGCACGGTCGCGCCACGGGCGAGCGCCGCGCGACAGTCGCCGCGGAGAGGGCCGCGGAGTTTCTCCTCCGCCATCAGGTCTTCCAGTCGCACAGGACCGGCGAACCGGCGCACCCTGCGCTGCTCAATCTCCGGTTCCCGCCCTACTGGCACTACGACGTGCTCGTCGGGCTCGTCACGCTCGCGCGCAGCGTCGGCCTCGACGACCGGCGGGTTGCAGCTGCGCTCGATCTCGTCGAGTCGCGACGACTGCCCGATGGAACCTGGCGCACCGAAGGCAGGTGGTGGAAGCGGCCCGGCTCGACGGGCAGCAACGTCGAGGCCGTCGACTGGGGCGACACCGCGAACGAGCTGCTGACCGACCGCGCGCTGGAGGTCCTACACGCAGGAGGACGGCAGTAGGGTTGCGCGCGTGAGCGAGAAGCGCTACCTGATCCTCGCCGAAGAGTTCTCGCACGATCCGCATTACGCGAAGACCGCCCGCGGCGTCATGCGCTACCGGCGGGACGACGTCGTTGCGATGCTCGACTCGAAGCGAGCCGGAGAGTCGGAGGACGGCGTACCGATCGTCGGCACGGTCGACGAAGCACTCGCCTTCGAGCCGAACACAGCGCTCGTCGGCGTCGTCACCCAGGGTGGCCGCTTTCCGGGCGACTGGCAGGAGCTCTTGAAAAGCTGCGTCTCGCACGGCCTCGATCTCGAGAACGGCCTGCACGTGCGGCTGCGGGACATTCCCGGCCTCACTGAGCTCGCAGCAGAGCACGGCGCCGAGCTCCGAGACCTGCGCGAGCCGCCGCCGGACCTGAGCACCGCTACCGGTGAGAACCTCGAGGTCGACGCGACGATCGTCCTCACGGTGGGCTCGGACTGCGCGATCGGAAAGATGACCGCGATCTGCGAGCTCGACCTCGAGGCCCGCAGGCGCGGTCTGAGATCGGTCTTCGTTCCAACGGGGCAGACCGGCGTTGCGATCGCCGGGTGGGGAATCTCGGTGGACGCCGTCGTGTCGGACTTCCTTGCAGGCGCGGCCGAGCGCCTGGTCGTCGAAGGCGGCAAGC
This sequence comes from Gaiellaceae bacterium, assembly GCA_035573355.1. GTDB lineage: Bacteria > Actinomycetota > Thermoleophilia > Gaiellales > Gaiellaceae > 3-1-20CM-4-69-9. Next base: position 184 of record DATMZV010000147.1, on the reverse strand, counting down.
GCGGCGACCTGCTGTGGGTCGAAGGGCAGGGCGCGATCCTGCATCCGATCTACTCGGGTGTGACGGTCGGCCTCATGCACGGAAGCGCCCCTCATCTCTACGTGCTCTGCCACGAGGTGGGGCGGACCGTCGTCGAAGGAGACCCGACGGAGTCCCCGATCCTGAGCCTCTCGGAGCTGGTCGA
>DATMZV010000146.1:0-3093 GCA_035573355.1 Gaiellaceae bacterium | reverse complement strand
CAGCGTCGTCGAGAAAGTCCGTGCCCTTGCCGACGGCGACGAACAGGTCGCCCGGAAGGATGCGCCGCGAATCGACCTGCACACCGGTGAAGCGGTCCGCGCGTACCTCTGCACGGCCCAGGCCCTCCAGCAAGGTGGTCTCGAGCGTGATCATGCCGGTGCCCTCAGCGCCCGCAGCGCGTCGCGTGCGACCTCACGGTCGTCGAAGGGGAGCTTGCTGCCTGCGATCTCCTGCCCCTGTTCGTGACCCTTGCCGGCGATCACGACGATGTCGCCCGCTCGTGCCGACTCGAGCGCCCGCTCGATCGCACGGCGCCGGTCGAGCTCGATGTCGAGCTCGAGATCTCCGGCCACCTCGGAAGCGATCGCGGCCGGATCCTCGCCGCGCGGATTGTCGGACGTAACGAGCGCGACATCCGCGAGCTCGGATACCACCTGACCCATCAGCGGCCGCTTGGCTCGGTCCCGGTCCCCGCCCGCGCCGAAGACGCAGATGACGCGGCCGCGGTCGAGCTCGCGCGCAGACCGCAGCGCTGTCTCGAGCGCGCCCGGCGTGTGTGCGTAGTCGACGAGAACTGTGAACGGCTGACCCTCGTCGACGCGCTCGAAGCGTCCAGGAACCCGGTCGAGCGCCTCGAGTCCCGCTCTGATCGTCTCGTCGTCGACCCCCAGCACGCGTGCCGCGGCTGCCGCGGCCAGTGCGTTCTCCACGTTGAAGCGGCCCTGTAGCTTGAGCCTCACTGCGCCGAGCCCGTCGCCGGGCCGGAAGGTGATCGCACCCGGAAGCTCCGAGGCGAGGCGCGCCCCGTACTCGTCACCGACGTTGATCACGGCCCTCGGCGCCTGTGCGAACAGGCGCCGCTTGGACTCGAAGTACTCCTCCATCGTCCCGTGGAAGTCGAGGTGATCCTGGGTCAGGTTCGTGAAGACGAGAACCGCGAAGCGCGTCCCCTCCAGCCGTCCCTTCGACGATGCCATCGACGTCGCCTCCATCACGCAGACGCGATTCCCCGCAGCGAGCATCTGGCGGAAGAGGCGCTGCAGGTCGATCGACTCCGGTGTGTTGAGGCCGACCTCGCGCACCTCGTCGCCGACTCGCCGCTCGACGTTGGTCAGCAGGCCCGGCTGCTCTCCGGCCGCGGCGAGAATCGACGCCAGGAGATACGCGGTCGTCGTCTTCCCGTTCGTGCCCGTGACCGCCGCGACCGGCAGCTCGGCGGTCGGGTCTCCGAAGTACTCGACAGCCGCGAGCGGCATCGCGGCCCGCACGCTCCGCACGACCAGCTGTGGGACTTCGAGCTCCAGTGGCCGCTCGACGACGAGCGCGACCGCCCCCTGCTCGACCGCCGCCGCAGCGAAGTCGTGGCCGTCTGCCTTCGCTCCCGGGACACAGAAAAACAGCGAGTCGCGCGGCACCTCCCGCGCGTCGTACGCCAGCTCGCGGATCTCGGGAGCACCGCCTCCAACGACGTCGGTCGGAGCCAGCGCTGCGATGAGCCGCTCCAGCTGCATATCGCCGGTCAAGTCTAGTGTGGGCGGCCTACGGCGCAGGGTCTATTAGGTACACGCGTGAGAAGCGGCTAGTGCGCGGGGGCGGCGTCGGGCGGGACCTCCAGGTACTGGAGGTCGAAGCGCGCGATCTGCTGGAAGGCCGGCGCGGCGACGACGCCGCCCCAGATTGCGCCGCGCGGCTCGTCGACCGTGACCAGGATGACGAAGCGAGGCCGCGACGCAGGCACGATTCCGACGAAGGAGGCGACGTACCGGCCGGTGGCGTAGCCACCGCTCGCATCCGGCTTCTGCGCGGTGCCCGTCTTCCCGGCGACCTGGTAACCCGGCATCGCTGCGTACATGCCCGTGCCCTCGGCGACGACGTCCTTCAGCATCATCATCAGCTGCTTCGCGATCTGCGGTGCGACCAGGCGCCGGTGGTTCAGAGACGGCCGCCCGCCGCCGGCGACGTGGTCCACGAGGTGCGGACGGGACCACACGCCCCGGTTCGCGATCGCCGCGTAGGCGGCGGCCATCTGCACAGGCGTCACGGCGATCCCCTGGCCGATCGGCACGTTCCCGATCGTCGAGCCGGACCACTTGTCGGGCGGCAAGACGATGCCCGGGCTCTCACCCGGGAAATCGACGCCCGTCGTCCTGCCGAAACCGAATTTGGAGATCCACGACGAGAGCCGCGTGCGCCCGAGCATCTCGGCAAGTGTGATCGCACCGATGTTCGACGAGTGCGCGAGAATCTGCGCAACGGAGTAGTTGACCGTTCCGCGCTCCTCGGCGTCATGGATGATGCGGTCGGCAACGTGCAGCTGATACGGCAGGGTGAAGCGCGTCGTCGGCGAGACGATCCGCTCCGAGAGAGCGCCGGCGACCGTCATCAGCTTGAACGTCGATCCCGGCTCGTACGTGTCGGTAATCGTGCGATTGCGTTGCAGGTCGCTCGGCACGGAGGGGAAACGATTAGCGTCGTAGCCGGGCTGAGTGGCCATCGCGAGGATGGCGCCGGTGCGCGGGTCGAGCACGATCGCACTCGCGCTCTTCGCGCTCCATTTGTGAACCGTCTCGCGCAGCACCTCCTCCGCGTTTGCCTGGATGCTGTGGTCAAGCGTCAGGTAGACGTTCTTGCCCGGAATCTCGGGCTGCTCGTTCTGGACGTCGATGACCTGGCCGCTCGGATCCTTGACGACCGTCTCCTTGCCGGCACGGCCCGCGAGCTCCTTGTCGAACTGGAGCTCGAGACCCGAGAGACCGTTGCCGTCCGTCCCGACGTAGCCGAGTACCTGTGCGGCCACCGATCGCTGTGGATAGTTCCGGCGTTCCTCCGGATAGAAGCCGAAGCCCGGCAGCTTCATGCGCTGAAGCGCGGCCGCCTGCGCCGGATCGGCCTGGCGCGCGACGTACACGAAGCCCTTCGTGCGGTCGGCCAGGATCGGATACAGGCGGTTCGCGTCGACACCGAGTGTGCGCTCGACGGCAAGGGCCGCCCGACGCGGGTCCACGATCTGCATCGGGTTGGCATAGACCGTCGTCGCACGCTCGCCGAGTGCGAGCTCGAGGCCGACCCGGTCGTAGATCGTGCCGCGACCG
>DATMZV010000145.1:0-6889 GCA_035573355.1 Gaiellaceae bacterium | reverse complement strand
CGCAAGAGCCCGTCGAGCCAGCCGTTCGCCATCGTCAGGAACGCCGCTCAGAGCTAGAATCCGGCGCTTGCTTCGCCGGAAACGCAGCACCCGCGCGCCCGCCTCGAACGGGCACCGGCGGAGGATCCGAAAGCTCCGCCTCACTGCCCTCCTTGTCATCCTTCTTTTCCTCGGCGTCGCGTCGTTCACGTTCGGGCTGATCACCGCTGTTGCGAGCCAGATTCCGACCTGCGATCCGGCGCACGTGCCCCGCGAGGTCGACGGGCACATCTACGCGAACGACGGGCACACGATCCTCGCCACGCTCCGCGGCTCCGAGAGCCGCATCCTCGTCGGGACCGCCGACATCGCGCCGATCATGCAGCAGGCGATCGTCGCGGTCGAAGACAAGCGCTTCTATGAGCACCGCGGTGTCGACCTCCGCGGAATCGGGCGAGCCGTGTGGGCCGACATCACGAGCAAGAGCGTCGTGCAGGGCGGTTCGACGATCACGCAACAGTTCGTCAAGAACTCGTGCGTCACGACGGAGCGAACCATCAGCCGCAAGCTCAAGGAGGCCGCGCTGGCCTGGCAGCTCGAGCAACGCTGGCAGAAACTGCGGATCCTCACCGCATACCTGAACACGATCTACTTCGGGAACGGCGCTTACGGAATCCAGCGGGCCGCGCAGACGTACTTCAACACCACCGCGGCCCGTTTGACCCTCCCCGAGGCAGCGTTGCTCGCCGGAATTCCGGCCGATCCGTCGCGGTTCGATCCCGTGACCAACCCGACGAGCGCCAAGGCCAGGCGGCTCGAGGTGCTGAAGGTGATGCTCGCCCAGGGCGAGATCTCACCGCGCGACATGCGACGCGCCGCCCGCACGCCGCTGCCGAAGGCTGCCGACGTCCGCCTACCGGGGATCGAAGGCCCGGCTCCTTATTTCGTCAACTACGTGAAGCAGCAGTTGATCGAGCAGTACGGAACCCGGCGAGTGTTCGGCGGTGGCCTCGATGTGCAATCGACGATCGACCTCAGGTTGCAGAAGTACGCGAGACAGGCGATCGAGTCCATCCTCAAGGAGCCGAACGGCCCGTCCGCGGCGCTGGTCTCGATCCGGCCCAGCACCGGCGAAGTTGTGGCGATGTACGGCGGCGACAACTTCCGGCAGAGCCAGTTCAACCTGGCTGTACAAGGAGAGCGTCAGGCGGGCTCGTCCTTCAAGCCCTTCGTGCTGGCGACCGCGCTCAAGGAGGGCGTCTCACCGGCGACGACCTTCCCGTCGAAGCCGGTGTCCATCTTCATCGGGGACAAGTACTGGCCCGTGCACAACTACGAGAACTCCTACCTCGGCTCCGCCGACCTCACGACTGCGACGGTCGTGTCGGACAACACGGTGTTCGCGCAGCTGACCCGGCTCGTCGGGCCGGCCAAAGTCGCCGCGACAGCGCGGCAGCTCGGCATCACCCGCCATCTGAATCCGTACTTCGCGATCGGGCTCGGCGCCGATCCGGTGAGCCCGCTCGAGATGGCGCGCGCCTTCTCGTCCTTTGCGAACGGAGGCCGTCGCATCGACGGATCGGTCTTCGGCAACCATCCCCGTGCGGTGGCCCGGGTCAGCAACCCGGAGGGAAAGGTCATCGACGACAACAAGCCCGTCAACCGACCTGTGCTGACACGCGATCAGAACGCGTTGCTCACGAGCATCCTCGAAGGCGTCGTCCGCTCGGGCACCGGAAGGCGCGCGGCTCTTCCCGACCGAGTCGTCGCCGGGAAGACCGGGACGACCGAGAACTACGGCGACGCCTGGTTCGTGGGGTACACACCCCAGCTTGCAACGGCAGTGTGGGTCGGCTATCCCGATCGACTGAAGCCGATGCTCAGCGAGTACCACGGACAGGCGGTTGCCGGAGGAACGTTCCCCGCGGAGATCTGGCGGACGTTCAACAAGCTTGCGCTTGCGGGGACGACACCAAAGTCATTCCCGCCCTACACGTACGAATACGCGTCGACGAAGCGAGTCGTGTGGCGCGACGGAGTGTTGCAGCTCGACAACGGCCACTGCCGCGATACGGAGCTCGTCTCCTACTTCTCCGGGCGTGGGCCGCAGCGCAACGCGGACTGCAAGCCGAATGAGGTCGACATTCCACGCGTCGTCGGAATGTCGTTGACCGGGGCCCGGCAGCGCCTCGCCCTGCAGCCGCTATCGGCCACGATCGTCTACAAGCCTGCGCGCCCCAAGCAGCGCATCGACCTCGTGCTGGACCAGTTTCCCCGCAAGGGCAGGCTCTCGTCTCACGATTCGGTGACTCTGGTGCTGGCGAAGCCGCTGCACGGGGTCGTTCCGAAAGTGATCGGCTTGTCGCTGCGGGATGCGCGGCGCAAACTTCGCGCCCGGGGACTCGTGCCGGTGATCGAACGTTTCGCGGACGGCCGCGCGGGACGAGTGTTGGCCCAGAGGCCTGTGGCGGGCGTTGCGGCCGGGCCGGGCATGAAGATCAGGCTCATCGTAGGACACGGCTGAGAAACGGCGAGCCCAGCAGCCCGTAGCGCCAGGGAAGCTCCGCCGCGCGCGTGATCCCGATCCGCGGACCCGTGGCGATCCGCGGCGCGTCGCGGCGTTCTTCGAGCCGAAACGGAGGCCGATCGAGCGCAAGGCCGTCGTGCTCGCCGGTGATCGCGAGGGCCTGACAGAGCTTGCCCGGCCCTGAGCACAGCTTTCGCAGGTCCTCCACCGAGCGACGCTGCCGCTGTAGCCCGATGCCGGCGGTCGGCTCCAGCGCGCGAATGAGGACCGCCTCTGCATCGTCCCCGCTGCCGCAGACGAGGTTCAGGCACCAGTGGATCCCGTACGAGCGATAGACGTACGCGTGGCCCGGGGGACCGAACATCGTCGCGTTGCGCGCGGTGCGTCCGCCGTAGGCATGGCTCGCGGGGTCCTCCTGGTCGTAGGCCTCGACCTCCACGATCGTTCCACCTACTTCGTCCACGAGCAGCGTTGCGCCGATCAGCTCCGGCGCGACCTCGTGGACACTTCGTGCGAAGAAGTCATGCGTCAGCATCGGCGCGCCCGTCGTAGCGAAGAAGCGCGGGGAACGCCAACGCGAGCAGGAGACAACCTGCCACGCAGGCGACGCCGCCCGAGACGATCGAGAACCGCAGGCTCGTTACCGACGCGAGGGCTCCGGCTTCGAGGTTCCCGATGGATGGCGCAGCTGCGACCTGCATGAACTCGATCCCGGACACTCTCCCCAACATCTTCTTGGGCGTGATCCGGTACAGCATCACCGAACGCAGGATCGCGCTGATCTGGTCGCCGAGGCCGGCGATCGCGAGGAGCAGGAGCGCCACCCAGAACTGCTGCGCAAACCCGAACGCAGCGATCGCCAGTCCCCAGAGCGAGGCAGTCACGACGACACCGAGACCCTGCCGGCGGACATGCCGCAGCGGTCCCGACAGAAGCGACACGGCCAGCGCGCCTGCGGCAGGCGCCATGTACAGGTAACCCACAAGAGACGCGTCGCCGAAGCGATGCGCAGCGAGGGCGGGAAAGAGCGCGCTCGGCATCCCGAAGATCATGGCGGTCGTGTCCACGAGGAAGAACCCGAGGATCACCGGCTGACCGCGCACATAGCGGAAGCCGGCGACGATCGAGCTCCAGCTCGGGCGGTCGGCGTTTTCGGTCGCCACGAGGCGCGGAAGCAAAGCGACCGCGGCGATCGCGCCGACGTACGAGAGCGTGTCGCCGAGGTAGATCCACTTCAGGTCGAGAAACTTGATCGCGATACCGGCGAGCGCCGGGCCCCCGACGGCGCCGAACTGCGACGTCACGCTGTTGAGCGCCGATGCGGCCATGAAGTGTGACTCGTCGACGAGCTGAGGAGTCATCGAGCGCTGGGCGCCAACCCCGATGCTGAACGACGCGGAGATCACGAACTGGAAGACGTACAGTGGCCACACGCGCGGGTTGCTCAGTGCGGCATTGGCCGCGAGCCCGAGGCTTCCGACGATCATCCCGATCTGCTGGACGAGCATGACCCGGCGCCGGTCGAATGCGTCGGCGATCGCTCCGCCGATGACTGTCAGCGTGAGCAGCGGTATGAGGTGCGTCAGCGAGATCAGGCCGACGGCGAGGGTCGACCCGGTGAGCTGGTAGACCTGATATGCGAGCGCGACCTCCGCGATCTCCGTGCCGATGAACGAGATGCCCTGTCCGAACCAGAGGCGGCGGAAAGCGGGGTTGTTCCGCAGTGGCGAGATGTCGAGCGCAAAGCGGGACGCCCGCCGACGCCAGCCTCTCCTCTCGGCTGCTGCGACCCCCGGTTCGTCCGTCAAGTCAGCTGGTTCTCTTCAAAGCCGAGAAAGACCATGCGACCGGCGTCGTCCCCCATGCGCCGATTATCGCCGGTCTGCCTGAGTGACGCGGTGATCCATGTACACGCGCGCGCGAGGACCACGTGCCGACCGCGCTACTCGAAGAAGGTGTCCTCGTGCGAATAGGCGGGAGCACAGCAACAGAGGAATCGGAGTGACACCGCCGCCCGGATCTGGTGCCAGGCGCCCGGGGGGATCAGAGCCGCATCCCCCGGTTCGACCTCACGGATCTCGCCGTCAAGCTCCAGCGTGCCCTTGCCCTCGAGCACGACGTAGATCTCTTCGCTGCGACGGTGATAGTGGCGCTCGGTCGCCTGCCCCGGCCCGAGCGTCGCCTCCGCAAGACTCTGGGAGCCCGTGTGGTGGAGCTCCCGAATCGTCGAACCGTCTTTCGTCGTGAAGGGCTCGACCGCTTCCCGTGACGTGACGTACATGCGGCGGCCGCCTAGGCGATCGCGGCGCGCAGCACCTCGACGACGCGTTCCTGGTCGCCGGGCTCGATCTGGCTGAAGAACGGCAGCGCCATCGTTCGCGCCGCGGTCTGCTCGGCGACGGGGCAAAGTCCCTCGGCGAATCCGAAGGTCTCACGCATGTACGGCTGCAGGTGGATGCAGGGGACGTACTCCGCCGTCGCAATCCCCTCTCGGCGGAGCGAGTCCATCACGGCCGCGCGGTCGAGATCGGGGGAAAGCTTCACGACGTAGACGAACCACGAACGGCTGTGCTCGGCGTCGTCCGGTGCCGGCGCGTCGACGCCCTCGATCTCGGCCAGGAGATCTCCGTAGCGCGTGGCGGCAGCGTTGCGGAGCTCGAGGATGCGGTCGAGCTTCTCGAGCTGGCCGAGCCCGATCGCTGCCTGGACGTCGGTCCAGCGGTAATTCAGACCGAGGCGGACGTGGTGGAACCAGCCGCCGCCTCCGTCATACGAGCGTCCCTGGTTGCGCAGGCTGCGCAGGAGCCGCCATTCCTCCTCCGAGTGCGTGACGACAACCCCGCCTTCGCCGGTGGCCATCTGCTTGTTCGGGTAGAACGCGAACACTGCGGCAGGGCCGTGGGCGCCGAGCGGCCGGCCCCGATACTCCGCGCCGAGCGACTCGCAGGCATCCTCGATCAGCGCCAACCCGTGACGGTCGGCGATGGCGCGAAGCTCGTCGAGCTCGCAGGGATAGCCGAACATGTCGACCGCGACGATGCCGCGGGTGCGTTCGGTCACCGCGGCTTCGACAGCTGCAGGATCCATATTCAGGGTCACCGGATCGACGTCGGCGAACACCGGAGTGGCCCCTTCGACGATGAAGCAGTTCGCGGAGGCCACGAACGACAGCGGTGAGGTGATCACCTCGTCGCCGGGCCCGAGCCCCGCGATCCTGCACATGAGGTGCAGCCCCGCAGTGCCGCTCGACACCGCTGCTGCATACGGGGCGCCGACGCGCTCTGCGATCTGCTCCTCGAACTTCTCGATCCACGGGCCGAGCGAGAGCCGCCCAGACCGCAGGACCTCGAGGACGAGCTCTTCCTCCCGCTCGTCGAGCCACGGCCGTGAGAGCGGGAGCTCAGTCCCGGCAGGGGTTATTCCCATCGCTTCGCTCGGGAGACTAGGAAGCTCGGCTTCGCCGAGCTTCGTCATGCCTCAGCAATTGCCTTCGATACTGCGGCGTACTCCAGCCAGTGCGACCAGCGTTCGCTCTTGCCGCGGACCGTATCGAGGTACGCGTTCTGGATCGTCAGCGTGACCGGGCCGGGAGCGCCGATCTGCTGGTCGTCGACCTCGCGAAGCGGCGTCACCTCCGCGGCGGTGCCGGTCATGAACACCTCGTCGGCGAGATACAGGTCAGTACGGATCAGCTGCTTCTCCACGACCGGGTAGCCGAGGTCTTGGGCGATCTGGATGATCGTGTCGCGGGTGATGCCCGGCAGGATCGACGCCGACAGGTCTGGCGTGTAGATCGTTCCGTCTTTCACGACGAACACGTTCTCGCCCGACCCGTCCGCGATGAAACCGTCGTCGGTGAGGAGGATCGCCTCGTCGTACCCCGCCCGGTTCGCCTCCATCACGGCAAGCATCGAGTTGAGGTAGATCCCGGTGGCCTTGGCCACGTGCGGGATGACGTTCGGCCCGACACGCGTCCACGACGAAATCTTTGCCCGGATGCCCTTCTCGAAGCCGTCGACTCCGAGATACGTCCCCCACGGCCAGGACATGATCACCACGTCGACAGGATTTCCCGCTGCGGCCACGCCCAACTCGCCGTAACCGAAGAACGCGATCGGCCTGAGGTAGCACTCGGCCACCCCGTTTGCCGCGATCAGGTCCATCGACGCCGAACGAAGCTCCTCGAGCGTGTAGGGGAGCTCCATGTTCAGAAGGCGCGCCGAATTCTGCAGGCGCTGCATATGCTCAGTCAGGCGGAAGACGGCGCTGCCTTTCGGAGTCTCGTAGGCGCGAATTCCCTCGAACACGCCGGAGCCGTAGTGCAGTCCGTGCGAACCGACGTGGATCTTGGCGTCGGCCCAGTCGATGAGCTCGCCGTTCATC
>DATMZV010000144.1:0-2405 GCA_035573355.1 Gaiellaceae bacterium | reverse complement strand
GCCTTTACGAAATCTGGCTAACCGGTCTCAACTTTGATCGTCGCATGCCGATGATGACACCCGAGATGAGCGCAACGCTGCTGCGGCCCTCCGTTCCCTCGCGTTTTCGGCGCGGGCCCTCACGCCCGACCGTCGAGACGCTGATGGACCAGATCGCCGGCCTGACGTCCGAGCGCCAGCGCCTCCGAGACCGGGGTGTGAACGGCTCGAGGCTCGAGCGCAACCGGGTGAAGCTTGCCCGGGCCCAGTGGGAGCTTTCCCACGCCCTCATCGAGCGCTACCTGTAGAGCTCCCGGCTAGCCTGCGCGCGTGCGGGCGGAGATCGATCGCCGGGCGATGGCGCTCCTTTCGAGCGGCCATATGGCGACGGACTTCGCGAACGGTGCCCTGCCCGCGCTGCTGCCGTTCCTGAAGGAACGGTTCTCCCTCTCCTACACCGCCGTCGGTGGGGTCGTGCTTGCCTCGCAGGCGTCTTCATCGCTGATCCAACCGCTCTTCGGTCTCTGGTCCGACCGTCGCGGCGCGATGTGGCTGTTGCCCGCCGGCGTGGCGCTGGCCGGAGTCGGCATCGCACTCGCTGCCGACGCCCCGAGCTACTGGCTCGTCGTGCTGCTCGTCCTCGTTTCGGGCCTGGGGAGCGCCGCGTTTCATCCTGAAGGATCGAAGTTCGCGGGCTTCGTCAGCGGCCGGAAGCGGGCGAGCGGCATGTCGTGGTTCTCGATCGGCGGGAATCTTGGTTACGGGCTCGGTCCCGTCGTGACGACGGCAATCGTCGTGGCGTTCGGTTTGCGCGGCGGTCTCCTGCTGGCGGTGCCGTCGCTCGTGGTCGCCGCTGCGATCCTCGCGGGCACCTCGTATCTCCGAAGCTTCGTGCCGGAGCCGAGCGCCGCGCATGCAGACGCGGGTGAAGACGATCCGCGCGCGATGAAGCTGCTGCTGGGCGTGGTCGCGTTGCGCAGCGTCGCCTGGTTCGGGCTGATCACGTTCGTGCCGCTCTGGGAGGTCGCCCTCGGACACTCGAAGTCGCACGGCAACCACCTCCTGGCCCTGATGCTGTTCGCGGGAGGTGCAGGCACGTTGTTGCTGGGACCGCTCGCGGACCGCGTCGGTCGGCGCCCGGTGCTGCTCGGAAGCGTGGTGGCGACCGGACCGCTGATTTTGGTGTTCGTCGTCGTCGGTGGGATCCCCGGCGCGATCGCGCTCGCGCTGATCGGAGCGTGCGTCGTCGGCACGTTCGGCGTCACGATGGTGATGGGGCAGGAGTACATGCCGCGTCACATCGGCACTGCTTCCGGTCTCGTGATCGGGCTGTCCGTCGGCATCGGTGGCCTCGCTGCGGTAGCGCTCGGATGGCTCGCCGACGCGACAAGCTTGCGCACCGCGCTCTACGTCGCCGCCGCCGCGCCGCTGCTTGCGGTCCTCCTGGCGGTGCAACTCCCGAGCCGGCGGGAGAGACGCAGGCTCGAAGCTGCAACTGAGGTAGGGTTGCTCCCGTGACCGCCGTCAAAGAGTTCTTCGACAATCTCGAAAATCGTGCCGACGCCTCGAAGACATCAGGGATGACGAACTCGTACCTCTTCGACATCGACGGCGCCGGCAAGTGGACGGTCAAGGTCGAGGACGGCAAGGTGAACGTCACCGAAGGCGGCGAGGATGCCGACGCGGTGATCACGACCTCCGAGGAGACGTTCCAGAAGATCATCAGCGGCGAGCAGAACCCGACGAGCGCCTACATGACCGGCAAGCTCAAGGTCAAGGGCGACATGGGTGCTGCGATGAAGCTGCAGAAGCTGTTCTGAGCCGACGCTTCTGCATGCTAGGAGGTCACTCCTCCAGTTCGACGAGCGGCGCGCCCGCTGCGACGGATGCGCCTTCCTCGACATGGACGGCCCGCACGACCGCGTCATAGGGCGACGTCAGCGGCGTCTCCATCTTCATCGCCTCGAGGACGACAAGCGGCTGCCGGGCGCGCACGGTGTCGCCTTCGCTCACCAGCAGCCGGATCACGGTGCCCGGCATCGGCGCCTTCACGACGCTCTGTTCTCCCCCGGAGCCGCGATGGTCTGTGCCCAGGGCGTCCACGTCCGGCGGCGAGGCGAGCAACGGCGGAGGGAGATTGAGACGGAAGGGAGCGCGCCAGGGAGTGGCAGCCACCCGGCCCGGCGCCGGGGAGAGCGGCGGATGCTCGGTCAGGAACGACGTCCTCGTGTCGCCGGCGCGCACGACCGGGTGAGACACGAGCCAGCGGAGGAACGGAAGGTTGGTCGTCACGCCGACGACCTCGGTCTCCCGTAGTGCGGCACCCAACCGGTTGAACGCCTCGGCGCGCGTCGTCCCGTGCGCAATTAGCTTCGCGATCATCGGGTCGTATGCGATCCCGATCTCGTCGCCTTCCTCGACGCCTG
>DATMZV010000143.1:0-16367 GCA_035573355.1 Gaiellaceae bacterium | reverse complement strand
TGATTCGAGGTTGCCGTTGACGTCAGTGAGCTCGGTCGTGAAGTCGATCGTGACGTGCGTCGTCGGGCTCGTGTCGACCTCCAGCGGGGCACCGAAGGCCGTCGCCCAGTTCAGGGCCGCGCCGCTCGACGCTGAGTTGATCGAGATGTCCGCTGACGTCACCGTCGCCGACACGACCGGATCGAGGCCGAGATGCCCGCTCAGCCCGACCGCCTTGACTGCCGTCCACCGGCGAGTGTCGGCACTGTCCGATGACGAGAGCGACGCGATCGCGAGCTGCCCGTCGTCGAGCCGTAGGCCGACGGTGCTCGAGCCGATCTGGATGAACTTGTCCGGCCCGTCGAGGTCGAGGCCGAAAGTCATCAGGACTGCGTTGGTGAGCGTGCCGCCGGGGACGTTGGCATTGACGACCTTTCGCCCGAGCGCGAAACCTGCGCCGCCGGTGAAGACGTCGAAGAGGTTGATGTCGGTGACGTCGCCGCCGACCTCCAGGGACAGGGCCCGCGAGATCGAGAAGTTTCCGGCGAACGTGTCCTCGAGCAACTGGCCGAGGTCGATCGCCATCTTCACGTCGAGCTGGTTGAGGTGCGCATCCAACCCCTCGAAACCGCCGGTGAGCGACAACGCGTCGAACTGGAGCGGGAGATCCCACGTCAGGACCCCATCCGCGAAGTGCAGGCCGAAGCCGTCGATCCCCTCATTGAGGCGGTCAGCGAGCTCGATCATGAATTCCTGCACGGTCTCCGCATTCGCCTCACCGCTGAATCCATCGGTGAGGGCGGAGACCACATTGTCGTCGAAGGCCTTGAGCAAACTGATCGCGTCGTCAAGTCCGCCCTTCAGCCCCGGGACGGTGCCTCCGAGGAAGCTCGTCGCGTCCCGCAGCTCCGTCAGGAGGCCGAGGAGCTCTTCGACGCGCACCTTCAGGAACTCGTCGATCCCACCGTGGAAACTGACGTCGATCGTGTCCGGGTCGGTGATGTCCGCCCAATTGAGGGTGATGTCGCCCGTGACGATGTCGAGCGGCTCGGATTCGTTTTGGCCCGGGAGGAACGCGCTCGCGCGAATGTCGGCGGTGACGGTGACGGCGTTTCCGCTCGCGGGACCGGTGACCTCGACGTTCGCAAAGTCCTCCAGCTGCGTGGGCTCGAGGTCGTAGACCGAGAGCGTCCCGCCCGTCGTTACGAGATTCACCGCCACCGTGACACCGTTCACAACGAGGTGCGCATTGTCGAGCTCGATTCCGAGAAAACCGAGCCGCCCCTCACCCTCGAAGGTGCCGTCGACTGCGATGTTGCTGAACGAGAGCTCCGGATCGGCCCCGTCGGTACGGACGAAGAACTCACCGCCGCTGTCGATGCCGAACGTAAGCCGGAGGCGCACGTCTGCATGGATCGTGGCCTCCCCTTCGATCTCGGCGTGCCCGCCGAAACGATCGAACTCGATGTCGATGGCGGCAGTTCCATCGAGCTGGCGCGTCAGATCGAGATTGACGAGGGGTGTCGTCTCGTCGCCGTTCCAGGTCACGCTGCCGGATCCCAACGCGACGAGCGCCTGCAATTGCGCCACGAGGTCAGCCATCGAAGTCAGCGACCCGTCGGCGAAACTGTCGAGCAGGTTCGAGCCGTTGGCTAGCTCGAACAGTCGCTCAAGGCCTTGCAGCACCGAGAACGACGCGCCTTCGAGGTCGGCTTCTTCCGTCCCCCCGCCAGGGCCCCGATCGTCGAGCGCTTGGATCTCCGGCGTCGCCGTGCTGAGGATCCGCGGCAACGTACTGCCGATCACGGCGAGCTCCCGCTGCGGCCCGTTCGTTGCGCGGATCAGACGCCGGAGCGCGTCCTGCGCTCGCTGAACCGCATTGCCGGTCGTCAGGCCGGTCGTGTCGATCGCGTCGCTCTCGGCCACGTGGAAGTCGGTGAAGACGACGACTTCCGTCCCGCCACCGAGCACGTCGTCGACCGCGACCTGATGCGCGCCGGTCGTTGTCGTCGTCGGGCGTGGCGTGTGCACGACACTCCCGCCCGTGAGCACGACACGGTCGAGGCCGTTACCGCCGGTGAAGTTGATCTTCCCCGGGATGGCGACGGAGCCGTTCGTGCTGTCGACCGTGAGCGTGTCGTTGCCGCCAAGCCCGACGAGGTCGATGCTCTGAATGCTTGCCATCGGCGTCGTGTAGATCAGCGACCCGTTTAGCCGGATCTCGAGGAGCGAAGCGTTGGCACTACTGCGAGAGATCACGAACTGGTCTGCGACGGAGTCGGAGCCCGTGACCTCGAGGACCGGCTGCTGCGTCAGGCCGCCGTTGGCGCGAATCGTCCAGACCCCGCGGCCCTGCGTACCTGCGATGAGCACACGCGACCCGAAGGTGTTGGCGGGCGGCGAGTCGTAGTCGGCGTTGTTGAGCGAGATGTAGGCAAGGTCGGCGACGAGCGTGTTCGGCAGGTTCGTCCCCAGTTCCGTCCACGTGACGCGTGGCGCCGGATTGAAGGCGCGGAAGATGCCCAGGGCAGTCCCGACGAGGAGGACGCCGTCGGCCGCCGTCGCACCTGGAACGAACGCCAGTGAGCGGAAGTTCGTGTTCAGGAGATTCTGTGAGATCAGTGTCCACGACCCGCCGGTCCGCTTGAAGATCCCGACATCCGTCGCGGCATACGCGGTCGTGTAGTCACGCGGGTCGAGCACGACGTCCCTGACGACCGTCGCGCCGGCCAGCGGCTCGGGCGTGAGCCAGGTCGCTTGCCCGTCCGGCGCGCCCGGGCTCGTGGGCAGGCGAATGAGCATCTTTCCGCCTCGGGAGGCGTAGATGACTTCCCACCGGTCGTGGCCGTTCTTCGCGCCGCCATACGCCATCGCGCCAATCTTCGAGCTGTCGCGGTAGCGACACGGATTGACCAGCGAACCCACGCGCGCGACTGTCGTCAGGTAGTCGGAGCTCTCGTAGAGATTGCAGAGCCCAAGCAGCATTCGGTTCGGGTCGATCACATTGCTGACGTACGGAATGGTGGGGAAGCTGTCGGAGAACACGTCCCGATCCGTCTGAAGCAGTCCCCAGAGGGGAGCGGCGGCGGACCGCGTGTTAGTAAAGAGAACGGGAATCAGGCGGAGCGTGCCGACGCCGTTGTCGGCGAACGTGAGCTCCGGCCCGTTAGGTGCGAACTGGTGCAGCGTGAACGTCGTCGAATCGCCGGGCGTCAAGACGACGAAGTAGGGCACGTTCGACGACGCGCCGGTCGGAACGTGACTGCCGGCGCCGGTACTCTCGAGCATGAACGGGACGGTGATGACATCCGTGAAGACGGCGCCCGTGGTAAAGCGGTGGGTTACGAAGTTCGCGGTCACGTTGATCGCGAACTGCCGCTCGCGCTTGCCGAGGGCGACGCCGACCTCCATTTTCTGCCCGTCTGTGCCGAGATTGCTGCCGCTCGAGTCGTACAAGCGATGGATGAACCACGTCAGGTTGTTCGCCATGACGAGGTGGAGGACGCTGTCGAAGTGCGTGTCGCCGTTGGTGTCGACCGGCACCGCGCCCTGTGTATTGCCGTCTCCACCCCAGACGCCGTCCCAGGCATAGCGCTCGGCGGGGTCGTCGGCGAAGCCGTTGCCGTTGTCGTCCACGCTGTTCGCGGCGTCGAGCCGGTTCTGGACCGATCCGTTGTCCTGCAGCCCGCCGAGGATGTAGCCACTCACGGTGTCGTACGCGAGCGAGAGAATCTCGAGCGCGCGAATTCCTGCCTCCGGGTGAGCTGGATCGGCGTTCCTCGACGTCCACGTGCGCGTTGGCACCGCTGAGAGGTCGAGCTCGTAGATGCCGCCGTCGTTGACCGAATACAGGTAGCCGACCCCGACGGTCGTTGATCCTGGCGCACCGAAGTCCGGATCGAGAACAAGGTTTCGCGTATCTGCGTGGGGACGGTTTGGCGTCGGCGTCAGGTGCTGGTCGACCAGTTGGACCCACTCCTCGCTGGAGCGCGTATACAGGTAGAGGTTCCCGAAGCCATCCTGTTCGCCGGCGTCGCCCGAGAGGAAGACGTTTCCGAACCCGTCGGCGACGATCGCGAGATGCGTCGTTCCCTGCTTGCCGACGCTCGGCTGCGGCTGCTGGTCGAGGTCGTCGAGCATGCCGCCTACGTCAAGCGGCACTTGCACCCTGGCCGTGATCGTGATGCCGTCGACCGCATGGTTGTGCGCGTCGGTGTGCTTGACGACGACGTGTAGCGCGCTCGCGAACGGATGGTCGACCGGTGTGTCGAGGGTCAGGAGGGACTGATCGACCGCGACGATCTTGAAGAAGCCGTTGCTGTCCGCATTGGCTGCGCCGCGAACCTCGACGATCTGCCCGAGGGCGAACCCGTCCGCACGCCAGTCGCCGTTCGACCGCTTGATCGTGCCGCCCTGCGGGTCCGGGTCACCCGCGGCGGTCGAAGGCCCGAGGTCGACCTGGGTCGTCAACGCCGCGCCGAGGAGGACGTCGTGCGCGTAGTTGATCGAAGCCGTCGGCGGCGCCGGCGCCTTGGCAGCCCCGGCCGTACCCGTGAGCGCCCAATCGCTCTGACCCCAGTCGTCGGGGCCAGCGCCTGTGCTCGTCGGCGTCGACTCGAAGAGCCCCATGAAATGCGACTCGCGCTCGCTGATGAGCGCGGCAAAGACGAGGTTCGTCGCGCCCGCGGTCGCGTTCTGTTGGATCGCAAGCCTGATGCGGGCCGTACCCAGTTCGTTCTCGCCGTTGTCGACAACCCCGTTGCTGTCGTTGTCGATCCCGTCATGGTCGAGGCTCAGCGATCCGGTGTCGGCCCAATTCTGGCCGAAGTCGTCGCTGCGCTCGACGCCCGTGGTGGCACCGTTGGTCAGCGCTGCGTACGCACGGCCGGGGAACGCCGGATCCATGGCGAGATCCGTCGCTGTGCCCGTGAGGACACGCGTGAACGTGGCGCCGCTATTCGTGCTCCGGAACACACCACCGCGCGTGTCGGTCTGGTTAGCCTGCAGCTCGGTCTGACCGGAGGCCGCTACGAGGACGGTCTGGGCGTTCGGATCGCCGCTGCCGTTGTTCATCGTGGCGATCGCGGTGATCTGAAGGCCGGCGAAGGTCGCCGGTGCCGTCAGCACCCAAGAACTGCCGCCGTCGGATGAGCGATAGAGCCCGACGGCGAAGCCGTTCGTCGACGAGCTGCTGAAGCCGCCGACGCCGGCATAGACCACGAGATGGTTGAGCGGTGTGGGGCTCGGTGTCTTCGTCAACAGGGCCCCGGTGCTGTCGCGGGGCGCGATCGCCACAAAGCCGATCGAGAGCGACGGAAGCTGGTCCGTGAGCGGGCTCCAGGTGTGCCCGCCGTCCGTCGTCCGCCAGACGCCGCCGTTCACGGTTCCGACGAACATGACGTTCGAGTCGGCCGGATTGATGGCGACCGAGTTGATGGCGCCCGAGACGGGCAAGTGGCTGCGCTCTTCAGGATCGAGCAAGTTCGAAACGAAGAGCGTGCCGCCTTGCTCCGTGAACTGGGGAAGACCTTGCGTGACGCCTTCGACGTTCTGGCGGTTGATCCCGCTCACGCCGTCGAGGTTCGAGAGCAGGTCAGTGCCCGACCCGCCGTCGATCGTCAAATTCGTCGGCGCGAGCGTGCCGAGCTCCTCGAGGACGATCGAGTCGTCTCCCGCCCCGAGGTCGATCGTCAGGGTGGTCGGCATGACGAACGAGTAGTCGAAGACCGTGTTGTTCGTCGAATAGAGCAACAGGTGGTTCGTGAGCACCGGGTCAGTTCTCAAGACGAGTGCGTCGTTGCCGGACGTCGCGGTGAGGATGAGATTGGTGTCGGTCCCGCTGGCGACGACGTAGTCGCTGAAATGCGGCAGCTGCGCACTGATCGTCTGATTCGCCAGATTCACCGTCGAGGCGATCGGCGTCGGACCGTTCAGCGGATCGAGGTAGTAGATCTGTGGGGTTACACCCGGAACCGGGTTGTAATGGATGGTCAGCGTCGGAGGTGACGCGAACGTCTCGACCGGTGCGCCACTTGAAACGTCTTGCGCGCTCAAGTCGTAGACAGGTGAAAGGGTCTGAAGCCCACTCGGCGCCGCAGTCGTGGACGGCGTCACCGACACCTGCGTGTCGGAGCTGACGCTCGACGGCGCGAACGAGACGCTCGCGCTCGAGTCGGCGCTGGAAATTGTGCCGCCGTTCGTCGGCGAGACGACCTGCGGAGGTGAAAGGCCACTGCCGGTGTTGGTGGTCGGATCGGGCGACGCGCCGTCGGTGCCGGTCGGCGTCGTCGAGGGATCGCCGCTGCTAGGGGTTGTCGTGCTCCCGCCGACGAGAACGGTGATCGTCCCCGTGCCGGAGCCTGCGCCAGTCGCCATCGTCCCCGTGCCGTTCGCGGGGTCGCCCGAACCGGACGTTGCCGTCGTGCCGTTGCTGCCCGTGCCGATCGTCGTCGGCGGCGTTGAGCCGGTCGTCGTGTCCTGTGGCAGCGTGACGGTCTGCGAGGGGTCGGTCGAGGTCGATGTTCCACCCGTCGACCCGCCCGTACCGGACGTGCCCGTCGTCGCCGGCGGATCCGGGGTGGTCGGCGTGATGTTGTTCAGGTTCGCGTCCGGGTTGGCATTCGTGTCGGCCGGCGGAACAGTCGTTGTGTTGTTGGAGCCTGTCCCCGTTCCCGTGCCCGTCGTGTCGCCCGACGAGGTTTGCGTCGTGCCCGTGCCCGACGTGGACCCCGTGCCTGTGGAGTCGTTCTGCGGGAGAGTGATGCCCTGCTGCAGCTGCGCAAGCGCCGCGGCGAGAGCCGCGGCGTTGGGATCGGACACTGGAATCTGCTCCGTGGTCTGCTGCTGCTGCTGCGTCGTGTCCTGGGGCTTCGGCTCGGGCATCGGCAGCGGCGTCGTGTCGGGAACGGCGATCGCCGTCTCGACGCCGAGTGAGTCCTCATACGTCGGCAGTTGAGGCTGCTTCCCGGGCTGCTTGGGAAGCGCGCGCGTCGTGTACGAGTTGCTCACGACCGGCACACGTACCGACCCAGGCGCATGGGCGTGGCGAGAGGGCATGCCCTGTCGCGCCGCGGCGTACGGGTTGATCTCGACGCTCGGCGGAACGACTGCGGGATTCTTCGTGACAGCCGGCTGCTTGAGCGGAGGGAACTCGAGCGTCGGCGTCGTCAGCTCGCGGAGGACGGAGATCGTCTGGCCGCCGGCAGCGAGGGTCTGGGCGACTGGGACTATGTACGAGATCGCGAGGGAGAAGACGCCGAAGAACGCGAGCGACAAAGCAACGCTACGCCTGCGAAGGGCGAGCAGACTGAAGCGATCAGCCGCGAATGAACTTGCAGTTGCCCCGCCTGCGGTGATGCTTCGGCTCCCCTCGTACCGGCGGCCTCCCTCAAAGGCCGCAACCGCATCGCAGAGTGTCACGGGGAATACGGCCAATCAATAGGCCGAACGGCCTATCTTTTTGTAACCACGGCGCGTAAGTGACAAGAACCGGGAGTAGAAAGCTCCCCGGGTTGGACTCGAACCAACAACCCTCCGGTTAACAGCCGGATGCTCTGCCAATTGAGCTACCGGGGACGGCAGCGGGCGCTAGTTTAGCCGCTGAAGTCGCAGCTCGACCTCGCTCAGATAGGCCGGATCCCGTGCCTGCGCGCGGCTCCGGAGCGTCGCATCGAGCCCGGTGCGGATCTCTTCGACGATTGCGGCCACCGGGATCTCCGTCTCGCCGTTGTCCACGATGAAGAGCTTTCGCGGCTCCGGCTGCGCGCCCCACGCAGCATGGAAGCCGACAAGGTTCCGCCAGGCGTAGCCGGGCCAGACCGGAACTACGCAGACATGGAGCGAAGCAGGTTCAAGCGCCCGGGCGACGTCCGTCGCCACGTCCCTGCTTGCAAAGAGCGGCTGCGCGTCACCGGCCGGCACCAGGTCCAGCTCGCCGTTGTCGTCCAGTTCGCCGACCCCATACAGCGGGTTGCCCGAAGTCGGGGTGCCGAGTGCAAGCGCCTGCTCGAGCTCGTTGCGCTGCGATTCCGCCGGCCGGCGACCGGTCAGCAACCTGTGTGCATGCTGCCGTGTCACGCCGAGCTGGCCGGCCAGGTCGGTGACCGACAGACCCTTGCGCTTCAGGAGTGCTTGCCAAACGTCGGATTCATCCCGCATGGCGACGATCGTAACCCCTATTCGCAAGCGTTACGAGCGTAACCTCAGCGTGAAAACACCTGCGCGGCTGCCAATTCCTCGACAGTCGAGTGGATCCGGGCCAGCGACGCCTGGAGCTCCAGGGTCCGGGCGGGATCGGCGTCGATCAGCTCGCGGCGGATTTGCCGCTCCCGGAGTCTCAGCAGCAACTGCTCCGCCGTGCGCTCGTCGATGCCCTCCGACGTGGCACGGGCGTCGAGCTCCGCGAGGAGACCCACGAGATCGCCTTCCGGCTCGGCCCCGGAGACCAGCTGCTCACGAAGCCGGCGGAGCTCCTCTCGGTCGAAGTGCTCAGGCCCGAGCTCCGCGAGGACGGGGATGAGCGAGCGATGCGCTGCCACGCCGGCGAGCGCATTCTGCTCGAGCCGCTCGCCGGCGTCGAGCAACCTCGCCGAGACGCGGCCCGTCGACGACGCCGACTTGCTCGGGGCAAGGCCTTGCTGCGTCTCCTTGGGAAGGTCGAGCTTGTCGGCCGCGTAGCGGATCGCGTCCTGGCGCTCGGGTGACTCCTCGAAGCGCGCGAGAACCTCGCGAACGCGAATGAACCCTTCCTGACGATCGGCGGCCCGTTCGATCTCGAGCCGCACGCGGTAGCCGAGATACGTTTCGGCTCGTCCCAGTCGCGTATCGAAACCCTCGGCAAGATCGGCGGGATCGAACCCCGCGGGCAGGGCGACGACGCGAACGTCAAGGCCTTGCGCTGCCGCGAGCTCCATGCCGCGCAGTGTCGCCGTCTCGCCCGCTGCGTCGCCGTCGAAACAGAGCCACACACGATTCGTCAGACGGCTGAGCTCCTTCAGCTGACGCTCGGTCAGTGCCGTCCCCATCGACGCTACGACGGGCTCGATGCCCGCCTGACTCAGCGCGAGCACGTCCGTGTTTCCCTCGACGACGACGGCGCGCTCTTGCTTCGCGATCGCAGCCCGCGCGCGGTCCAATCCGTACAGCAAGTCGCCTTTGCGAAAGAGCTCTCCCTCGGGCGAGTTGACGTACTTGGCCTTCAAGGGATCGTCCTCGCGCAGCTTGCGCGCCTGGAAGCCGAGCACACGCCCACGCGCATCGGCGAGCGGGAAGAGCAGGCGCCCGAAGAAGTAGTCGTTGCCCCGCCGATTGCCGAGGCCTGCGGCGAGCAGCTCGTCGCGGGTGAAGCCGCGTTCGAGTGCCTTGCGCGTCAGCGTCGATCCGCCGGGGGCAAGACCGAGCCTGTATTGACGGCACACCTCTTCGCCCAGCCCGCGGCCCGCAAGATAGTCACGTGCGAGCGAGCCCGCTTGTGAGTCCCAGAGGTAGCGCTCGTAGAACGTTGCCGCCGCCTCGAGCACTTCGAGCAACCGCTCGCGACGGCGTCGGCGCGCGTCCTGCTCCGGCGACGTCTCTTCGTATTCGATCTGGACGTTGAAGCGGTCCGCGAGCCACTCGATTGCGCCGGCGAAGTCGAGCTGCTCGGTCTCACGGACGAAGGTGATGAGATCGCCCTTGGCCCCGCAGCCGAAGCAGTAGTAGAGCTTGTCGACCGCGTTCACCGAGAAGCTCGGCGTCCGCTCCTCGTGGAACGGGCAGCGGCCGACGTAGCGGGCCCCTGCCTTACGCAACGGAGAGCGTGCGGAGACGACCGAAACCATGTCGGCAGCCGCCTTGACCTCGTCGACCGACGCGTCCTTGATCCGGCTCATCTGCTCAGCTCGGCAACGTAGCTCAGGGCGAACCGATCCGTCATCCCTGAGATGAATTCCACGATCTGCTCGGGGTCGTCACCACGGTCGGCGACATGGTCGAAGATGCGCCGGATAGCCGCGCGTGCGCGATCCTGCTCGAGCTGCGCGTGCGGCCCGAGATAGACCCGCTCGAACATGAACGTCCGCAGGGCAAGCATCGCACTGCCGATCTCATCGCTCTGGACGATGTCGCCCGCCCGCTCGGAGCTCTCGACGAGATCGTGGACGAGCGTGTCGATGCGCTGCGAGCCGCGGTCTCCGAGCAGGGCCACCTCTGTGAGCGGGAGCTCTGCCGGGTCGAGGATCCCGAAGCGGACGGCATCGTCGATGTCGTGGTTGATGTAGGCCACGCGGTCGACAATCCGGACGATCTTGCCCTCGAGGCTCGAGGGCACCTGCGGGCCGGTGTGCGTGAGAATTCCGTCGCGAACCTCTTCAGTGAGGTTCAGCGACTCTGCAATCCGCAGCGACTGCTCGTTGTGCCGAAAGCTTTTACCGAAGCGCTCTTGCAGGGCCGCGTCGAGAGCCTCTTCGCCCGCGTGACCGAACGGCGGGTGGCCCATGTCGTGGCCCAACCCGATTGCCTCGACGAGGTCTTCGTTGAGCCGTAGCGCCCGCGCGACGCCACGGGCAATCGCGGTTGTCTCCAGCGTGTGCGTCATCCGCGTGCGGTAGTGGTCGCCTGCAGGATCGATGAAGACCTGGGTCTTGCCCTTCAGGCGCCGAAAGGGCTTCGAGTGCAGGATGCGGTCGCGATCGCGCTGGAACGGCGTGCGCAAGCGGCAATCGTCCTCGGTCCGCAACCGGCCACGCGTCTCGTACGACCTCACCGCAAGCGGAGAAAGCCAGCGTCCTTCGAGTTCTCGCACCTGCAACTCGAACGCTTCCGCCACTGTTCCTGCGACCTCAGGCATCACGTCTTCAGGCTAGATGATGATCGGGACAGTTCCACCATCGGCGCTCCAGGCGGAACCTGTCACGTAGGAAGCCCGCTCCGAGCAGAGAAATGCAATAACCGAGGCGATCTCCTCCGGCTCAGCGAGGCGTCCGAGCGGACGACCCGCTCCTACGGCCTCCAGTACTTCTACACGCGTCTTAATAGAAGCAGCTGCTTGCTGGTCGGCCAGACCGCCTTCTGCAAGCCAAGCGGGGGTCGCCGTCGGGCCGGGCGCGACAGCATTGCAGCGGATCCCGTGCTTGGCATAGAGGTCGGCGACGAGGCGGGAAAGCGAAAGCACTGCGGCCTTCGTCACAGAATAGTTCGGCATTCCCGTGGAAGGCCGTTTGCCCGCAGTCGAGGAGACGTTCACGATCGTCCCGGCCTTGGCCTCCTTCATCCCAGGCAGAGCTGCTCGGATGCAGCGGACATAGCTCATGACGTTCAGCTGCCACATGGCATCCCATTGCTCGTCCGTCAACTCCTCGAAGCCGGCCTGGTAGGCCTCGCCGACGTTGTTCACCAGGCATGCGACTGGCCCGAGTGCCTCGGTCGTCTCGGCCACGAGTGCCTCAGCCGCGCCGGGCCCCGACAGATCGCAGGCCACACCGAGCGCAGCACCCGCTTCGGCACGCGCCTGCTCAACGCGATCGGGATCCCGACCATTGATCACCACCCGCGCTCCTTCTGCAGCCAGAAGCCGCGCGGTCTCGAGCCCGATGCCCGCTGTCGAGCCCGTGACCAGGCAGATTCGATCCTCCAAGCCGAGATCCATCGGCTGGGTAGCCTAGACCCTCTGGTATGGATTCCATCGGTTCGACCGGTCAGTTCAGACGGACGCGCGGGCGGAGCCCGCACGTCCTGAAGACGGCACCGCAAGCGGCGCCGAGTTGTCTGTGACCACCTTGCTACTCGTTCGGCACGGAGAGACCGACTGGAACCGTGAAGGGCGCTGGCAGGGCCTGTCGGACACGAGCCTCAACGACCTCGGCCGCGAACAGGCGCGAACGCTCGCCGGCACCCTCGACGGCACAGTCGACGCCGTCTATTCGAGCGACTTGAACCGGGCGCGCGAGACCGCGGAGATCCTGGCAGAAGACCTAGACCTCGAGGTGCGACTCGATCCGCGCCTGCGCGAGCGAGGGTTCGGCTCCTGGGAAGGTCTGACGACGCCGGAGATCGAGGAGCGCTTCGGCGAGGCTCATCGGCTTTGGCGGGACGGCAATGGTCCCGGCGCGGAGGACGCCGAGCCCTTCGAGGCGTTCTCGGCGCGAATCGAGGACTTCCTCACCGACGTCCTCCGGCGGCACCCCGGCGAGGAGGTGCTCGTGATCTCGCACGGCGGCTCGATCCGCGCGATTCACGCGCTCGCGACCGGGCTGGACTACGTGCGGGATCACAAGCTGATCCCGGGCGTGCCGAACTGCGTCATCGCCCGGTACACGGCCGAGGATGGGAAGCTCAGCCCGCTCGACTGACTCCTCTCGTCATGTCCACGTCGTGCATGACCTCGTACACCCCTGCGGAGACTCTCCGGCCGGACGCCTCGGCAGGAGGAGACATGGTGTTGAGCGCCTCGTCAGCTTTGCGCATGTCCTCCTCCGTGTCGCAAAAGATGATGGCGAGACCGGTCCCCTCGGCACGGTTGATCGCCTCCATGACACGCGTCACGCCCTCGAGGCCAGGAGGAAGACCGTCACTTCCGAACTCCTCCATGACTTGCTTCGACCGGGCCATCTCGGCGTCGAGGCCCTCGGCAGTTCCACCCTCAAATCTGGCCACACGCACCCACATCGGGATCACCCCTGGTACAGCCGAAGCAACGCACTGAAGGGGGCGGTCGTCGGTGGGAGCGCCTGACTTCGGGGGATACCGATCTCCGCGCAAATGTGCACACCGCCGATCGCGTCATCCACTGGCGTTTGCGGCCCGAAGTACGTCTTACCGGCCTGCGTTGCGGCGGAGAGCTGGTCGATCACCTGCCAGGTGCCCTGGAGGCCGTCCGCTGCGATCGCCGTGTTGCAGGCGCCGATGATCCCGATTCCGACCGCGATTTCACGGGCGTCGCTCACGGACTTCTTGAGGGCTTTCACCTGAGCCTTGAGGGTAGCCACGTCCTTCTGCAGCTTCTTCTCGATCGGCGTGGGCGGCGTTGCCGACCAGGCCACGGTCGCGTAGAGCGCGACCGCGGCGATCGCGCCGAGCAGTATTACCCGCTTCATTTTTCCCTCCCGGTCGACGTGCCGAACCGCTGACCTTCTCGCAGCGATCGGAGCAAGTCAAGATCGGTGACGAGGAGCGCCCCGAGCGGTGACTCTTTCCTCGTCTCTCTGTGACGTCTCTGCCCTCCCCGTCCGCATTTAGCGGCCATCGTCGGGTCACGACGGTCACGGAGGAAAGGGGGTTCGCTACGCTCCGGACATCGAGGACTACACGAACAAATACAAGGGCGAGCAGGTCGAGGTCGCCCTCTTCGGAGGCGAGTATCAGGAGGGTGTCCTCACCGCGTACTGCTACGTCGAGGATGTCGCCCACATCGAGCTGAACGGCCACATCCTCGTGCCGCTGCAGAACATCGCCTCGCTCCACTGCTCGAGCCGATGCGACGCTCCGGAGGACGATTGGCCTCCGCGCGGGCTCGAGCAAGAGGACGGCAATTAGTGCCAGCCGCCTCCTCGTCTTTCGCAACGTCCTGAAGGCGTGGGCGCTGCTCGTCGGCGCCTGCTCCGTGCTCGGGCTCCTCGGCTGGGCGCTCGGCGGCTATCGCCTTCTTTCGATCTTCATCTTCTGCGGCGTACTCCTGGCGGCGGCGCTCTACTGGTATGGCGACCGGATAGCCGTGGGGCTTACCCGCGCTCGTGAGCTGCCCGTCGGGGAAGCTCCGGGCCTGCATTCCGCGGTCGAGCGGCTCGCCGCGATCGCCGGAGTCGCAAAGCCGCGGCTGTACCTGATGGAGGACGGCCTTCCGCGCGCATTCGCCGCCGGCCGCGGGGTGCGCGGCCACGTCCTTGGGCTGAGCGCCGGCTTGCTCTCCGCAGCCTCGCCTGCCGAGCTCGAGGCGGTGATCGCCCACGAGCTCGCGCATGTCCGCAACCGAGATGTCGTCGTCCAGACCTCTGTTGTGGTGCTGGCCGCGACGCTTCTCGAGCTCACGCGCGTCGGGGGATGGTTCTCGCGGGCGCTGCTGTTCGTCTTCGGCCCGGTCGCCGCGGCGTTCGTTCACTTGATGCTCTCCCCGAAGCGCGAGTTCCTCGCCGACGCCGCAGCCGCAGCCATCTGCGACTCGCCTCATCCGATGGCCGACGCGCTCGTGCGATTGGATCAGGCGTCAGAGCTCGTCTCTTTTCAGGGCAGCCCGGCAACGGAGCCGCTCTACACGATCAATCCGTTCCTCGAAGAAGGGCTCGCTGCGTTGTTCGTGACTCATCCCCCTGTGGGCGAACGCGTCCGCCGGTTGCGCGAGCTCGACCCCGACTGGCGTGAGAAGCTGCGCGCCGCATGACGCTGGCAATCCAGCAATCCGAGTACGAGGAGCGTCTGGCAGGGCTGACGGAGCAGCTGATCGACCGAAGCCTCACCGGAGCCGTCCTCTTCGATCCCTACTACGTCCTCTACTACGCAGGCTTCGCGTTCGCGCCGACGGAGCGGCCGATCGCCTTCGTCCTCAATGCGGAGGGAAAGGGAGGGATGCTCGTGCCTCGTCTCGAGCGCGAGCACGCGCAGGCGAACGCGAGCGTCGACCACGTTGCCGACTATCCCGAGTATCCGGGGGAAACCCATCCCATGGAGTCGCTGCGAGGACTGCTCGAGGAGATGGGTGTGCGCCAACCGTTCGGGGCAGACCAGGACGGGTATCCGTGGGTGCTCGGCTATCGCGGTCCGTCGCTCACCGAACTCGTCGGCGCTACGCCGGAGAAGATCACCGGCTTCGTGGAGGACCAGCTGGCGGTCAAGAGCCCGGCCGAGATCGAACTGATCCGGGAGAGCTCGAAGTGGGGAAACCTCGCGCACGTGCTGCTCCAGCGCTACACGCGGCCGGGTCTCACAGAAAGCGAGGTGTCTCGTCGTGCCAGCACCGAGGCGTCGCTCGCGATGCTCGACGCAATCGGCCCGATCTACCGGGCCCAGAGCTTCTTCTTCGACGGCGCAAGCGCCGGCTACCGCGGCCAGATCGGCCGCAACGCCGCCATTCCGCACGCGCTTGCGAACAACATCGTCTTTCAGGAGGGCGACGTCCTGGTAACCGGAGCGACGGCTCCCGTCTGGGGCTATCTCTCCGAGCTCGAACGAACGATGGTGATCGGTGAGCCGTCGGCCGAGCAGCGGAAGCTGTTCGATCACATGGTCGCGCTGCAGGACACCGCGTTCGAGGCGATCAAGCCGGGCGCACGCTGTTCGGACGTCGACCGCGCAGTTCGAAAGTACTACGACGACCACCGCCTCTGGGACTACTGGAAACACCATGTCGGCCACGCGATCGGCCTTCGCTACCACGAAGGGCCGTTTCTCGACCTCGGCGACGACACGGAGATCAAACCCGGGATGGTGTTCACCGTGGAGCCCGGCCTCTATGCCGCCGGCCTAGGAGGGTTTCGGCACTCCGACACTGTGGCCGTGACCGACGAGGGGATGGAGTTCCTCACCTACTACCCACGGGACCTCGAAAGCCTGACGCTGCCAGCATGACGTGGTCCTGGAGCGACGCGTGGCTCCTGACCGCGGCCTACTTCACGGAAGAGAACCCTGTGAGTCTTAGGAGCCTGTTCGCTGCCGGCGATGCGATCAATCACGCGATCTTCACGGACGAAGAGATCGGTCACGGCCTGACGCGGCTGGAGGCTGCCGGGCTCGCCTATCTTGATGGCGAAACCATCGTGCTCACGGACGACGCGAAGCGCCTCTGCGAGGAGGCGGTGAAGTCGACCCCGTACATGTTCGACGGAATGAAGCGGGTCGAAGCGGCGCTGCGGAAGATCGATCTGACAGGGAAGGAATTCACACCCGCCGAGGTTCCGACGCGCGCTCTACGCGCAGCGCTGCAGCAGTACCAAAAGGATGCCGCTCGGATAATCGCCGAGCTCGGGGACTAAAACGCGAAAGGCCGCGCAAGCGCGGCCTTTCGAAGCTTAATCGGCGGCTGCCTACTCTCCCGGGAGGTTGCCCTCCGAGTACCATCGGCGCAAGCAGGCTTAACTTCTCTGTTCGGAATGGGAAGAGGTGTTTCCCTGCCGCTATGACCGCCGAAGTTGTCAGGGCGCTGCGCGTTCCGCGCACCCTCAAAACTCCATAGCTCCACACTCGGTGTTCAAAATCAAGACCTCGAGCAATTAGTACGGGTCCGCTAAACGCGTTGCCACGCTTGCACGTCCCGCCTATCAACGTGGTGGTCTCCCACGGCTCTTACTCCCTCTAGGGGATGGGAAGCCTCATCTCGAGGTGGGCTTCCCGCTTAGATGCTTTCAGCGGTTATCCCATCCAGACGTGGCTAATCAGCAGCGCCGTTGGCACGACGACTGATACACCAGAGGTCTGTTCGCTCC
>DATMZV010000142.1:0-16310 GCA_035573355.1 Gaiellaceae bacterium | reverse complement strand
CGTGATCCGCCAGGCCGGGCCGCAGGACGTCCGCTTCCTCCGCGACATGCTCAAGCACGCCTACCACTGGCGTCTCAACGAGGATCCCGACCTGCCCGTCGCCCGGTACGTGAACAACTGGGGACGTCCCGGCGACGCCGGTCTCGTGGCCTGGGAGGCGGGTCCGATCGGAGCGGCGTGGTACCGCCTCTTCCCATCCGACGCACCGGGGTTCGGCTTCGTCGACGAGCAGACGCCCGAGCTGACGATCGCCGTCGTCCCGAGCCGTCGCGGCGGAGGGCTGGGCGGCCAGCTGATGACCGCGCTACTCGAGCGCGCCCGGCAGGAAGGCCACTCCGGGATCAGCCTCAGTGCCGAGAAGGGGATGACGAAGCTGTACGAGCGCTACGGCTTTCACGCCGTCGAGGAAAAGGACGGGACGGTCACCATGAAGGCGGACTTGTAGGGGTGCAAGGCCTCGAGCTCTCGAGGCGCTTCTACTTCGATGCCGTGCGTCCTGTCGTCGAACACAACTTCGGCGGTATGGAGCACGCAGCCGCGCTCATCGGGCACGGCTCCGAGGTTCTCGGATTCGACGACGAACGCTCTCGGGATCATCAGTGGGGTCCGCGCGTCCAGCTGTTCCTTCGTGATCTCGACGAGGCGAAGAACTTGAGGCAGACGCTCGCCGAACAGCTTCCCACCCGCTTTGCCGGATTCTCGACACACTTCGGGTCCACGGAAGAGGCGGGAACAGTTGCGATCGCCGAGCTCGACGTGGGTCCAGTGAACCATGGTGTCGAGACGCTCCTCCTCGGCGACTACGTCCGTGCAGAGCTCGGGGTGGACCCTCTTAAGGGCTTCGATGTCGCCGATTGGCTTGTGACTCCTGCGCAGCGTTTGCTCGAGTTCACCTCAGGTGAGGTTTTCTGCGACCCGGTCGGCGAGCTGACGCAGCTGCGCGACAAGCTCAGCTGGTATCCACACGACGTCTGGCTGCTAGTGATGGCAAGCCAGTGGCGGCGCGTCGCACAGCTCGAACATTTCGTCGGTCGCACCGGCTCGCGTGGGGACGACCTCGGGTCGCGCGTGATCGCCGCCTCACTCGTTCGCGATCTGATGCGGCTTGCGCTGTTGCAGGAACGCCGCTACCCGCCGTACTGGAAGTGGCTGGGTTCCGCCTACGCGGAGCTGAACCGTCCAGAAGAAGAAGCGCTCGCACGGACGCTCGCAGCCGGAAACTGGCAGGCACGGGAGGCAGGTCTCGTCGAGGCGTACGAAGCCGTTGCCCGGCGTCACAACGAGCTCGATGTGACGGAGGCGGTCGATCCGACCGTGCGCGCGTTCTGGGGTCGGCCGTTTCAGGTCTTGTTCGCGGATCGCTTCGCGGACTCGCTGCGCGCCGCCATCACGGATCCGGCAGTTCGTGGAATCGACCACGAAGCCGGTTCGGTCGATGCCGTCTCCGACAACACCGATTTTCTCGACCTGCCGAGGTGCTTTCGAGAACTGACGGATCTGTACGATCGACCCTGATGGAGGTCGACGTCGCTGTTCTCGGAGGGGGGCCAGGTGGCTACACCGCGGCCATTCGGGCTGCGCAGCTCGGGGCCAAGGTCGCCTGCATCGAGCGCGAGCCCGAGCTCGGCGGCACCTGCCTGCGGATCGGGTGTATCCCGACGAAGGCCTGGGTTCAGACGGCCTTTGCGCTGAAGGAGGCCGAGCACACCTTCGACAAGCTGGGCGTGAAGCTCGGCGGGTTCCAGCTCGAGTTCGGCACGGCGAACGAGTGGAAGGCCGGCGTCGTCAAGCAGATGACGTCGGGCGTCGCCTCGCTCTTCAAGGCGAACGGCGTCGAGTGGGTCAAGGGCAACGGCACGTTCAAGGATGCGCACACGATCGCCGTCGAAGGCGGGGAGGACGTCACCTTCAAGCAGGCGATCATCGCGACGGGCTCGTTCCCGCTGCGTCCTCCGATCGAAGGCCTCGATTCCGCCCGCTGCGTCGACTCGGAGGGTCTGCTGGCACAGACGGAAGTGCCCAAGCGGCTCGTCGTGCTCGGCGGCGGGATCATCGGCTGCGAGTTCGCGTCGATCTTCCGCCGGTTCGGCAGCGAGGTGACGATCATCGAGATGCTGCCCGCACTCATCCCGCAGGAGGATGCAGACGCCTCGAAGGAGCTCGCGAAGCAGTTCGGAAAGCGGGGGATCACGCTGCACCTCGAGAAGCAGTGCACGAAGGTGGAGGAGAAGGGTGACGCGCTGACCGTGCACTTCGGCGACGGCGAGACCGTCGAGGGTGACCTGATGCTCGTCAGCGTCGGCCGTGGCCCGAACGTCGAAGGGATCGGGCTCGAAACGATCGGCGTGGAGTTCGACAAACGCAAGGGGATCGCCGCAGACGAGCACCGGCGGACGACGGTCGAGCACATTTACGCGGTCGGCGACTGCGCCGGCTACTGGCAGCTCGCGCACACGGCGTTTCGCGAGGGCGAGGTTGCAGCGGAGAACGCCTGCGGTCACGAGGCCGTGGTCGACAACCGGGCGGTCCCGCGTCCGATCTACACCGATCCGGAGATCGCAGGAGTCGGCCTCACCGAAGCCGAGGCGCGCGAGCAGTACGGCGACGACGTCGCGACCGGGATGTTCCCCTGGGTGGCGAACGCGCGCGCCGTGATGCAGAACGACACCACCGGCTGGGTGAAGTCGATTCACGAAACGCGCTACGGAGAGCTGCTCGGCCTGGTGATGGTCGGTCCGCACGTCACCGATCTGATCGAGGCCGGTGTGGTCGCGATCGACGCCGAAGCGACGGTGGAGACCGTGGCCGACGGGATGGCCGCGCACCCGACCCTGTCGGAGGCGATCAAGGAAGCCGGTCTTGTGGCGCTCGGCCGCCCGATCCACGTGCCGATCCGCAAGCGCGCCAAGACGACCGCCTAGCCAAAAAGGCGGCCGGCATTCGCCGGCGTACGGTTTGCAAGTGACAAAGAAGGGCGTATCTCGGTGCGGCCCTGCTTCGTTCCATCAGCATCATGGCGACCGCAGCGCCAGAGATCCCGGCCCTAGCTCGAGATCAGGCCTTCGAGTCTCTCTACCGGCAATACGTCAAGGACGTCTATCACTACGCGCTCGCGCTTCTGCGCAATCCCGCTGACGCTGAGGACGTCACGCAGACGACGTTCCTGAATGCGTACCGCGCGTACATCAAGGGCGTCGAGGTGGAGAAGCCTCAGAACTGGTTGATCAAGATCGCGCACAACGTTGCGCGCACGCGCTATGCGCGGGCAAGCCGTCGGGTCAAGGAGGTTCCGCTCGAGGATCACGTCGAGTTGATCGCAGTGCCGGAAGAAGATCGGCCTGACGTACAGGGCGTCCTGGACGCGCTCGGACGATTGCCGTTCAACCAACGCTCCGCGCTCGTCATGCGCGAGCTTGAAGGTCGCACCTACGCCGAGATCGCCGACACGATCGGGGTCTCGGTCTCCGCGGTCGAGACATTGATCTTCCGCGCCCGTCGGTCGTTGCGACTCAAGGCCTCCGCGCTCCGATCGCTTGCCGTTGTGCCGCTGCCGA
Organism: Gaiellaceae bacterium; assembly: GCA_035573355.1. Taxonomy (GTDB): domain Bacteria; phylum Actinomycetota; class Thermoleophilia; order Gaiellales; family Gaiellaceae; genus 3-1-20CM-4-69-9. The sequence continues at coordinate 12,756 of DATMZV010000142.1, read as the reverse complement.
CGTCGCTCGCGCAGTTCTTCGACACGGGCGGTGTCGTCGCGGGCGGCGGCGCGGTCGCCGGCGGCGGACTGCTCCTGAAGGCGGCGGTCGCGATCGTCGCCGGCGCTCTCGCCACCGGCATTGGCAGCGATCGCAGCGGTCCCGCCTCTGCGGCACCTTCCTCGACTCACCGGATCACCGCCCCTTCGTGGCAAGTTGCCGCCGGCTTCCCGACGCGCGGGGTTCGCGCCGCGAGCGCGCCGAGAGGCGCCCGAGCCCCGGGAGCAAAGACCGTGCGACCAGGGGCGAGAGGGATTGGGATCGGTTCTCAACGCGCAGGCGAGCCGGGGCCAGGGCCACAGGCCCGCACTCAGACGCTTGCCCAGGCGCCGGCCGGCTCTGCCTCTTCCGCGACGCAGTCGGGCCCTCTCAGCGAGGTCTCCCAGGTGACTGACCAGGCCGCGAGCCTGATCGGAGAGGCTCAGAAGGCCCTCGAGTCCCCCGCCGCGGCGCTTCCGGTCAAGGTGCCGCCGCCTGTGCCGGTTCCCCCGGTCGAAGCCCCGAAATTGCCTGGAGGAACGCCGCTTCCCTAGTCCGGGGGACGCAAGATTCCCGCCGAGCGGGTATCTACTAGAGCATGACGCCCCTGCTGGCGGCAAGGCCTCGCCCTGACCGGGCCTTCGAGCGGCTCTACAAGCGACACGTCGGAGACGTGTATCGGTACGCGCTCGCCGTCATGCGGAATCCCGCCGACGCCGAGGACGTCACCCAGACGACCTTCCTGAACGCCTACCGCGCCTACGTCGAGAAGGGGAGCCGGCCGGAGAAGCCCCAGAACTGGCTGATCGCCATCGCCCACAACGTTTGCCGGCAGCGGTTCCGCCAGTCCTCCAGGCGTCCGGCCGAGGTGTCCTTCGAGGACGACATCGCCGACACGATCGGCGACGACGCCGCTCCGACGGGCGACGACATCCGGCGCGCGCTCGGTCATCTCGCTTTCAACCAGCGTGCGGCCCTCGTGATGCGCGAGCTCGAGGGGCGCTCGTACGCCGAGATCGCCGAGGTCCTCGAGGTCTCGACGAGCGCAGTCGAGACCCTCATCTTCCGTGCACGCCGTGCGTTGCGCGAGCAGCTCGAAGGATCGATCACCTGCGGCGAAGCGGAGTTCGCGATCTCGCGGCAGCTCGACGGACGTCTGCCGCGGCAAGAGCGCGGACAGCTGCGCGCGCACCTGCGCGAGTGCTCGGAGTGCGCCAGTTTCGCCCGGAGGCAGCGAGCCCAGCGAGGCGCGCTCAAGACGCTTGCCCTCGTTCCGGTCCCCAGTTCTCTCATGTCGCTCTTCGGCGGGGGCGGTGGTGCCGCCGTGGGAACCGGCCTCGCGCTCAAGGCGGCCGTAGCGCTCACGGCAGGCGTCGCCATCGGCGGTGCTTCGTACGAGGGTGTTCGTCACGCACCCTGGCATGCGCGACCGAACGCCGCCAAGCCTGCGCAGCAGATCCCGGTCGCACCAGCATCCGCGTCAGGTCTCGCACCCAACCAGGGGGCGGCCCACGGAGCTCAGCCTTCGCACTCGAAGCAGAACAACGGCGGCGCGGCCGGCAAGGCAGCGGCAGCGGCAGCGCATGCGAAGAACGCCCAGAAGCTCAAGACGCACGGCAGGGGTGCCCAGAAGGTTCATTACCGAGGCGGCGCGGGGGTCACTGCCCGTCACGTGAAGACCGTGCGAGCTACGCACCCGGCCCATCCGGTGCGCCACCACGTTCCTCAGAAGGCAAAGCACGGCCCCAAGTCGAAGGCGCATCTGCCGGCGGGGCCGACCGACGTCAAGCCGACGCCGAGTCAGGGCGGCGGCAACGGCAAGGGCAACGGCAACGGCAACGGCAACGGCAAGTAGCCCGGCGAAGTCCGGCCGCCTCGACACTCTCCCTTTCGCGTAAGCCGGCGTCCTCGCGGGAAAGCCACCTTGGTAGGCTCGCCCACGAAAGGAGACCCATGGGAATTGTCAACCGACGCAACGCCCTGCTGGGCTGGGGTGTCTGGAAGCTGGCCAAGGAGTTCGGCAAGCAGAAGGCGAAGGAGGCCGTTCCGGGCCCGGGAGATCACGCCGGGCTGAACAAGGGCGCCCTTGCCTCGATCGCTGCGGCCGCCGGCGGCGCGCTGTGGATCTGGCGGAAGAAGTCGGACGAGACGCCCGGCACGTAGTGCAAGTTCCTCCCGGCTTGCTGCGTCCCGCTCTCGCGGGAATCGTCCCGTACGAGCCGGGTAAGCCGATCGAAGAGGTGCAGCGCGAGCTGGGGCTCGAGCGGGTCGTGAAGCTCGCCTCGAACGAAGGGCCGTACGGTCCGTTCCCACGTGCGCTCGAGGCGCTCGAGCGAGCAGAATCGGAGCTGAACCGCTATCCCGACGGTGGCGCCTACCGGCTCCGGACCGCGCTTGCCGACTTGCACGCCGTGGCATTCGAGGAGGTCGCGGTCGGTTCAGGTGCCGACGGAATCATCGACGCGCTCTCACAGGCGGTCGTCGAGCCGGGCAACGAGGTCGTCCACGGGTGGCCGTCGTTCCCGAGCTACGGAATCTACGCGGCCAAGCTTGGCGCGCACGCCGTGCAGGTTCCGCTCCGCGACGATCGCTACGACCTCGAGGGACTGCTTGCCGCGGTGACCGAGCGTACCAAGCTCGTGTACGTGTGCAATCCGAACAACCCGACGGGGACGATGAGCTCCCGCGGCGAGCTGGACGCGTACTTCGAGCGAGTCCCGGATCACGTTCTGACCGTTCTCGACCAGGCCTACTTCGAGTACATCGACGACCCGGATTACGCCGACGGCATCAAGGAGTACTTCAAGGCAGGCCGCCGCGTGCTCGTCCTGCGCACGTTTTCCAAGATCTACGGGCTCGCCGGTCTCCGGGTCGGCTACGCCGTCGGCCCCGCCGAGGTCGTGACCGCACTCGGCAAGACTCGCCGCGCATTCGATCTGACGACGCCGGCTCAGGCGGCAGCACTCGCGAGTCTCGACTTCCCGGAAGAGCTCGAGCGCAGGAGAGGGATCAACGAGGAGGGGCGCTCCGAGCTCGTGGGGATCCTCACCGCTGCCGGCTATCGCGTGGCGGGGCCGGCTGTCGGCAACTTCGTCTTCGCCGATCTCGGCGAGGATGCGCAGCCGTGGTTCGAGGCATTGCTGCGCGAGGGTGTGATCGTCCGGCCGCTCGCCGCGTTCGGCGCCCCGAACGCGATTCGAGTGACTGTGGGCACGCACGACGAGCACGAGTTCCTCGCAGCAGCCCTTGGGCGAGTGAGGACGGCCACAGCGGCTTCCTGACAGACTCCGACGCGGGTTGACCAGTGTCCGCCGTCAGCTGAGTCTCCTCGGCACCGCGCCCGGCTTCCGCCTGCTTTTCTTCGCGACGCTCGGCTCCAGTCTCGGCACGCTGCTCGCGACGGTCGCCCTCGTCGTGGACGTAAAGGACCGCACGAACTCCGGCTCGTGGGTGAGCGCGTTGATGATCGTCGAGTTTCTCCCCGCCGTCGCGGTCGGCCTGTTTCTCGGGCCGCTCCTCGACCGGCTCTCGCGGCGCGGGCTGATGGTCGTGTCGGATCTGGTGCGGGCGGGCGTTTTCTTCACGCTTCCGTTCGCGCACACCGCAGGGCAGATCGTTGCGCTCGCGGGCGTCGCGGGCATCGCCACCGGCTTCTTTCGGCCGGCCGTGTACGCCGGCCTGCCGAATCTCGTCGACGAGGAGCAGCTCGCAAACGCGAACTCGCTGATTCAGACGAGTGAGAATGTCAGCTGGACCGTCGCCCCGATCATCGGCGGAGCACTCGTCGCCGCCGCCGGCCCCGACATCGCGTACTGGATCAACGGTGTCTCGTTCCTGGTCTCCGCGCTGCTTCTTCTGCGGCTTCCGGCGGCGAAGCTCCAGGGCGCGCTCGCCGTTAGTCGCGGTCACTTCCGCGACCTGAAGGACGGCTTCGCGAGGGTCATCCACACGAGGCCGCTCCTGACGGTACTCGTCGTCTGGACGCTCGCGCTCGGAGCGGTCGCATCCACGCAGACGGCACAGGTGTTTCTCGCCAAGGACTCGTTCAACGCGGGCGACTTCGGCTACGGGCTCATCTTCGGCAGTATCGGGCTCGGGCTCGCCGTCGGCAGTTTCGCCGCCGGCAGCTGGGTGGAGCGGCATTCGGTCGGGACGGTCTATGCCGCGAGCATCCTCGTGCAGGCGGTCGGCGTTGCGGCAGCCGCCGTGGCGCCGAACGTCTGGGTCTCGCTCCCGTGCTTCGTCCTCGCAGGGGTCGGTAACGGTGCTGCAGTCGTATGCAACTCTCTGCTTGTGCAACGTGGCGCTCCCGATGCGTTCCGCGGTCGCGTTTTCACCGTGATCATGAGCGTCAACTATCTCGTGTACGGCCTCGGCTTCGTGATCGCCGGTCCGCTGACCGACAACGTCGGCCCTCGCTGGGTGTTCGGCGGCGTCGGCATCATGCTCGCCTTCACGTCGGTCGTCGCCTATGCGCTCGCGCGCGGCAGCGAGCAGGCCTCCGAGCAGGTCGCCGAGGCCGCTTAACATGGCGGGCCGGCGGGACTGGACGCGCGAGTCGCTCGCGGACGGCGTTCGCACGGGCGACACGCGGGCGCTTGCACGCGCGATCTCGCTCGTCGAGAACGGCGATCCGCTCGCCTACGATCTCGTCCGCGACATCTATCCGGACACTGGCCGCACCTATGCCGTCGGGATCACCGGGCCGCCTGGCGTGGGGAAGTCGACCCTCATCTCCGGGTTGATCGGCCACATCCGCGCTCAGGAGCGCACGATCGGCGTGATCTCCGTCGATCCCTCGAGCCCGTTCACCCACGGCGCGTTGCTCGGCGATCGCATCCGCCTCTCCGACCACTTCCTCGATCCAGGCGTCTTCATTCGCTCGATGGGCACGCGCGGCCACCTCGGAGGTCTCGCGGAGACCACCTTGCAGGCGCTGCTCGTCCTCGACGCCGCGGGCAAGGACCTCGTCTTTCTCGAGACCGTCGGCGCCGGTCAGAGCGAGGTCGAGGTGATCGGCATTGCCGATACCGTCGTCCTCGTGCTCATGCCAGGCTCGGGAGACTCGGTGCAGGCGCTCAAGGCGGGGATCATGGAGATTCCGGACGTGATCGCGATCAACAAGATGGACCACCCGGCTGCGAAGACGATGCTGAACGAGGTGCGCTCAATCCTCTCGCTCGATCGAGACCGCGCCTGGAAGCCGCCGATCGTCCTGACGGAGGCGACCAGAGGCGAGAACATCCCCGAGCTCTGGGAGAAGGTGGAGGAGCATCGAGCGCATCTCGAGTCAGGGGGCCTCCTCGAGGAGCGGAGGCGCAAGAATCTCGCTGGTGAGGTGTTCGCGGTCGCATCGGGACGGGCCAAGGCATATCTGCAGCAGGCGGTGGCGGATGATCCGGAGCTGCGCCGGCTGCTCGACGAGGTGCAGAGGCGGGAGCTCGATCCGCTGACCGCCGTGAAAGAGATCATGGAGAGGGTGTTCAAGCTTGCCGATACAACGGATCGCACCGACACTCGCTGACATCCAGGAGGCGCGCGAGCGTCTCAGGGGAATCGCGGAAGAGACTCCGATCTATCTCTCGGAGACGTTCTCGCGCCGCGTGGGCCGCGAGGTGCGACTCAAGGCGGAGAACCTCCAGCGGACCGGCGCATTCAAGGTCCGCGGCGCTGTGAACAAGCTCACGACCCTGTCGCCGGAAGAACGTGCTGCCGGTGTTGTCGCGGCGAGCGCAGGCAACCACGGGCAGGCAGTCGCATGGGCAGCCCGGCAGCTGGGCATCCACGCGACCATCTTCGTCCCGGTTACGGCGCCGATGGCGAAGGTCGAGGCCTGCCGCAACTACGGCGCGGCGACAGAGATGGCGGGTGAAGACTTCGAGGACGCGCTCGACGCAGCGATTGCGCACGTCGAGGAGACGGGCGGGACGTTCATTCACCCATACGAGGATCAGCTCGTGGTCGCGGGGCAGGGAACGATCGGGCTCGAGCTGCTCGATCAGGAGCCGGACCTCGGGACGGTGCTGATCCCGGTCGGCGGCGGCGGGCTGGCGCTCGGCATCGCGACCGCGTTGCGAGCGCTCAAGCCGGAGGTGCGCATCGTCGGCGTCAGGGCCGGCGTCGACGGGTACACGATTGCGGACGGGATCGCAGTGAAGGTGCCGAGCGACTTCACCATGCCCTTGTTGGAGGATCTGCTCGATGACATCGTCGCGGTGACCGACGAGCAGATCAGCGAGGCGATCGTGCTGTTGCTCGAACGCGCCAAGCTCGTGGTCGAAGGTGCCGGCGCGGTCGGCGTCGCTGCCCTGCTGGCCGGTAAGGACGGTGGGACCGGCACCGCAGTGCCGATCCTCTCCGGCGGCAACATCGATCCGACCATGCTCATCTCGGTCATGCGGCACGGATTGTCCGTCGCAGGCCGCTATCTGGTGATGCGGACGCAGATCCCGGACCGGCCGGGCGAACTGATCAAGCTGCTTTCACTCGTCGCTGAGGAGCGAGGCAATCTCATCTCGGTCGAGCACCACCGTGAGGGCATCGACCTGCCGGTCAGCGCGACCGAGGTGGAGCTGACGATCGTGACGCGCGACGAGGAGCACTGCAGGCAGTTGCTCGCCGCCATGGACGAGCGCGGCTACCCCGTGCAGCGGATCAACTAGAGCCGCACCGGCGGAACGACACTGTCCCGCCGGGCCAGTCGTTCACGCCGCCGTTCAGAACCGGTCTCGCGTCGACACCGGCTGCTGCGAGCACGCTTGCCGCGATACCGGCACGCATCCCGGACTCGCAGATCGTCACGACCGGCTTCTGCACATCGACGCCGTCGGGACCGAAATCGCGCAAGAGTCTGAACGGGATGTGCAGCGAGCCCGGGATGTACCCCTCGTCGCGCTCCGACTTCTCCCGGACGTCGAGCACCTGCACTTCGCCTTCCTCGAGCAGCCGCTCCAGCTCGTCCAGCCCGACCGGCTCGACGACGTCCGTGGCCGGCGCTTCGGTGACGTATCCGGCGAGCTCGATGAAGCCGACAGCGCGCAGCCCACGAGCTGCTTCCAGGGCTTCGGCCTCGTTTGTCGCCTGGATGACGATCCGCTCCTCCGGGTCGAGGATGAAGCCGGCTCGGGTCGCGTAGGACGAGCCGGACACCGGCACGTTGAAAGAGCCACGCACGTGACCAGCCGCATGAGTCTCGCCGGGTCGTACGTCAAGAACAGTTGCGTGCTCGACGGTGTCGAGTCGCTCGAACGGCGGCGGCGCGCCGACGAACGGTCCCTTGTTGAGCTCGACCACGCGTGCCGTCGTCGGCGGACGTGGCGTGGAAACGGCGGCCGTCGCGTTGACGAAGGTCTGCACGTCGCCGTATTCGAGCGCCGCGTTCGTCCGCTTCTCGTCGCCGATCGTCGACGAGTGGGCGGGGCTCATCGACGCTCCGCAGAGCGAGCCGGCGACGTGTCCGGGATACACCTCGTAGGCGTCGGGAAGCTCGGTTAGTCGTTGCAGCGAGTGAAAGAGGCCTTCCGCCCCTTCGCGCGCCTCGATCGCGAGGTCGGGGCGCGCGGCGTCGCCGACGAAAAGGGAGTCACCGGTGAGGACGAGCCGCTCGTCGACGACGAAGGCGCAGTGCTCGGGCCGGTGACCCGGTGTATGGACCACGCGCAGGGTTACCGCTCCGACTTTCAGCTTCTGACCGTCCTCGAGCGGATCGAACGGGAACTCCGGCTCCGCGAGCGGGTGAACCGAAACCGGCACTCCGTGCTCGAGCCCGAAGCGGCCGTGCCCTGAGACGTGGTCGGCATGCGTGTGCGTCTCGAGTACCCGCACGATCTGGACGCCCCCCGCTTTCGCCGCCTCGAGGTACTGCTCGATCGCGTATGCCGGATCGACGAGGAAGGCTTGCCCCTCACTGGGATCGCCGATCAGGTAGGAGGCGCAGCCGAGATCGTCGTCGACGAACTGGCGGAACAGCACACCCCGGAAGCTAACAGTGCGCCTCGCTAGGTTTCTTGAAGCGTTGCCCAACCGCCTGGCCCTCCTCGTCGTGCCGCTCGTCGCCCTGGCCCTGCCGGGGGAGGCCTGGGGTCACGCCACGCTGCTCCGGACCGTTCCGGCGGACGGGTCGGTGCTCGCCGCGTCGCCGGCCACGGTCCAGGTCGTCTTCGACGACACCGTGAGGACCTCGTCGGGCATCAAGGCGGTCCAGAACGGAGGTGGATCCGTCCTCGACGGGAAGCCGCGAGCGGCCGGCCACAGGCTCGTCATTCCGCTCCAGCCGGGCCTGCCTCACGGCGACTACACCGTCCTGTGGCGCGTGCTCTCCGACGACGGGCACACGCTCGCCGGGGTGATGGCGTTCGGGGTCGGCTCGGGACGCGCGCCGCCGGTGCCCTCCCTGACGGCCGACAACGGACCGAGTGTCCAGGACGTCCTCGCCCGCTTTCTCTTCTTCGCGGGCTTGCTGACGGCGGCCGGCGCGGCTTTCTTCCGTTTCGCCGTTGGGCCTGTGCCGGTCCGGTTGATGCTCGGAGCTTTCCTAGTCGTCTTCATCGGCGTCTCCGGCGTCGTCCACGACGTCGCGATTTCGACTCGCTTCGGCAGCGTCATGGCGGCCGCGGCCATCATCGCCGGAGTGGGGGCGATGCTTGCCGCAATTGCGCCGGTCTATCCCCGGCTCGAGCCGTTGGCGTTCGCCGCCGGACTTGCGCTGTTGCCGGTGCCCACGCTCGCCGGCCATGCGCTCGACCGCGGCAGGCCGGGGTACGAGCCGTTCGTCGACTTCCTGCACGTGGCTGCGGCGTCGTTCTGGCTCGGCGGACTCGTCGCACTCGGCCTCGCGCTCTCTTCCTCGGGAGATCATGCGCCGCTCGTGCGGCGTTTCTCGAACGTCGCGTTCGTTTCCGTCCTCGTCCTCGCTGCGACGGGCGTTCTGCGCGCATTCGCCGAGCTGCGCTCGGTTGGTCAGCTCTGGTCGACCGGATACGGCCAGCTCCTGATCGTGAAGACGGCTCTGCTCGCACTGCTCGCGGCGGTCGGTTGGGTGAACCGCTACCGGCTCGTGCCCCGGGGGTCGTTCGATGGTCTGCGCCGCAATGTCGCGGTCGAGCTGACGTTGTTTGCGGTCCTCATTGCCGCGGTGGCGTTGCTCACCGATCTACGGCCGGGGCGAGACCGGGCCGCCGCCGCGGTCGGGACGGCGGCGAAGGGACCACCGCCGCTTCCGGCGCGTCGCATGATCGTGCAGGGCCGCGAGAGCGGCGACCTTGCCATCGCGCTTGCCGTCGCGTGGCCGGCCGCGGAGCTCATTGCGCTGGACCAGGACGGGAATGCGGCCAACGGCCTCCGGGTTGTCCTCGGCGGGATCGATGCTCGGTCGTGCGGCAACGGGTGCTACGGAGCGTTTCTCACGCCGGCTCGCCGCGTCAGGGTCTCCGTGAACGGACGTGTGACCACATTCGGGGTGCCGGCGAAGCCACAATCCGCAGACGCGCTGGTCGCCCGTGCAACCGCCGCCTTTCGCAGGTTGCACAGCGTCGAATACATCGAGCGCCTTGCCTCGAGCCCGCGCAACAGGATCGTCTCGCACTTCACGCTCGAGCGGCCGAACCGGTTGATGTACGAGATCCGCGGCGGCGCGGACGGCATCATCATCGGGACGCGCAGGTGGGACCGTGCTCGTGGTGGAAAGTGGATTCCGTCTCCGCAGGAGGTGACCCCGGAGCCCGAGCCCATCTGGGGGGCCGGCCACGTCACGAACGCCTACCTGCTCGAGACGACTCCAACGACCTACGTCGTGTCGTTCATGAATCCGCTGGCGCCGGTGTGGTTCACGATCTCACTCGATCGGCGCACGCTGTTACCGCGCAGCCTCCGCATGACAGCGGCGGCGCATTTCATGATGCACCGTTACACCCATTTCAACGGGCCGCGGAAGATCAGAGCCCCAAGTGGCGTGCGATGACCATCCGCTGGACTTCATTGGTGCCCTCGCCGATCTCCAGGATCTTCTGGTCGCGATAGAGGCGTGAGATCGGGTACTCGTCCATGTAGCCGTAGCCGCCGTGGATCTGCAGGGCCCAGTTGACGGCCCGGTTCGACAGCTCGCCGGTGTAGAGCTTCGCCTGCGCGGCCGCCAGGGCGAAGTCACGGCCCTGATCCTTCAGCCAGGCCGCCTTGTAGACGAGATTGCGTCCGGCCTCGATCTCCGTCGCCATGTCCGCCAGCTTGAACTGAATCGCCTGGAACTTCGCGATCGGCTTGCCGAACTGCCGGCGCTCCTGGGCGTACGCGTAGGCGAGGTCGTACGCGCCCTGGGCAAGCCCGACTCCCATCGCCGCGACCGAGATGCGGCCGCCGTCCAGGATCTCGAGGAACTGCTGAAAGCCCTTGCCCCGTGGCCCGAGCAGGTTCTCCTCGGGCACCTGTGCGTCCTTGAAGGACAGCTCGCGCGTGTCGGATGCGCGCCAGCCGAGCTTCTTCATCGGCTTCGAGATCTCGTAACCGGGCGTGCCGTTCGGGACGATGATGTTCGAGGTCTCGGAGTCCCCGGTCTGCGCCGTGATCGTGACGCACGACGTGATGTCCGTGCCGGCGTTGGTGATGAAGATCTTCGAGCCGTTGACGATCCAGTTGCCGTCGCGTGCCTCGGCGCGTGTACGCGTCGCGCCCGCATCTGAGCCCGCTTCGGGCTCGGTCAGTCCGAACGCGGCGAGCTTCTTCCCCGAGGTGAGGTCGGGCAGCCACTGCTCCTTCTGCGCGTCGTTGCCGTAGTAGTAGATCGGCAACGTTCCGAGTGAATGATGCGCGGCAACCGTGATCGCCACGGACGAGTCCACGCGTGTGAGCTCCTCGACGGCGATTGCATACGAGACGGTGTCCGCTCCCGCACCGCCGTACTGCTCGGGAATCGTCATGCCCATCAGTCCGAGCTCCCCGAGCTCGGTGACGAGCTCGTACGGGAAGCGCGACTCGCGATCGAGCTCCTCCGCGACCGGGGTGACCCGCTGCTCCGCGAAGTCGCGGACGGTCCTGCGGACGAGCTCGTGCTCTGAGTCGAGATCGAAGTTCAACGGGAGAGACGCTTGGCGAGCTCGACGATCAGACGGACGCCGTAACCGGTGCCGCCGCGCTGCGTCAGGTAGTCCCCGCGCGAGCGCTCGAGGAAGCCGGGCCCCGCCATGTCGATGTGCGCCCACGGTCCCTCTCCGGCGAACTCGCGCAGGAACTCTGCCGCGAGGACGGGTGAGCCTTGCCGGAGGTCCGAAGAGTTCTTCAGGTCCGCGAACGAGGAGTCGACGTAGCGGCGATAGCGCGGGTGGAGGGGGAACGGCCAGGTGTGGTCGCCGCTCGCTTCGGCTGCGGCGAGGATTTCCGTCATCCAGTCGTCTTCGTTTGCGAAGGCGCCCGCGTAGAAGTCGCCGAGCGCAAGCTCCATCGCGCCGGTGAGCGTGGCGAGGTCGAGGAGGTGCGTCGCGCCGGCGCGGCGGGCGTACCACATCGCGTCCGCAAGGACGAGACGTCCTTCTGCGTCGGTGTTCGTGATCTCGATCGTCTTGCCGTTCGCGGCGCGCAAGATGTCGCCCGGCCGGAACGAGTCGCCGCTGACGAGATTCTCCGCGGCGGCGACGACCGCGATGATGCGAACCGGCAGCTCGAGCTCCGCGACGGCTGCGATCCCGGCGATCACGGCGGCGCCTCCGGCCATGTCGCCTTTCATGTCCTGCATCTTCAGCGCAGGCTTGAGCGAGATCCCGCCCGCGTCAAAAGTGATCGCCTTGCCGACGAGCCCGAGCACGATGTCGCCATGAGCTCCGTGAGGCGGCTCGTAGCGGAGGACGATCAGCCGGGGCCCGTTCGCGCTCGCGCGCCCGACGGCCGAGAGGGCGCCCATGCCCAGCTCATCGATCTGCTCGGGCTCCAGCGCTTCGACGATGAGGTTCGGCCCGGCGAGCTCCGCAGCCCGTTCGGCCAGCACCTGGGGAGTCAGCTCGTTCGGCGGGGAGTTGGCCAAATCCCGGGCCGCGTTCACCCAGCGGCCGACGCGCGCCGTGCGGCCCGCGGACTCGGCGAGCCCATCGGGGGCGTCGGTGTAGAGCACGACCTTCTCGACGAGCTTCCGCGGTTTCTCCTCTGTCTTCCAGCGGGCCGGACTGTAGGAGCCGAGCATCGTTCCTTCGACGATCGCCCGTGCCTGATCGTCAAGGGACAGAGGCAGCGAGTCGTCGAGCTGCCAGGCCACGGTGCCGCCGACGTCGGCCAGGCGACGCACGACCGCCGCGGCCGCAGTCCGCAGCGTGTCGGCGTCGACGTCCTTCCGCTTGCCGACGCCTGCAACGATCAGCCGCCGCGCGTCGAGCTCGCCGTCGGTGTGGAGGAGCACGGTCTTGCCGAGCTCGCCCTTCAGCTCGCCGTCCTCGACGAGGCGCTGCAGCCGGCCCTTCAGGCGCTCGTCGAGGGCGCGAGTGCCGTTCGACAGTGACGCTACGTCCTCCTCGGGGAAGGGGATGGCCAGAGCATCGGGCTCGAGCTCGCCCGGCTGCCTGACTTCGATCGTGAGCTGGTCCATCGGGCCGCGATCGTACCCAAGCAGGGATTTACCGTGCCTTTACGAAATCTGGCTAACCGGTCTCAACTTTGATCGTCGCATGCCGATGATGACACCCGAGATGAGCGCAACGCTGCTGCGGCCCTCCGTTCCCTCGCGTTTTCGGCGCGGGCCCTCACGCCCGACCGTCGAGACGC
>DATMZV010000141.1:0-3048 GCA_035573355.1 Gaiellaceae bacterium | reverse complement strand
GGAGTCGTCAACGTCATCTACGGCGGCGGTGACGTCGGCGAGCGGCTCGTGACGCATCCCGGCGTCGATTGCGTTGGCTTCGTCGGTTCACACCCGACCGCGGAGAAGATCGTCCGGGCCGCGGGTCTCAAGCGCTCGCTGATCGAAGCGAGCGGCAATGGGCCGGTGATCGTCTGTGAGGACGCCGATCTCGAGCGCGCTGCTCAGGGCGCGGTCTTCGGCGGATTCTTCTGTGCCGGGCAGGTGTGCTGCGCAACCGAGCGAGTCCTCGTGCACGAACGCGTGCACGACTCCTTCCTGGACGAGGTGATGAAGGCGGCCTCCGACTGGCCGCTCGGCGATCCATTCGACAACACCACTCGTGTCGGCCCCATGAACAACGAGCCCACCGCCGCCAAGATGGACCGCCACCTCGAGGACGCACTCGACAAGGGTGCGAGCGTCGTCCTCGGCGGCTCGCGCGCAGGCGATCGCCCCACCTCCCTCTACTATGAGCCAACCGTCGTCACCGACGTCGGCGTCGACACGCTGATCAACCAGCAGGAGACGTTCGGTCCGATCGTCCCCCTGATCCGCATGCGTTCCGACGACGAGGCGCTGGCTGTCGCAAACGATTCACACCTCGGGCTGCAGGCCGCCGTCTACACCTCGAATCTCAAGCGCGCGTTCCGTTTCGTCGACAGCCTGCGAGTCGGGAACGTCGTGGTGAACGACTCGACCGACTACTGGGAAGCGCACGAGCCGTTCGGCGGGGCCTCCGGGACCCAGAGCGGCTGGGGTCGAATCGGCGGCCGCTACACCATGCTCGACATGAGCGACCTGAAGACGGTCGTGCTCGACGTCGGCGGTCTCGACTAGAGGATTCGCTCAGGCTGCGGACGCGGCCGAGCGCGACAACGCTTCGGTCGCCGCATCGGCCGGTGCCGGACGGCCGAAGTGGAAGCCCTGGGCGCCGTCGCAGCCAAGCCCGTGCACGATTCCCTGCTGGGCGTCACGCTCGATGCCCTCGGCGACGAGCTGGAGGCCGAGTGCCTTGCCGAGCCCGACGATTCCTTCAAGCAGCGCGAGGTCTTCTGGCCCGGAGTCGATCTTCGCGGTGAAGCTCCTGTCGATCTTCACGATGTCGACCGGGAGGCGCTGGAGGTAGGCGAGCGATGCATACCCGGTGCCGAAGTCGTCGAGCGCCAGCTTGACGCCTCGCTTTTTGAGAGCGGTGAGCTGCAGCTCGACACGGTCACCGGCGGCGACGAGAACGCTCTCGGTGAGCTCCAGTGTCAAGAGCGCCGCAGGCAGGTCGGCGCGTTCGAGCGCAGCGTCGACGTGGTCGACGAACTCGGGGTGCTGCAGTTGCCGCGCCGAGACGTTGACGGCCATGTCGACGTCGCGACGGAGGGTCTGGCGCAACCGGGTTGCATACAGACAGGCCTCGTTCAGGACCCAGCGGCCGATCGGGACGATCAGCCCGGACTCTTCCGCCAGAGGGATGAAGTCGAGGGGAGGAACCTCGCCGAGGGTCGGGTGCTGCCAGCGAAGCAGCGCTTCGAGCCCGACCACCTCGAAAGGCTCGAGCTTCACGACCGGCTGGTAGGCGAGGGAGAACTGCTTCTGGTCGAGCGCCCCGCGCAGCTCTGCGATCCGCTTGAAGCGGTTGAGCGCAGCCTCGTCGAGGTCGTCGTCGTAGAAGGCGTAGTTCGCATCGCCGTGGGCCTTCGCGCGGTACATCGCGGCGTCGGCCTGCTTCAGCAGCTCGGCGCTGGTCTCCCCGAGCGAGATTCCGATGCTCGCCGAGATCAGGAGGTGCCGCTCGCCGACGTCGATTGGGGTGCCGATCTGGTCGAGCAGGCGCTCGGCGACGACGGCCGCCTCGGCCGGCTCGTTCACGGAGGTGAGGAGAACGGCGAACTCGTCGCCTCCGAGCCGCGCAACCGAGTCGCCCGCGCGGATGACCTTCTTCAGACGGTCGCCGAGGGTGGCGAGCACCTGGTCACCCACGCTGTGGCCGAACTGGTCGTTGATCTGCTTGAACTCGTCGAGGTCGACGAAAACGAGCGCCGTCTGCTGGTCTCCATCCTTGCGGATCGAGATCGCATGCTCCAGCTGCTCGTGGAAGAAAGCCCTGTTCGCGAGGCCCGTCAGTGGGTCGAAGAGCGCCTGTTGGCGCAGCTGATCCTGGAGCTCGCGTTCCGCGGTGACGTCGAGGATGTAGCCCTGCAGGTACAACGGCTCGCCGGCCTCGTTGAGGACGATCACGCCCTCGTCCCGAATCGTCACCACCCGCCCGTCCCTGGCCAGCAGGCGGTACTCGAGGCTGAGCGGTTCGTGAGTCTCGTGCGTGTGGGCGTGCGCAGCGAGTACGCGGTCTCGGTCGTCCGGATGAAGTGTGCGAACGAAGAGCTCCGGATCTTCACGCCACTCCTCGACGGTGTAGCCGAGCAGCGGTTCGATGTGATCGCTCGTGAAGATGTTGGAGCTGCCCTCGTCGAGCGCGTCGACGTAGACCACGAGCGGTAGCTGCTCGACAAGCGTGCGGTAGCGCCGCTCGACTTCCCGAGCTTCGCCGTCCTCCGCCGAATCGGCGGTCGTGTGATCGGCGCCGCAGTCCACCAGACCCAAATCGGGCCGGGAAGAAAAGCGGCGGTCACCCGGACGGGGGATTCGCGCAGGGCTTGAACCGCTGCTTGTCGCCTCCGTGGATCGACGCAAGAAACAAAACCGCCCCCTGAAGTACAGGGGGCGGGCTGATGTGGGGAATGAGTGGACCGGCGCCTGCCTCGAAACCACCGGGCGCCGGCCCGGCTTGTGCCGCGTCTAGTTAGACGGCGCAGCGGCCCTCGGGCGGTGGAGTGCTGCGAAGGCCAGGATCATGAAGCCGATGCCGCTCAGGAGCAGCGCGATTCCGACGACGATTCCGAACAGGCCGAGTCTGTCGGCCATGTAGGAGGTGTTCAGCGCGGTGGTCAGCGCCGTCTCCGTCACCCAGAGGTTCCGGATCCCGTTCGCGACGGGCTGCTTCGTTACGGGATCGACCAGGGCCGCCGCGGCATTGTC
>DATMZV010000140.1:0-14178 GCA_035573355.1 Gaiellaceae bacterium | reverse complement strand
CCTGGCGATCCTGCTGCAGGAGGAGGGTGTCTACGAACGGACGAGGATCTATGCCACCGATATCAACGAATCGGTGCTCGATCGAGCGCAGTCGGGCGTGTTCCCGCTCGACAAGATGCGCGAGTACACGCAGAACTACATCAAGGCCGGCGGGACACAGGCGTTCTCCGAGTATTACCTCGCCAAGTACGACGGCGCGCAATTCCAGCGCTCGCTGACCGAGAACGTGGTGTTCGCGCAGCACAACCTCGTCTCCGACCGGTCCTTCAATGAGTTCAACGTCGTCGTGTGCCGCAACGTCATGATCTACTTCGACCGCACTCTCCAGAACCGCGTGCACGAGCTCTTCTACGAGAGCCTCGCGTCGTTCGGGGTACTCGGCCTCGGCCACAAGGAATCGATCCGCTTCAGCCCGCACGAGGAGAGCTACGAGGAGCTCGACGCGCGCGAGAAGCTCTATCGAAAGATCGGTTAGTCGTGTACGACCTGATCTGCATCGGCGCATCGTGGGGTGGTCTCCGCGCCGTCGGGGAGGTGCTTGCGGGCCTACCCGCGGACATCGACGTCCCGATCGCGATCGCCCAGCATCGCCACCCCGATTCGCAGGAGGGCGGCCTCGCGCAGCTGCTACGCGCTCAGATCGAACGTCCCGTCCTCGATGCCGAGGACAAGATGCAGATCGAGCCACGACATGTCTACGTCGCGCCCCCCGACTATCACCTGCTCGTCGAGCGTGGCGCCTTCGCGCTCTCGGTGGACGAACGGATCCGGTTCGCGCGGCCCTCGATCGACGTGCTGTTCGAAACGGCTGCCGATGCATACGGCGCACGCGTGATCGGCATCATCCTCACGGGTGCGAACGATGACGGTGCGCACGGCCTGGCGCGCATCAAGGAGAGCGGCGGAGTGGCTCTCATTCAGGATCCCGAGGGCGCAGACCGGCGGACGATGCCCGACGCGGCGATCGCGGGGACCGTGGCCGACGCGATCCTGCCGCTCGAAGAGATCGGCAAGTTCGTCTACGGGCTCTGCGTGGAAGTCTCGCCGGTGCGGGAAGCGACGGAGGCCTGATTGGCCAAGATCCTCCTCGTCGACGACCGGCCCGAGAACTTGCTCGCGCTCGAGGCGATCCTCGAGCCGCTCGGCCAAGAGCTCCTCTATGCCCATTCCGGCGAAGACGCTCTGCGCCGGCTCCTCCACGAGGATGCGGCGGTGATCCTGCTCGACGTGCAGATGCCGATCCTGGACGGCTTCGAAACGGCGGCGCTGATCAAGCAGCGCGAACGGACGCGGCACATCCCGATCATCTTCGTGACGGCGATCTCGAAAGACGAGGAGCACGTCTTCCGCGGGTACGAGACCGGCGCTGTCGACTACGTCTTCAAGCCGTTCAACCCGGACGTCCTGCGCTCGAAGGTTGCGGTCTTCATCGAGCTGAACGAGAAGACCGAGCAGCTGCAACGCCAGACGGAGCTCCTGAAGGACCAGGAGCTCGCTGAGGTTCGCCGCGAGAGCGAGGAGCGGTACCGCTTCCTCGCGGAGGCGCAGCCCGACCAGATCTGGACCGCGCTCCCGAACGGCGAGCTCGACTACGTCAACCAGCGCGCGCTCGACTACTTCGAGCTGCCTTTCGCCGAGCTCGTCGAGTCCGGCTGGATGAACGGCGTACATCCCGAGGACCTCCCCCACACGCTCGAGCACTGGCAGAACGCGCTCGCAACGGGCCAGACCTACGAAAACGAGTTCCGCCTCCAGCGCGCCGCGGACCTCTCGTACCGCTGGCATCTGGCGCGCGCTCTGCCCATGCGCGACCGTCAAGGCGCGATCGTGAAGTGGTTCGGCTCGAACACCGACATCCACGATCAGAAACGCGCGGAGGAGGCGCAACGGTTTCTCGTCGAGACGGGTGCGACGCTCGGCAGCTCGCTCGACTATCGCGCCACGCTCGCCGCCGTCGCGAAGATGGCCGTGCCGCGAATCGCCGACTGGGCCCGAGTGGACATCCTGGAGGACGGGAGGCTGCGAACGCTTGCCGTCGAGCACGTGGACGGCCGCAAGATCGAGCTCGCACTCGAGCTCAGCCGCCGCTACCCCGAGGATCCCGAGGCCGGGCAGGGTCCGCCGCACGTTCTGCGGACTGGTGAGAGCCAGCTCATCGCCGAGATCACCGAAGAGAGGGTCGCCGAGCTCGCGGTCGACGATCTTCACCTCGGACTCGTGCGCGAGCTCGGCTTTCAGAGCTACATGGGCGTCCCGCTCGTCGTCCGCGACCATGTCCTCGGCGTCATCTCCTTCGTGGCGGCGGAGTCCGGGCGCCGCTACGGCCCGGACGACCTCGCCCTCGCCGAAGAGCTCGCCCGCCGCGCCGGCATCGCCGTCGAGAACGCGCAGTTGTACCGGGAGGTCGAAGAGCGTGCGCAGGCAGCGCGCGTGCTCGAGACGGTCGGCGACGGCGTCTTCCTCATCGATCTGGACGGAGTCGTCCGGCTCTGGAACCGCGCGGCCGAGTCGATCACGAAGCTCTCGCGCTCCGAGGTCGTCGGCAAGAAGGCCGGTGACGTGCTGCCCGGCTGGGAGCATGCCGCGGCAACAGTCCCACTCGAGCTCGACGGCGAGGAACGCTGGCTCTCGATCACGGGCGTCGCCTTCGACGAGGGGACGGTCTACGCGTTCCGCGATCTCACCGAGGAGCGCGTGCTCGAGCAGATCAGACAGGACCTGGTCTCGACGGTCTCACACGAGCTGCGCACCCCACTCGCAGCGATCTACGGCTCCGCGCTGACGCTCGCACGTCCAGATCTCGACCTCGAGCCCGCGATGCACAAGCGGCTCCTCGAGGTCATCGTCGAAGAGTCGAGCCGGCTGGCGGACATCGTGAACGAGCTTCTGCTCGCGAGCCAGCTCGACGCGGACCGTCTGGTGGTGCACATCGAGGACTGCGACGCGCACACGCTCGCCGAAAGCGTCCTCGAGGCAGCGCGCACTCATCTCCCCGAGGGGATGCGGGTGGAGCTGGATTCGGTCCCCGGCCAGCTCCCGCGAGTCGCCGCCGATGAAGGCCAGCTGCGCCAGGTGCTCGCCAACATCGTCGACAACGCGGTCAAGTATTCGCCTGGGGGCGGCGACGTTCGCGTGAGGCTCGAGCCCGTTGGTCGGTACGTGCGCTTCACGGTCGCCGACCAGGGCCTCGGGATCCCTCTTGCGGAGCAGGGCCGGATCTTCGAGAAGTTCTACCGTCTTGATCCCGACATGACGGGCGGGATCGGAGGCACAGGCCTCGGCCTTTACATCTCCCGGGAGCTCGTGCGCAGGGTGGAAGGCCGGATCTGGGTCGAGCCCAACGACGGCCCGGGGTCAGCCTTCCACGTCGAGATTCCGGCTGCCGTACCCTCGGAGGCCCGAAACTCCCCCAAGCGGGCTAGAGCGAGCGCCTAGAAAGAGTGTGGAAAACCGTATTCGGCAGAAGCCTGGGGCGGACGAAACTGTGGGCATGACAGTGCTGATCGTCGACGACCACCCCAGCTTCCGGGCCAGCGCCCGGACGCTCCTCGAGTCCGAGGGGTACCAGGTCGTCGGCGAAGCCGAGAACGGGGCCGACGCCGTGAAGGCGGCGCAAGAGCTTCACCCGGACCTCGTTCTCCTCGACGTGCAACTGCCGGACATCGACGGCTTCAAAGTCGCCGAGCAGCTTCGCCGGCTGGTCGACCCACCCGCGGTCGTCCTCACCTCGAGCCGCGACCGAGCCGACTATGGGCCCTGCATCAACGTGTGCGGCGCCTGCGGCTTCGTCCCGAAGGCAGATCTGTCCGGAGCCGCGATTGCGGCTCTGCTCGTAGCGTGACACCTGCCTGGCGCCCGTGGCTGTACTTCGGCCCTGCTGCGCTGATCGCCGGTGGGCTCGCCGTAGCCCTGACGGCTACGAGCGACCACGAGCAACACCCCGGGCAGACGATTGCTCTGGTTCTGTTCGTCAGCTCGTCGTTCATCCTGGCCGGCCTGATCGGCTGGACCCGGCGGCCGTGGAACCGCACGGGAACGCTGATGGTCGCGGTCGGCTTCGGTGTCCTGATCGGCGTCCTCGGGGAGGCGAATCATCCGATCCCATTCACTCTCGGCGCGCTCTTCGGAAGCCTTTTCATCGCGGCCTTCGTTCATCTGCTGCTGGCGTATCCAAGTGGTCGCCTGCTCAGTCGACGCGCGCGAATACTCGTCGGCGCGGGCTACACGATCGCGTTCCTCGCCCCGCTCGCGGAATCGATGTTCGCCGCGCGAGAAAAGTGCAAGCCGCACGCGTGTCCGGACAACCTCGTGCTGGTCTCCCACGATCACGCCGCGCACGTCGTCGCGACCACGGTCTGGACGGCTGCTTCGGTCGTGCTGTTCGCGGCCGTCGTCATGTTGCTCCTCGGTCGCTGGCGCGAGACAACGCCGGGGCTACGACGCATCCTCCGGTCGGTCTACCTCTTCGGCGGCCTCAGCATCGTGCTCCTGGCGATCGGGTTCGTCGTGACGCCTTTCTCGGGGGTCGGAGCGATCTTCGTCAGCGTCGCCCTGATCGCGACCTTCACGACCGTGCCGTTCATCTTCCTCGCCGGCCTGCTCGGCACCGCGATCGCACGCGGCGCCGGCGTCGGTGCGATCTTCAGCTCCGTCCCCGAACGTGCAAGCCCCGGCGAGGTACAGGAAGGTCTGAGGAACGCCCTGCGCGACGAGACGGCGGTGGTCGCGTACTGGTACGAGGAAGACGAGCACTACGTCGACGTCGAGGGGAACCGCCTCGATCTTCCGGAGGACACTCGCCGGCGCGTCGTCACGCGGCTCGACTACGGCGACCAGCCGGTCGCGGCGATCGTGCACGACGCCGCCCTCCTGCAGGAGCCGGAGCTCCTCGAGGGGGTCGCGAATGCGGCGCGGATCGCGCTCGAGCGGGACAAGCTGCTTGTCGAGGTACGCGCACGTGCGCAGCGCTATCGCGCCCTGCTGCAGGCGATGCCAGACCTGATGTTCCGGATCTCACGCGACGGGAGGTACATCTCCTACAACGCGCCGAACGAACGCGACCTCGTGAACGGCGAGGTCGTCGGGAGGCTGCTCTGGGACCGACTGCCGACCGATCTGGCCGACCGGGTGCTCGCGTCGGGACGCGCGGCGCTCGGCGGGGACCCCAGTGTGATCGAGTACTACCTCGACTTCGAGGACGGCAGCAGGCGCCACTACGAAGGACGCTTCGCCGCGAGCGGCGACGACGAGTTCCTGATGATCGTTCGGGAGATCACCGAACGGAAGCAGCAACAGGAAGAGCTCGAGGCGTCTCGCCAGCGGATCGTCGCCGCGGGCGACGCCGCGAGGCGAAAGCTCGAGCGGAACCTGCACGACGGCGCGCAACAGCGGCTCGTGTCCCTCTCGCTCTCACTACGCCTCGCCCAGAATCAGGTCGCCAAGAGCCCGGTGAGAGCGGAGGAACTGCTCGAAGCATCTCGCGAAGAGCTGATGCAGGCGCTCGAGGAGCTTCGCGAGCTCGCCCGCGGCATCCATCCAGCGGTCCTGACCGACCGCGGGCTCGAGGCGGCCCTCGAGGCGCTCGCCGGCCGCGCGGCCCTCCCGGTCGAGATCGACTGCATTCCGGACGTCGAGCTGCCTCCCCCCGTCGAGGCGGCCGCCTACTACGTCGTCTCGGAGGCGCTCGCGAACATCACCAAGTATGCAGGAGCTTCCGCGGTCAAAGTCACCATCGGACAGGTCGACGGCTACGCGCTCGTCGAGGTCGTGGACGACGGCGTCGGGGGAGCGGATCCCGGGCGCGGGTCGGGTCTGAGCGGCTTGTCTGACCGCGTGGCCTCGCTAAACGGCAAGCTAGTGATCGACAGTCCACCAGGCGCGGGAACGCGGATCCGTGCCGAGATCCCACTGGAGTAGGCTCTGACCTCGAATCTCCCAGATGGAACGCTCACACTCGTCTTCACAGATGTCGAGGGATCGACGAAGCTCGTGCGCGAGCTCGGCGACGGCTATGCCCTCGTCCTCGCCGACCATCGCCGGCTTCTGCGCGCTGCGGTCGAGAGCTGCAGCGGGCACGTCGTCGACCATCGAGGCGACGAGTTTTTCATGGTGTTCCAGGATCCGAAGCAGGCTGCCCAGGCCGTCATCGAGGCGCAGCAGGCGTTTGCAGCCCATGACTGGCCGGAAGGCGTGGAGCTTCGCGTGCGCATGGGCATGCACACGGGTGAGCCGACCTTCCGCGAAGGCTCCTACCTCGGCATCGACGTCCATCGGGCTGCGCGGATCGCGCAGGCGGGCAGCGGCGGCCAGATACTGGTCTCGAAGCGGACCCGCGACGAGCTCGACTCCACGCACGAGCTCGAGGATCTCGGCGACCACGAGCTGCCGGGGCTCGGAGAGCCGGAACGCCTCTATCAGCTCAACGTCCCGGGCCAGCTCTCGGCGTTCCCCCCGCTCAGCACGGCTCGGAGAGGTTTCCGCGGCGTGCGCGTAGTCCTCGCCGACGACTCGGTTCTGTTGCGCGAGGGAATCGCGCGTCTCCTCGAGGACGCCGGGTTCGAGGTGGTCGCCCAGAGCGGCACGGCCGAGGACCTGCTCCGCCACGTAGGCATGCACAAGCCCGACGTCGCGCTGGTGGACATCCGCATGCCGCCGACGCAGACCGACGAGGGACTGGTCGCGGCGAAGCAGATTCGGGAGCGCTGGCCGGAGACAGGCGTGCTCGTGCTCTCGCAGTACGTCGAGCCCGCCTACGCGATGGAGCTGCTCGGCGAGAACGCCGAGGGCGTCGGCTACCTGCTCAAGGATCGCGTCTCGGACGTCGACGAGTTCGCCGCGGCGGTGCGTCGCGTCGCGGAGGGCGGATCGGCGCTCGACCCCGCCGTCGTCTCACAGCTCGTCGGGCGACGCCGGCGTGACGATCCGCTCGAGGAGCTGACCCCGCGTGAGCGCGAGGTGCTGGAGGCGATGGCCGAGGGCCGGTCGAACCAGGCGATCGCGGAGAAGATGGTGATCACCCTCCGTGCCGTCGAAAAGCACGTGACGAGCATCTTCTCGAAGCTCCGGCTCCCGGCCACGGCAGAGGATCACCGGCGCGTGCTCGCCGTTTTGACTTACCTGCAGTCCTCCGGTTAACCGCACCACAGGAGGCCAGCTAGCCGCCTGGCCCAGCGCGGGCGACGCTGCGAACCTGTCTGCATGACCGTCGACCAGCTGAACAAAAGACTTCGTTGGCTCGTCCTCGAGCGTCTAGAGCTCGACGACCGCGGAGCGGCGGCGGACGTCCTCGAGCGGAACCAGCGCGAGACCGTTCGTCTGCAGCACAAGCTGGCATATGCGTCTGTCGGGTCTGAGACGCCCGACCGGGTCGCCTAGACCCACTCCTTCCCCGCGTGAAAGCCGCCCCACCCTCTGGCGGCTTTCGCCTGTCCGGGGTGCGGTTCTCCCCACCGGCAAGACGCCTGTCCGCCCCATTTCCTGCTGCTTGCCGCGGTGCGAGCCTGAGATCTGTCATCCCAAGCGAAGGAGCTGAACCGAAATGTCACCCCTGCAGCGCTCGAACAACATCGCGGCCCGGATGGGTCGCTGGAGCGCGAGCCACTGGAAGACAGCAGTCTTCGGTTGGCTCGTCTTCGTGGTTGCCGCATTCATGGTGGGCAACCTCGTCACTACGAAGAACATCGACACCGCGGATGCGAACGTCGGCCAGGCCCACAAGGCCGACCAGATCCTCAAGCATGCGTTCCCGCAGGTGGATCCCCAGACCGAGCTCGTACTCGTGCAGAGCTCGAGCAAGACGGTGAAGGATCCGGCCTTCCGCGCGACCGTCAAGGACGTCGAGAGCACGATCGCCGGCAACCCGGCAATCAAGAACGTGCGCTCGCCGCTCGATCCTGCACATGCCGATCAGATCTCGAAGGACGGCCGGTCCGTGATGGTCGTCTGGGACATGAAGGGCACGTACGACAACGCGAAGCCGAAGATCGACGGCATCGTGGCATCCGTGGGCAAGGCTGCCGACCGCCATCCCGCGTTTTACGTCGCGGAAGCCGGCTCGGTCAGCTCTGGCAAGGCGCTCGACAAAATGTTCTCCGACCAGCTGAAGTTGGCCGGCGAACGTTCGATTCCGATCACGATCATCGTCCTGCTGCTGGTCTTCGGCGCCCTCGTCGCCGTCAGCGTGCCGCTCCTGCTCGCGCTCTCTGCCGTCGTGGCGACGGTCTTCCTCGTTGCTCTGCCAAGCCACCTCGTGCCGATGGACCAGAACGTATCGGCAGTGATCCTGCTCGTCGGCCTCGCAGTCGGCGTCGATTATTCGCTCTTCTATATCAAGCGTGAGCGGGAAGAACGCGCGGCCGGGAGAAGCCCTCGAGCTGCAATCGAGGCCGCCGCCGCGACCTCGGGCCGTTCGGTGCTTATCTCGGGCATCACGGTAATGGTCGCCATGGCCGGAATGATGTTTTCCGGCGACAAGTCATACCTGGGCTTCGGCATCGCAACGATGATGGTGGTCGGCATCGCGATGCTCGGCTCCCTGACGGTGCTCCCAGCTCTGCTGTCCCGCCTCGGCGACAAGGTCGAGAAGGGCAAGATCCCCTTTCTGCACCGTCTCAGGCGCGACAGCGGCGAGAACCGGTTCTGGAAGGCAATCCTGAGACCTGTGTTGCGGCATCCCCTGCTCGCCGCCTCGATCGCGGGCGGAGTACTACTCCTGATGGCCGCCCCAGTTCTGCAGCTCCACACCTCTCAGAGCGGGCTGGACGCCATGCCGAACAGCGCCCCGACGGTCGGCACGATGAAGAAGATCGAGAAGGCGTTCTCGAACGGCGACCTGTCGCCCGCGATCATCGCGATCGAGGCACGAACTGACGCGCCTGCGACACAGAAGGCGATTGCGGAACTGAAGTCGCAGGCCCTCGCCAGCGGCCAGATGCACGGCCCGATCGTCGTCGAGGCGAATCCGGCCCACACCGTCACGCGGGTCTCCATCCCATTCGCCGGCAAGGGCTCCGACTCGGTCTCAAACGCGGCTCTGCACACCTTGAGGAGCACGATCCTGCCGGCGACAGTCGGCAAGGTTCCGGGCGCGACCTACGCGGTCACCGGCCCCACGGCGCAGTCCGCCGACGAGAACGCGATGCTGAAGAACAAGGCACCGATCGTGTTCGGTTTCGTCCTCGTGTTCGCCTTCGGACTGCTCCTGGTCTCGTTCCGGTCGATCGTGATCGCCGTGAAGGCGATCATGCTCAACCTGCTCTCCGTAGGCGCGGCCTATGGCGTCCTCGTCGCCGTCTTCCAGTGGGGTTGGGGCGAGAACCTGCTCAACTTCCAGTCGAACGGCGGGATCGCGTCCTGGCTCCCGATCTTCATGTTCGTGATCCTGTTCGGCCTCTCGATGGACTACCACGTGTTCATCCTGAGCCGCGTGCGGGAGGCCTACGACCGCGGGATGAAGACCGAAGACGCAGTGGCACACGGGATCACCACCACGGCCGGCGTCGTCTCGAGCGCCGCGCTCGTCATGGTCGGTGTGTTTGCGGTGTTCGCCTTGATGCCGATCCTCGACATGAAGGAGATGGGGATCGGCCTAGCTGCTGCAGTCCTCATCGACGCGACGATCGTCCGGGCAGTCCTGCTGCCTGCAACGATGAAGCTGCTGGGAGACGCCAACTGGTATCTGCCACGGTGGCTCGAGTGGTTGCCGCGACTGGAGCACGAGGGCGCCGCGCCCGAGAAGGCGCCGGAAAGCAGCCCGGCACCGGCACTCGGCGCATAGCTTCCCCCCCGCTCCTTCGCTTCGAAGCGCCCCGGCCTGCCGGGGCGCTTCTCGTTGAAGCCCCGCGATTTGCCAGAAGCCGGAGGCGGGACTCGAACCCACGGCCTGCTCATTACAAGTGAGCTGCTCTACCAGCTGAGCTACTCCGGCCCACCCGCATCGTAGGCGATGACCCTGTTGTCTGTTTTGGCCACGGCCCAGCCGATCGCTTCGGCAATCTGGCGAGATGGAGCACCCCAAGGACGTTGGAGACAAATCGACACTCGCGATCATGCTCGCCCTTCGCGAGACAGGCTATGGGGTACTCGTCCCCTTTGGCGAGAACACTCGTTACGACCTTGTCATCGATGATGGCTGCGCCTTGCGGCGTGTTCAGTGCAAGACCGGCCGGCTACGGCGCGGAGCCGTCGTTTGGAACATGTGCAGCCACTATGGACATCACGCCAATCCAAAAAAAGTGAGGCGCGACTACGTGGGAGAAGTAGACGCCTTTGCCGTCTACTGCCCCGAAACCTGTGGGGTGTACCTGATCCCAATGACGGACCTCCCGATCCGCGTCCGAGGCGCCTTGCGTGTGGATCCGCCGAAGAACTGTCAGGTGAAGTTCATCCGCTACGCCGCCACCTATGAGATCGGGCGCGTGAAGGTTCACGCGCCCGACTCAGTTTCGGACTAGGCAGCGCTGGCGAGATCGTCGACGGAGATCTCGACGACACCGGCCAGCTCGTGCTGCAGCTTGGCCAGCGCGTCGCGCTCCACCTGACGCACTCGCT
Organism: Gaiellaceae bacterium; assembly: GCA_035573355.1. GTDB lineage: Bacteria > Actinomycetota > Thermoleophilia > Gaiellales > Gaiellaceae > 3-1-20CM-4-69-9. The sequence goes on along the minus strand of DATMZV010000140.1, from coordinate 3,630 downwards.
CGCGGCTCATGCTCAGCTCGCGGCCGATCTGCTCGAGAGACGTGGACTGTCCCTCGAAACCGAACCGCAGCTCGAGCACTCGACGCTCACGCTCGGGCAGTTGCTTGAGCGCATCCCGGACGAACTTCCGGCGCAGTGCGTCACCGGCCTCCTCGGACGGATCCACGGCGCTCTCGTCGGCGAACAGATCGCCGAACTCGCCGTCACCGTCGGAGCCGATCGCCTGGTTCAGCGAGACGGATGCCTCGACCGCGCCGAGAGCCTCCTCGACGTACACCAGGTCGAGGCCGGTCGCCTTCGCAAGCTCCTCGACCGTCGGGTCTTCACCGGTCGCCGCCTGGATCCGCGACCGCGCGCGGGCCAGCTTGACGCGGCGCTCGTGCACGTGGGTCGGGATCCGGATCGTCGCGGACTGGTTCGAGACCGCCCGCTGACACGCCTGGCGGATCCACCAGGTGGCGTAGGTCGAGAACTTGTAACCACGACGCCAGTCGAACTTCTCGACGGCGCGGTTCAGCCCGATCACACCCTCCTGGATCAGATCGCCCAGTTGCATGCCGCGACCCTGGTAGCGCTTCGCAATCGAGACCACCAGCCGGAGGTTCGAATTGATCATCCGCTCCTTGGCAGCGCGGTCACCGCGCTCGACCCGCTTGGCGAGCGAGACCTCCTCGGCGGCGGTGAGCAGCTGATATCGACCGGCGGCGTTCATGAACAGCGTCAGGCTGTCCGTCGTTCCGGAAATCTCTGCTGCAGCAGCCCGCACGCGGGGTGCCGGCGTGTCGTCCTCGTGAGGGACGATTTCGATGCCCTTCTCCTCGAGCTCCGCGCGGAGCTCGATCAGGTCCTCTTCCTCGAGCTCGTTCGCCACAGCGAACGCCTCCAGGGTCGTCTCCTCGATGGTGCCGAGATCCTCGGCCTCATGGAGAAACGACTGCAGATCAAGTTCAGCAAGGTTCGTCAGCTTCGTTCAGCTCCTCTCTTGGTTCCTGGTTCCTACTTCTGGGCCCGTTTGCGGCGGTCCAATCCGGACGACGCCTCGTGGCCTCGTACGTGTAATAACGAACGAATGTGCCCCAGGATTCCCGTTTTGAAGCGTTTTAAAGCAGGACTTGCCGGGATTTCTGGTGCTGGAGAATCTTCCGCTTCACCCGCTGGAGCGCGTTGTCGATCGTCTTCGTGTCACAGCCTAGATCTTCTGCCATCTGCTCGTAGGATTCACCCTCCAGATAGAGCCGGAGCGCGTCCGCCTCGAGCTCGGAAAGCCCGCTCCCAAGCGTGAAAACGAGGCTCTGGAGCTCCTCCGTGGAAATGACACAAACGGAGGGGTCGTTCACGCTCGGGCCCGGGAGAGCGTCCCCGAGAGTGCACTCACTGTCCGACTCCTGGCCGGCGGGGGTGTGGCTGAAGGAGACATAGGTGTTCAGGGGCGCGTGCTTGAACCGGGTGGCGGTCTTGATCGCCGTGATGATCTGGCGAGTGACGCAGAGCTCCGCGAAGCTCCTGAACGAGGTCTCCTTGTCGGCCCGGAAGTCGCGAACCGCCTTGTAGAGGCCGATCAGCCCCTCCTGGACGAGGTCCTCGGAGTCGCCGCCGGCGAGGAAGTAGGAGCTCGCCTTCAGCCGCACGAACCCGGTGTAGCGGCGGATCAGGGCATCGAGGGCGCCGCTGTCGCCGTTCCGCGCACGCATCACGAGCTGAAGATCCTGGAGCTCTCTCTCGGCCTTCTGCGCGGCGGTTGCCGGTCGTGCGGCCATCCTGGCCTCCCCCGGGGTCAGGGGCGAGACGCGAAGTCTCACCCTAAGGTTGAGGGAGAAGATAGCAAGGACCGCCGGGCTTTACAAGGCGTTTGCAATGGACCCAGGATGTTACGAACGTACGTTCGTCAGGCCGGGACGAGCGCCCTCGCCTCGACTTCAGCGAGGAGGGCGTCGAGCGTCTCCTGCAACTGCTCCCGGAGCGACTCGTCTTCGAGCCGACCGTTCTCGTCGAAGCGCGTCGGCGCATGACCGACCGCAACTTCGCCTTCCACCACCCGCGCCCCGATGGCTGCGAGGACTTTCCGCAGGTCCGCCTGGGCCCAGACAGCCCCGAAGGCCCCGGTACTCGCGCCGACGACCGCGACCGGCTTGTTCCTGAGCGTGTTCGTTGCCAAGGGCCGGGAGACCCAGTCGAGAGCGTTCTTCAGCGAGCCCGGAATCGAAGAGTTGTATTCAGGCGTCGAGAAGAGAACCGCGTCCGCTTCGCCGATTGCACTGCGCAGCGCCGCTACCGACATCGGCGCGACTTGGACGTCGTCCCCCTCGTCGTACGGGGGTACGGCCTTCACACCCTGATAGAGGACGAAGTCGACCTCAGGGGGGAGAAGCTCCTCCGCGGCGCGGAGGAGCTTCGTGTTGTACGAGTCGGGGCGAAGGCTTCCCGAGATCGCAAGAACCTTCATCGCGCTTACGCCTCCTTGACGAAGAAGAGCTCGGCCGAGAGCTTGACCTCGTCGGCCAGGGCCGGCTTCCCATCGGGGAGCGGGACGTTCCAGTTGACGCCGAACTCGGTGCGATCGACCGTCGTGTCGAGCTTCACCGAGAGCTTCTCGTTCCCGGTGTAGTCGGTGATCGGGTCGGCGATCGTGCCAGTCAGCTCGACCGGCTTCTCGACGCCCTTGATCGTGATGCCGCCGCGGACGGTGATCTCGTCTCCTGTGCGCTCGATCTCCGCCGACTCGAAGCTGAGCTCGGGATAGCGCTCGGCGTCGAAAAAGTCTGGCGACTGAAGGTGGCCGGCCAGGTTCTCGTCCTTGACGTCGACGCTGGCGACCTTCGCCGAGCCGGTCAGGACCGGGGTCTCACCGGTGGTCTGCAGCTTCCCGGCGACCTCGCGGAACTGCCCACGGAACGAGCCGGCGAGGTAGTCGACCTCGAAGCCGATCGTCGAGTGGATCGGGTCCAGCTGCCACGTGCCGACCGGCAAGACCTGGCGGGTATCTGTCGTGGTGCTCATTTACACTCCTCCTTGAGTAGGCTATAGTTGAGTACGCAAGCAATAGTAGCGAGGAAAGATTGTCTAGTCAAGTATTGACCCAACAAGCTTCTGCCCTGAATGCCTGGGTGCGCCTCCTCCGGGGGCACGCCTCGGCCACCCGTGCGATGAGCGCCCAGCTCGTGGCCGAGCACGGGCTGACGATCAACGACTACGAATGCCTCCTTTACCTGGCCCATGCCGAAGAGGGCCGGATGAGGCGGGTCGACCTCGCCGAACAGCTGATCCTGACCGCCTCCGGGGTCACGCGGCTGCTGGACGGCCTCGAACGGGCCGGCTGGGTCGAGCGAGCGTCCTGCGCGAGCGACCGGCGCGTCACCTATGCGGTCCTCACCGACGCCGGCCGAGCGAAGCTGCAGGAGGCGGCCGACTCGCACATCACCGGGGTGCGGACTCTGTTCGAGGAGCGCTTCAGCGCAGACGAGATCGAGACCCTCGCCCGGCTGCTCGCTCGGCTGCCCGGCGCCGGCGAGGCGGTCGACGAAGCAAGCTGTTCGGGCTAGCCGCCGCCGCGGCGCATTCGCTCTAGCTTTTCGCGGGTCTCGGGGTCGAGCGTGTCGCGCAGATGGTGCGGTGGGTTTTCGCTGTGCGTGA
>DATMZV010000139.1:0-12104 GCA_035573355.1 Gaiellaceae bacterium | reverse complement strand
TTGGTACCCTGTCCGGAGATGTTTTCCATCGCCCATCACGACCTGCCGCGCACGCTCCGCGCCGCCGCTCTGGCCGGCGTTGCTGCAGCGCGCGCGCATGAAGGAGATTTTTCTTGCGCTGGTTCCGATCCAGACGAAAGTCCGACGAGCAGGCGCCTGTCGAGGCTGCCGCTCCATCACAAGCACCTAAACCTGTAAGCACCGAGCCCGCCGACGAAGCGGGACAATCGAGCACCACCAGGCCGAGACGTCGTCGCGGTAGCCGCGGCGGCCGCGGTCGATCGAAGAAGACGACGGCCGCCGAGGCCAAGACCGAGACAGCCCAGCCGAAGGCGAAGACCGCTCCGAGGCCGAGGGCGGAGCGCAAGCCGGCGGCACCCCGTCGCGAGCGCGAGCGTCCTGCTTCTCAGCGTCGGCGCCGCGAGCCTCCGAGGCGCGCGCCTTTGCCCGAGGCGAAGCGTGAGCTCCTGGTCTCGGTCGACGTCGGGGAGCAGCGTGTCGCAGTCCTCGAGGACGATCAGGTCGCCGAGGTCTACCTCGAGCGCCCTGAGCGGCGCTCCATCGCGGGCAACATCTATCTCGGCACCGTCGACAACGTCCTGCCCGGAATGGAGGCCGCTTTCATCGAGATCGGCCTCGAGAAGAACGGCTTCCTGTACGTCGACGAGATCGTCACGCCCGAGCTCGAAGGCAAGGCGCGGCACGGCAAGAAGATCCAGGACCTGATCAGCCGCGGGCAGACGATCATGGTGCAGGCCGTCAAGGATCCGATGAAGACGAAAGGCGCGCGGCTCACGACCGAGATCTCGCTGCCCGGCCGCTTCGTGGTCTACCAGCCGAACGGGGACGGTTTCGGCGTATCCCGCCGGCTCGACGACGAGGAGCGCTCGCGCCTCAAAGACGTTCTCAAGGGTCTCGACCTGAAGGGCGGAGGCGTGATCGTGCGCACGGCCGCGGAGGGCGCGTCGGCCGAGGACATCGAACGCGACCTCCTCTTCCTCCAGAAGGTCTGGAAGGCGATCGATGCGAGCGCGAAGAAGGCGAATCCGCCGAGCCTGCTCTACCAGGAGGCGGAGCTACCGCTCCGTGTCACGCGCGATCTCTTCACCGAGAACTTCGAGCGCGCGCTCGTCGACCAGGACCAGGCGTACAAGCGAATCGTCGGCTATCTGAAGAAGACGTCGCCGCACATGGTCGAGCGGGTCGTGCGCTACAAGGAGAAGCAGCCGTTGATGGAGGCCTACGGGGTCGACGCGCAGATCAAGTCGACCCTGAGCCGTCGCGTCGACCTGCCCTCAGGCGGCTATCTGATCTTCGACTACGCCGAGGCGTTCACGGTTATCGACGTCAACACCGGCCGCTTCGTCGGCTCGCGCTCGCGCACGTCCGGCGCGCGGCTCGAGGACACGATCACGAAGAACAACCTCGAAGCCGTGAAGGAGGTCGTGCGCCAGCTCCGGCTGCGCGACATCGGCGGAATCATCGTGATCGACTTCATCGACATGGCGAATCCGAAGAACCGCGCGGCCGTCGAATCGGCGCTGCGCACAGAGCTCGAGCGGGACCGGACGAAGACCTACGTCGTGGAGATCTCGCCGCTCGGGCTCGTCGAGATGACGCGCCAGAACGTCACCGACGGGCCGCGCGAGATCATGACCAAGAAGTGCCCGACCTGCGGTGGCGACGGGATCGTTCTCTCGGAGACGTCTGCAGCGGTCGAGATCGAGCGGCGCCTGCGCGCGCTCGCTGCGGCCTCGCGCAGCCAGGCGTACCGAGTCGAGGTCGCGGCGAAGATCGCCTCGATCCTCACCGGCCCCGGCGCCGAGAGGCTGATCGAGCTCGAGAAGCAGACCAGACGGCGGTTCTACCTCCAGGGCAAGAACGGGGACACGCACCTGGATCACTTCATCGTTGTGGCCGAGGGCAAGCGCGAAGAGCTCGCACCGCAGGCTCCGGTCGAGGAGGGAGCCAAGCTGGAGCTGAAGCTCGTCGAGGTCGGCCTGCACGATTCCAGTGCTGGCGTCGGCAAGGTCGACGGACTCGACATCTGCGTCGCCGATGCGGCGAAGCTCGTCGGCAAGAAGGTTGAGGTCCAGGTCGAACGCGTGCTCGACGACTCGGCCTACGCGACGCTCGTCGGTCGCCCGGCTGAGGGCGACGGGCCGATCACCGCGGAGAGCGAGGCCGAGAAGCCGACGCGGCGCACCGCCGGCAGCGCGACGGCGAAGGCGGTAGAAGCCGAAGCCGACGTGGACATCGACGACGATGCGGCAGACGTCGACGCCGAACCTGAAGAGGAAACCGAGGGAGTCGCCGAAGTTTCGGACGCCGACGCTGCTCCGACGACCGCGACACCGAAGAAGAAGACGCGAAGAGGCTCACGCGGCGGACGTGGGCGGAAGAAGAAAACAGCTGCGGCGCCGGCAGGAGCCGACAACGGAACAGGCGAGCCCGAGGACATCGAGCTACCCGTGCCCGCCGAGGCGTCGGCGGAGGCGCCGGCGCCGAAGATCCACATTCCTGCGCCCGACCTCGGCGAGGCGGAGGAAGACACGCCGGCCGAGCCGGGCCCGGACGGCGTGGAGCCGGCCTCTCCGCCGAAGAAGAGGACGCGCCGCGGCAGCAGGGGCGGGCGCGGCCGAAAGAAGAAGACCGCAGGCGCGCCGGCTGCCGCGACGGTTTCCGCGGGCGAAGGAGCAAGCCAACAGGCGGGCGCTCCGGAGGAGGAAAAAGCCTCGGATTGGGAGTACGTCCCGATGTCCCAATGGGACGACGTCGAGCCCTAGCTCGGGCGCGGCCTCCGCTACACTTCACGCGCTCGCGGGCTGAAGGCCCGCATTTTCACGCCATGGCTGCCACAAAGGACTCATACGCGATCATCTCGCTCGGCGGGAAGCAGTACCGCGTCCGCGAGGGGGAGCGCCTGCTCGTCGACCGGCTCAAGACGGATGAGGGGAAGACGTTCAACCCGGATGTGCTCTTCCTCGGAGGCGACGGAGACGGCACGTTGTCGCCGCAGACGCAGGTGACCGTGAAGGTCGTCGGCCACGTGCTCGGCGACAAGATCCGGATCGGGAAGCGCCGTCCCAAGAGCGGCTATCGCAAGCAGACGGGTTTTCGCGCGTCTCTGTCGCAGATCGAGATCCAGTCGATCGGCGGCACCGCCAAGCGCACGACGGCCGCCGCGACTCCGGCCGCGGAGAAGGAAACTCCCGCGCCGAAGCCGAAAGCAGAGACGCCCGCACCTCGACCTGCAGCGGTAGCTCCCGCAGCGCCCGCTCCGGCGTCGCCGCCGCGTGGCTACGAGGACTTCACGGTCGCCGACATCTCCGAGAAGTCCAAGCGCTGGAAGGTCGAGCAGCTGGAGGCGGCACTGAAGTTCGAGAAGAAGAACGCAAACCGGAAGGGCGCGATCGCAGCACTGGAGTCCGCGCTCGCAGCGAAGCAGGAGAAGAACTAATGGCTCACAAGAAAGGTCTCGGCTCGTCGCGCAACGGGCGCGACTCGAACCCGAAGATGCTCGGCGTGAAGGTCTTCTCCGGCCAGGAGGTCAAGGCCGGCATGATCATCTTGCGCCAGCGCGGCACGAAGTTCCGCCCCGGCGACGGCACGGGCATCGGCCGCGACGACACGATCTTCGCCAAGCGCCCCGGCACGGTCGCTTTCCGCCAGAGCGGAGAGCGCCGGTTCGTCGAGGTCAGCGACTCTCAGAAGTCTTAGCCGTCGCGCAGCTCCCAGTCGAACGGGATCACGTCCGACTGGGGATCGATCCGAAGCTTGTCCGGGTCGGCGGGATCGTACGGGCGCGTCGGGAAGTTGACGATGCGCGCGTCGGTGTCGCCCCAGTTCTGGTCGGCGTGCCACACGCCGGGCGGAATCGCCAGTAGCCCGGGCGTAGCCTCGGTGAAGAAGAACTGGGCGATGCGTCCGTGGCTTTCGTGGTCCGTTCTCCCGTCGTAGAGAACGACGCGAATCTTTCCGTTCGCGATCAGGTACCGGTCGGTCTGGAGCTCGTGCATGCCCCAGCCTTTGATCCGGCCCGGGCGGATCATGATCTCGTAGCCATAGACGACGGGCTCACTCCAGAACTCGTCACGCACGTCGAGGAAAGGGACGAGGGAGCCGCGGTGATCGGCAAGAGGCGCCAGACGCTTCAGGACGAGCCCCTCGATCCCTTCGTCGAGCTCGTGTCCCCCGGCGTCCACCGTCGGCTGATCGCGCCGCGCCACAGACGTCAGATCGTCGCCGACGACATGCGCGCTCGGGCCGGTCTTCACCGCAGCAGTCTACGGGCGCTAGCGTTCCCGCATGTTCCAGGACCGAGCGCAGATTCACGTTCAGGCCGGCCGCGGCGGTGACGGCAGCCTGCATTTCCGTCGTGAAAAGCATGTGCCGAGGGGCGGGCCGGACGGCGGTGACGGCGGGCCGGGCGGCGACATCGTCCTGGTTGCGGACCCGGACCTGCGGGATCTGTCCGCGTTTCGCGCGAAGCAGCGCTTCAAGGCGGGTAGCGGCGAGCCGGGCCGGGGTGCGCTCAAGCACGGCGCGACGGGAGAGACGGTCGAGCTACGGGTCCCCGTCGGAACGCAGGTGCTCGACGAGGACGAGCAGGTGATCGCAGATCTGGCGACGGCCGGCGCGAAGATGATTGCCGCGCGCGGTGGGAGACCGGGCCGCGGCAACAAGCGCTTCGCATCGCCGACACGCCGGGCACCGCGGTTCGCGGAGACGGGCCTTCCGGGTGAGGAAACGACGCTCGATCTCCGGCTCAAGCTGCTTGCCGACGCCGCGCTCGCCGGGTTGCCCAACGCCGGCAAGTCGTCGCTGCTCGCGCGCATTTCGAATGCGAAGCCGAAGGTCGCCGACTATCCGTTTACGACGCTCGCGCCGATCCTCGGCACGGTCGATGCTCCGGACGGAACCCGTCAGCTGACCGTTGCCGACGTGCCGGGCTTGATCGAGGGTGCGAGCGAGGGAGTCGGGCTCGGTCACGAATTCCTCGCGCACCTCGAGCGCGCAAATCTTCTGTTGCACGTGATCGACTCTTCGGAGGATGATGCCGTCGAGCGTTTCGCGACGATCGATCACGAGCTCGCCGCGTACGGCGCGGAGCTCGAGAAGCGTCCACAGGCGGTCGTCCTGAACAAGATCGACCTTCGCGCAGAGCCTCCGTCCTTCGAGCTCGAGGACGACCGGATCGTGCGTGTGTTCCGGGTCTCGTGCGCGACGGGCGAAGGCATCGACGAGCTGAAGCGTGCGCTCTTCGAGCTCTGTCCGCCCCAACAGTCTCAGGCGCCCTCAGAGGACGGGCTCGTCGACTTCCTCGTCTACCGACCGCGTTCGAGTGGTCGCCGCTTCAGAATCCTGCGCACCGACAGGGGCTTCCGGATCTCCGGCGAGGTGCCGGAGGACGAGGAAGAGCTGGCAGCTGCACTGAAGGCGGCGGGTGCGCGCAAAGGCGACGAGGTCGAAGTCGACGGCGAGGTCCTGGAGGTCCAGTGACGGGATTGCTCGGCGGCACCTTCAACCCGCCGCACAACGGGCACATCGCACTCGCCGCTGCAGCCCGCCGGCACTTCGATCTCGACGAGCTCGCGATTCTGGTCGCGGTGAGTCCGGGGCACAAGGAGGTCCAGCTCGGCGCCGAGTCGCGCCTGAAGCTCGCGCGGGCCGCGTTCCCCGATTACGAGGTCGAGCTCGATCCCCACGAGCGCACCGTCGACCTGCTGAAGGAAGGACAGTGGGACGATCCGCTCTTCCTCATCGGCGCAGACCAGTTCGCAGACTTCCTCACGTGGAAGGATCCTGAAGGGGTGATCGAGCGCGCCCGCATCGGTGTCGCCACGCGTCCCGGATACCCGCGGGAGCGGCTCAACGAGGTTCTCGGCCGGCTCTCCCGCCCGGAGCGGGTCGAGCTCTTCGACATCGAGCCCGTGGCCGTGTCGTCGAGGGAGATCCGCGACCGCGTCGCTCGCGGCGAGCCGATCGACGGGCTCGTGCCGCCGGACGTGGCGGCGCTGATCCATTCACTCGGGCTCTACCGACGCGACGGCTACACTTCGACCGTCAACGGCACGGACTGAAATCGCACTGAACTCACTCGAGCAAGCCCAACGAATCGCCGGCCTGGCCCAGGACAAGCTGGCGCAAGACGTCGTCATCCTCGACATGCGGCCGGCCTGCTCGTACACCGACTTCTTCGTCGTCTGCACGGGACAGAACCCGCGCCAGACGGCCTCGATCTACGACGAGGTGCACAGCCGGATGAAGCAGGACGTGCGCCTTCTGCCCTCCTCGGTCGACGGACAGCGAGAGGCCTCGTGGATCGTCGCGGACTATCTCGACGTCGTGCTGCACATCTTCACTCCCGAGGCTCGGAGCTATTACCGGCTCGAAGAGCTGTGGGGGGACGCACCACCTGTCGAAGTCGCAGCGGGTTAGAGGCCTGATCTGAAATTCGGCCGGGCCGGATGACGCACCAGACGCGGCGCCGGATCAGCACGGTCGCCCGCGGCACGTAGCGCCGCTACGCACCGCGAGCGACCGCACTGTCCGGCTTGGTCCGGAGCGCCCTCGACGTCCGCCCAATTTCGCATCAACCCTCTAGCAGCTCGAGTCGAGGCGAACGAGCGCCGCGCAAGCCGCGCCGCTGAGCTGCTCGAGGTACGCGTGCGCGTTCGGCTCGCTGACGAGCAGCGCGGTTGTGCGGAGGACCGCGGCGGCTGACTCGAGCGCGGTTCTTCCGTCGACAAAGGGTCCCGGTGATTCGAGTATCAGCCACGAGGTGAACGCGCGGAACCTCACACCTGCACTGCGTAACGCCTTGGCATCCACCGGTTCGCGCAAGGGAATCGACATGAAGACCGCCGGGGTCGTGTGGGTTCGCGCCGCGATCCGCGCGAGGGCAACCGGGTCGCGGGAGTACGTCTTGGCTTCTTTCGCCGCAGGCAAGGCGGCGAGGAACACGGGCGAGTAGGGATACAGGACCGCACCCGGCGTGAGCTGAGTACGGAGCCAGTCCGCGGGAGCCGTCACCGCACGTTTCGTGCCGGCCGGAACCGTCCGAGGCTCGGAGACCGCGGCCGGCGCAACTGCCGCAGCCACGACAACCGCAACGAGGACAGCGACGCATGCCGTCCGTGGAAGCAGCGCCCCCACACGACTCGCCCCGGTGGCAACGAGCGCGATCCAGAGCGGAAGCATGAAGATGAGATGCCGTGGCCCGAGTCGGTCCGTGGTCAGTCCTGCGGCACTCGCGATCGCGAGGGCGATCGGCGGAACGATGATGGTGACGGCCGCCAGCGCAGCGACCGCGGGCCTGTGCCGCGCGAGCATCGACAGGCCGACGGCGGCGAGCAGTACGAAGACGACCAGTGCGACACCGTGGCCGCCGGCTGCGCCTCCGAGCGCGCGCAGCGTCGCCCCGCCCACGGAGGTGCCGCCGTCAAGGGTCTGGCCTGCTTCGGGCGCGTAGCGGTCCGACAGGCGGACGTCGCTGAGCAAAAGCGGGACCGCGAGGAGCGCCACCGCGAAAACAGGGGCGGCAGTACGCGGCGAGCGGCCGCGCCAGAGCCAGAGCGCCACGGCCGCCTCGGCGGCGTAGAGGAACGCGCCGAACGGATGCACCGTTAGCGGGAGCAGGGCGGAGGCCGCTGCCGCGACTGCGGTCCGTCGCGTCGGGTGATCGAGCGCACGCACGAAGAGATCGGCTGCAAGCGCGCTCGCGAATGCGAAGAGCGAATACATCCGGCCGAACGTCCCGTAGATCAGAAGCAACTGCGACGTCGCGGCGAGACCGACTGCGACGAGCCCCGCACTGCGACCGGCGACGCGCCGCGTGAGGTCGTAACAGAGCGGCACCGTCGCGAGTGCGAACAGGACCGAGACCCACCGCACCGCCTCCGGCGTCGGATCGATGGCCAAAGCGGTGTGGGCGAGGAGAAAGTGAAGCGGCGCGCCGCCCCGGTCGAGCACGACGGTGTGCAGGAGGTCGCCGAGCGGCCGTGACGAGATCAGGCCGGCGACCGCCTCGTCCTCGTGGAAGGGCTTGCCGCCCACGTCGGGCCAGAGGCGTGCAAGCAGGAACGCCGTCGCCCCGGCGATTGCGAGTGCAGGTGCCAGGGAGAGCGTGCGGAGCGCGTGACGTTCGATCGCAGCCGTGCTCATGATCAAGAGGGCGGTGCCCGGGTAGGACGGTATCTAGAGGGAGTCGCGCGCGGGCGGCAGGTACCAGTTCCAGTCGCCGAGCAGCTTCACATTCACCCGTCCGAATGCTTGAGCGCGGATTCCTTCAACTGTGCGCTTTCGAGTGTCAGTTCGCCTGAGCAGACTTTGCTGTTCAGGTCGTTTTCGATCGAGTCGACCGCGGACGCGCGTGGATACGGCTCGGGCCAGAGATTGCGCGGATCCGTCGGGTGCCCGCCGAGCTCGAGGCTGATCAGGTGATCCTCCTGGTAGTCGGAGGTCGAGCCACCGACGCCGTATTCGCGTATCTGTTTCTCTTTCAGCGCATTCGTGTAGGACGTCGGCGGCCGAATCGTTTTCGTCCAGCCGTGAAGGCAGATGGTGGAGTTGATGTTGCGCTGCGTCACGTAGGGATTGAGAACGCCCGGGGTTCGTGCGGGATCCGCGTGGTACGGGCCTTTCGACGGCGATCCGTGCGGCCTGACGATGGCAATGCCGAGCAGGACCAGTGCAACGGCGACGAGCAGGATGCGCAGCGACATCGTTCGAGGGTGCGCACAGAGTTGATGCACCGCAAGGTGTCCAAACCGGCCACGGCCCAGCCGAAGCCGTGGCTACGTTCGACTGATGCTGACAACGAACCAGAAGGGCGCGATAGCCGAGCTTGCCATCACTTCCGCAGCAATTCGATTGGGGGTCGGTGTATTTCGGGCAGTGGCCGATGAGCGGTACGACCTCGTGTTGGACATTGGAACCCGGCTCCTTCGAGTGCAATGCAAGACGGCCGCGCGCAACGGCGACGTGCTGGTGATTCGTTGCTACTCCTGTCGTCGGACCGCTGTGGGGATGCTCAATCGGTCGTACACGCGCGAAGAGATCGATGCGGTCGCAGCGTACTGCGACGAGCTCGACTGCTGCTATCTCATTCCTATCGAGAGGATCGATGGGCTCACGACAATTCGGCTCCGACTTGCTCCGGCGAAGAACAACCAAGCTCGCCGGATCAACTGGGCCAAGAACTTCGAATTCGCCGCTACACTTGGCCGGCACGGGGCCATAGCTCAGCTGGGAGAGCGTCTGGCTGGCAGCCAGAAGGTCGCCGGTTCGAGCCCGGCTGGCTCCACTCTCTAGGCGGTTTCGCCGAGCGCGGCAACCTCGCGGCGTTCGGCGAGCCGCTGTAGCGCTCGCGTCTCGATCTGGCGCACGCGCTCGCGCGTCAATCCGAGCGTGCGGCCGATCTCCTCGAGCGACTTCGGATCGGGGTCGCCATTCATCCCATAGCGAAGCTTCACGACTTCGCGCTCTCGGTCGGGCAGGGTCTCGACCGCGTCGCGGACCGCGCTCTCGGCAAGGCTCACGTGGACCTCTTCCGAGGGCTCGGCCTCCTCCCCGGCGATGAGATCCCCGAAGCTCGCGTCGCCCTCGGCGCCGATCGGCTTGTCGAGGCTGGTCACGGCTCGTGCGGCGGCCCTCACCTCCTGCACATGCTTCAGCGAGAGCTTTGCCACCTCGGCGACCTCCTCGTCGCTCGGATCGCGTCCCAACCTCGCCATCAACGCGCGCTCGGCTCGCGAGATCTTCTGTTCGCGCTCGACGATGTGAACCGGAATCCGAATCGTGCGCGACTTGTTCGCCACGCCGCGTTGCACGGCCTGCCGGATCCACCACGTCGCGTAGGTCGAGAACTTGTAGCCGCGGCGCCAGTCGAACTTTTCGACCGCGCGGATCAGCCCGATGATTCCCTCCTGGATCAGGTCGAGGAGCGAGATGCCGTGGCCCTGGTACTTCTTCGCGATCGACACGACGAGGCGGAGATTCGAGTTGATCATCAGATCCTTCGCGTCCTTGTCGCCGCGCTCGATGCGCTTCGCGAGCTCGACCTCCTCCGGGGCGGTGAGCAGCTTGTAGCGGCCGGCCTCGTTCAGGAAGAGCTGCAGGGCGTCAGTGGTGGCGACGGCGAGATCGCCGTTCACGTACGTGCTCCCGATTGCGTCGGGACGCGCGCAGTCGTCGGTCAGGTCGATGCCGCGCTCCTGGAGCTGCTCGAAGAACCCCGTCGTCTGGTCTTCGTCGAGGTCGGCCTCCTGCAGGAACTCGCTGACCGCGGAGAGATTGAGGCAGCCGGCCTCCTCTCCCTGTTCCAGCAGCGCTTGTAGGCGTTCGTCGACGACCATCTTGCGGCCTCTCCCCGTTTCGAACGGTGCTCTAACTCTGATTTTGCACTTCTGATGCAGAGACGTCACCCAGGCGTCCGAGTTGGCCGCGTACGGTCGAAGCGATCCCGACCAGGAGGTGTCCCATGCGCCGGCCAGCAATCCGGTCGCTCGTGGGGGGAGCGGCCGGGCTAGCAGCAGGAATCATCGGGGGAGTCACTCTCACGTCGCTGTCCGCAGCGGGGGTCGGGGTTCCCGGCAGCGCCGCTCCTGGGCTGGAGGCGAGCCACGTCCCGCCGGCCTTGACGCTCCCTGGAGAGCCCGACACGCTGAGGTACGCGATCGTCTGCGCCCCGCGCGAGGACGGCAGGCCGTGCGCCGGATCGGGGGAGGTGTACGTGCGCGCGGGCCACGCGGGGTCGTACGAGCGGATTCCGCTGGTCCGCGGAGACGACTCGAGCGAGGGGCGGTATTTCGCCGAGATCCCGCCGGCCCTCGCCTCGTCGCGGACCGGCTTCTCGTACTACGCGGTCTTGCACGACGATGCGAGCGGCGAAAGCATCACCGTTCCTGCAGGTGGGTCGTCGGCTCCCGACCGGAGCCTTCCGCTCGGGGATCCGACGCAGGTGGAGCTCGGAACGCACGAGTTCGGCGCACCTCGCCGCGCTGACACGCATGTGTTGCATGCCTCGTGGGGAAGCGAGCCGGGGCAGGCGGGGCTCGCCGGCTCGCGCGCGCTCGGGTTCGCAGGCCCGGCCTCGTTCGACGTCGGCGCGGACGGAACCGTCACGCTCCTCGATCAGGTGAACGGGCGTGCCGAGCGGTGGGCTCGCGGGCGGGTCGAGGCCGTCACGCTCGCGGTGAGCGGCGGTCTCGCCGACTTCGTCGTCGAGCCCGACGGGACGATGGACGTCCTCGAGCCGCCGAACCGTCTGACTCCCGTACCGCTCCTTCGGAGTTTCCGCGGAGACGGCACGGCGAAGTGGACACAACGCCTGGCCGACCGTACGTGGGCGAAGCTCGCGCTCGGGCCCGAAGGCCCGGCCGTCCTACAGCAGCCGTCGGAGCAGTGGCTACCGGCAGCCGAGCAGGGGACTGCGCTCGACCGAGGCGCGCAAGCCGCGCGAGGGCGGCCGGGCCGGCCTCTTGCACACGGCCGAGAGGTCGTCGTCGACCGTGTCGGCTCCAGTGAGCTGCGCATCGCCGAGCTCGCCGGCAACGCGGTGGCGCGCAGCTGGCGCGTCACGAGCGAAACGCCGCTCGGTGAGGTGCAACTCGCCGAACCGCACGGCAACGAGCTCGTCGTCGTGCTGAAGACGTACACCGAGGACCGTGCAGAGTACGTCGTACTCGTGTTGCGTCAGCGCGGTGTGGCGGAGCGCTTCTCGGTCGAGCCCTCCGAGTGGGCGGAGTCGGCCCCGCTCGCCCGGTTCCGCCTCGCCGGGTCGTCCCTCTATCAGCTCGGTTCGACCGCCGCCGGTGCGTTCGTCGACCGCTTCGACCTGAAGGAGCCCCGATGAAGATCTTTCTCCTCGCCCTTGGTGCCGGCCTGCTCCTCGCAGGCGCAAACGGCGCGCAGGCGTATCACCGCTTCTGGACGAACTGCAACTACGACTCCCCGACGTTCATGACGACGATGACGCGCGACGCCGGCCAGGACTACGCCAATGCCGCGCGTTACGAGGGTTACCAGTGGGGCGGCGGCTGCTGGAACTACGACGACGTCGACTCGTATCCCTCGGATGCTCCTGGTGACCCGTCGACACA